>CAYPKX010000100.1:0-11168 GCA_964411395.1 uncultured Eubacteriales bacterium | reverse complement strand
GACGGAGAAAAGCGGCTCCTGGCCTGGTGGTGCCGGGTTCTCAAGGACGCGGAAGGGCGGGTCATCGGAGCCCTCTCCTCGGGCCGGGATGTCACCGAGCAGAAAGCCGCCGAAGAAAAAATCCGCCAATCCCTGAAAGAGCGGGAAGTCATGCTCCGGGAAATCCATCACCGGGTCAAAAACAACCTCCAGATCGTTTCCAGTCTCCTCCGGCTCCAATCCCGGCGGCTGGACGACGCCAAGGCCAAGGCGGCTCTGGCCGACAGCCAGAACCGCATCCGCTCCATGGCTCTCATTCACGAGAAGCTCTACCAGACGGGCGATTTCGCCCAGATCGAAATGGGCGATTATTTCGAAGGCATGGGCACCCATCTCCTGTCCGCCTTTCGGGAATTTTCCGGACGGGTGACTCTTCGCGTCGAAGCTCGGGACATTCTCCTCGATATCAACCGGGCGATTCCCGTCGGCCTGATCGTCAACGAACTCGTGACCAACGCCTTGAAGCATGCCTTCCCGGCCGGACGGGAAGGCGGCATCCTCACCCGGCTGGTTCGAATCGAGGAGGACCGGTTTGAGCTGAAGGTCAAGGACGACGGCATCGGATTCCCCGAAGCGGCCCTCGGGGAGGATCAAAACTCGTTCGGTTTGGAGATCGTCCGCGATCTCACCCGGCAAATCGACGGCACCCTGGAGATGCGGAACAACGGCGGGACCGAAATCGTCATCCGGTTCTGACCGGGGAAAACGCGCGAAGAAATGAGCCTGTCCTCGCCGCTCGGAAAAGCCTCCCGGAGCCGGCGGATTTTAATCGTCGAGGACGAGCTGCTGCTGGCCCGGGACACCGCCTACATGCTGAAAGACCTCGGGTACTTCGTCGTCGGTATCGCCGCCACAGCCGATGACGCCGTCATTAAAACCGGGGCTTTTCTTCCCGACCTGATCCTCATGGACATCCGGTTGAAAGGGCGCCGAGACGGAATCGAGGCGGCCGCCGAGATCCGGGACCATTTCGGCTTGCCGCTCGTTTTTGTCACGGCCCAATCCGATGAAGTCCTGCTGGCCCGGGCCCGGGAAACCTGTCCGGCCGCCTTTCTTTTCAAGCCGTTTTCAGAATCCGACCTCGACCGGACGCTCCGGGAGATCGGAATCCCCGCCCTTTTTCCCCTTCACTGAACAGGAAGAGAGACGAGCGGGAGGCCTTAGCGGCTCCCCTTTTCGCCTTCCACCACCACCTGCGAATAGTCGGCGATCTGGAGCATCGTCTTGCGGATCTCCGCCAGAAGGGCCAGGCGATTTTTCCGGAGCTTGGCTTCCTCGGCCATGACCATCACTTTCTCGAAGAAAATATTGAGGACGGGCTGGAGCCGGAAGACGATTTTCTGAGCCTGGACGAAATCGCCCTTGGCGATCATCGGGGTGACGTTGTCCACGATGATTCCGGACGTCGCGTACAGCTCCCGTTCGGCCTTTTCGACAAAATGGGAAGGATTGACCGAAGGCGGGTTCTGTCCGGCCAGGATATGGCCGACCCGCTTGGCCATCAGGATCAGCGGTTCAAATTGCGGGCCGTCTTTCAGGGCGTCCAAAGCCCGGGCCCGGAGAGCGGTATGGTAAACATCTCCCATCCCCGCCCCGAGCGCGGCATTGATCAAATCATAACGGATTCCTTCCCGTTCCAAAAGATAGCGCAACCGGCCGGAGAAAAACTCCCGGAGGCGCTCCAGAATTTCAGCCTTGGGCAGCTTCAGCTTGTCGCCGTAGAAGGAAATGGATTTTTCCAGAAGTCGGTCGAACGGCAGGCCGAGCTTCTTGTCGAGAATGATCTTGCAGACGCCGAGGGCATTTCGCCGCAGCCCGAAAGGATCGCTCGAGCCCGATGTCGGAACGCCGATTCCGACGACGCCGACGATCGAGTCGATCTTGTCGGCCAGGGAAAGAAGGGCTCCTTCGAGGCTGGACGGCGAAGAGTCGTCCGCTCCCGCCGGAAGGTAATGTTCGGAAATCGCCCGGACCACGGGCTGGGATAACCCCTCGGCTTTGGCGTACAATCCGCCCATTGTGCCCTGGAGCGAAGGAAACTCCCGGACCATGTCGGTCACAAGATCGACTTTGCACAGCGAGGCGGCCTGGGCCAATTCGGCGGCTTTCTTGCAGTTTTCGATCTTTCCGCAGAGGTAGGCCACGAGCTTTTCGAGCCGTTTGGCCTTGTCCTCATAGGATCCCAGCTTCTCCTGGAAGAGAACCTGCTTCAGCCGCGAAGCGCTCTTTTGAAATCCGTTTTTGAGGTCCTGCTCCCAGAAGAACCGGGCATCGGCCAGGCGGGCTTTAAGGACGCGTTCGTGGCCGCTCTTGATGAAGCCCCGGGCGTCGGCCACGACATCGGCCACGCCGAGGAACAGCGGCAGCTGTTTTCCCGATTTGACCACGGAGAAAAGCTTTTGACCCTCGCGCATGGCCGTGCTCAACACGTCCAGAGGCAGATGGAGGAACGCCTCCGGAAAGGATCCCATGACGACAAACGGCGACTCGACATCGTTGGCCAGTTTGTCCAACAAAGCCGGGTCGGGATAGATCTCGGCTTTCAGCGGCCAGAGCAGGGCGGCGATCTGCGAGAGAATGGAGGATTTCCGCTCTTCGGGATCGATGATCACCCGGCGCTCGCGCAGCCCGGACCGGTAATCCTCGAAGGAACGGACGACAAACGCCTCCGGAGCATGGAGCTTGTGGCCTGTCGTCCGGTTTCCGGAGACCAACCCGTCCAGGGAAAAGGGCGCAACTTCGCCGTCCAGAATCGAGAGCAATCCCCGGATCGGACGGGAAAAACGGAGCGAGCCCGTTCCCCAGCGCATCGGTTTTGGAAATGAAAGCGAAGCGATGATCGCCGGAAGGGCTTCGGCGAGGATTTCGGTTGTCCGACGTCCCTGAGTGGCTTTGCGGACGGCCACATACTCGCCTTTCTCGGTCTTGATCACCTGGAGGTCGGATACGGCCACCCCTATGCTCCGGGCAAAACCCAGGGCGGCTGGAGTCGGAGAGCCGTCGGCCGCAAAAGCGGCCGCCTTCGGCGGCCCGGTGACCAACTCGTCGCGGTCGGCCTGGCCGGGGGCCAGCTCGGCCGTCAGGATCAACCGCCGGGTTGTGGAGAAGGTCCGCAATCCCTCGCAGGGAATCCGGGCCGAGGCGAGGTCCCTGGTCAGCTTTTCGGACATGTCCGAAAGAGCCGACCGGACGTGCGCCAGGGGCATCTCTTCAACGTTGATTTCGAGCAGGAATTCCATCAGGCCGCCCCTTCCGTTTCCGGTTCCGGGGAAGTGAACACCCGGGCCACCTGGGAGACCAGGGTCCGGATCTGGGCAATCATCTTGACCCGCTCGGTGACACTGATCGCGCCCCGGGCGTCGAGGAGGTTGAAACAATGGCTGCATTTAAGGCATTGGTCATAGGCCGGAAGAGGCAAACGCTTTTCGACCAGCATCTGGGCTTCCTTTTCCGCCAGGACAAACTGATCCCGCAGGGATTTGACCGTGGCCCGGTTGAAGTTGTAGTCGGAGAACTGCTGCTCTTCGGCCAGACGGAGGTCGCGGTAGGTGACGTCGTCGGACCATTGGAGGTCGTAGATGTCGTCCTTTCCCTCGATGAACATTTCCAGCCGTTCCAGTCCATAGGTAATCTCCACCGGGATCGGGGACACCTCCAGGCCGCCGGCCTGCTGGAAATACGTGAATTGCGAGACTTCGAGCCCGTCGAGCATCACCTGCCAGCCCACACCCCAGGCTCCGATCGTCGGCGACTCCCAATCGTCCTCGTCGAAGCGCAGGTCGTGATCGCGGAGGTCGATTCCGCAGGCCCGAAGGCTTTCGACATAGACGTTTTGAATGTCGGCCGGCGACGGCTTGATGATGACCTGGTACTGATGGTGTTTCTGAACGCGGTTGGGATTCTCCCCGTACCGGCCGTCGGTCGGCCGGCGGGCCGGCTGAACATAAGCCGTCCGCCACGGCCGCGGGCCGAGAACCCGGAAAAAGGTATCCGGAGTCATCGTCCCGGCCCCGACTTCAAGGTCGTAGGTCGGGGCCAGATAACATCCCTGGTCCGCCCAGAAACGATGCAGGTTGAGGATCAGACTTTGAAGGCTCATCAGGATTTTTCGCGCTCCCAGGTCACGACGGGATTCCGGGCCGCGGCGGTCTCATCCAGGCGCCGGACATACGTCTGGTGCGGAGCGTCCTTGAGGACGGCCGGAGTCTCGGCCGCTTCCCGGGCGATCGTCTTCATCGCCTCGATGAAAAGGTCCAGGTCCCGTCGGCTTTCGGTTTCGGTCGGTTCGATCATCAGGGCGCCGTGGACGATCAGGGGAAAGGACATCGTCGGTGGATGGAAGCCGAGGTCGATCAGCCGCTTGGCGATGTCGAGATTGGTGATGCCGAAGGCGTCTTTCTGGATCTTGTCCGAAAAGACGACTTCATGCATCGAGGCGGTATCGTATTGCAGGTCATAGACGCCTTCGAGGCTTTTACGAATATAGTTGGCGTTGAGAACGGCGATTTCTGCGATCTCCCGCACGCCCGCCGGCCCGAGCGACAGGATATAGGCCAGGGCCTTCAGCACGACCAGGTAATTCCCGTAGAAGGAACGAACCCGGCCGATTGATTGCGGCCGGTCGAAGTCGAGAGTATAGGCCTCCCCTTTCTTCACCACGACCGGAACGGGCAGGAACGGCTTCAGAAACGCCTTGATTCCGACCGGGCCGGAACCCGGACCGCCGCCGCCGTGCGGGGTGGCAAAAGTCTTGTGGAGGTTCAGATGCAGAACGTCCACGCCGAAGTCGCCCGGCCGGGCCACGCCGGTCAAGGCGTTCATGTTGGCCCCGTCCATATACAGGAGGCCGCCCTTGGCATGGACGATCTCGGCGATCTTGCAGATGTCTGATTCGAAGACGCCCAGGGTGTTGGGATTCGTGACCATTAAAGCGGCCACATCCTCGGACATCGCCTGCTCGAGGGAGGCCAGATCGATCCGGCCGGAAGCGTTCGATTTGATTTCCTTGACTTCGTAGCCGCTGAGATGGGCGCTGCTGGGATTGGTCCCGTGAGCCGAATCGGGAATGAGGACATATTTGCGCGGACGGCCCTGGGACTCGTGCCAGGCCCGGACGAGCATGATCCCGACCAATTCGCCCTGAGCGCCGGCCGAAGGCTGAAGGGTGAAGGCATCGAAGCCGGTGATCTCGCAGAGCAGCCTTTCCATCCGGGAGAGGATCTCGAGGCTGCCCTGGACGGCCTCGACCGGGGCGAGAGGATGGCTCTCCTGGAAACCCGGGAAAGCCGCGATCCTTTCGTTGACCTTGGGATTGTACTTCATCGTGCACGACCCCAAAGGATAGAGCCCGAGGTCGACGCAGTAATTCTGCTGGGAGAGCCGGGTGAAGTGGCGGACCACTTCCACCTCGGACACCTGGGGAAAATCGGGAATGTCGGACCGGACCGGAAGGCCCTCGAGAGCCCGGGGATCGGCCGGGACATCGAGCTTCGGGACCGCATAGCCCTTTTTACCGGGATCGCTGATTTCGAAAACAAGCGGTTCGCGAATCATCGGAGGGCCTCCTTGAGCGCGGCTGCGAGCCCATCGATTTCATCTTTTGTCCGGACTTCCGTGACGCAGACCAGAAGCGTGTTGGGCAGCTCGGGGTAGAGCGGCCCGAGTTCCAGGCCCGGGAGGAATCCCGCGGCTTGGAGGGCTTTGGCGACCGGTGCGGCGTCCTTGGGCAGGCTCAGGACGAACTCGTTGAAATTTTTTCCGCTGAAACGGAGGGCGACTCCGGGAACGGCCGCCAACCGGCCGGCGGCATACGCCGCTTTCCGGACATTCTGTTCGGCGATCTCCCGGAGGCCGGACCGGCCGGTCGTTTCGAGGTAAATCGTCGCCCGCAGGGCGCACCAGCCCTGGTTGCTGCAGATATTGGACGTCGCTTTCTCCCGGCGGATATGCTGTTCCCGGGTCGAAAGCGTCAGGACGAAGCCTCTTTTCCCTTCGACATCCTTGGTCATCCCGCAGATCCGGCCGGGCAGCTGGCGGAGAAATTCCTTTTTGCAGCCCATAAATCCGAGCCCCGGGCCCCCGAACGAGGTCGGGAGGCCGAACGACTGGGCTTCGCCGCAGACAATATCGGCCCCGAGCCTGCCCGGAGCCTCGAGGATTCCGAGCGAGAGGGCTTCGGCCACGGACACAATCATCAGGCCTTTGGACGCGTGGACGATCGTCGAGAGAGCGGGAAGGTCTTCGACCACGCCGAAAAAGTTGGGCGATTGGACGATGAGCCCGCAGACGTCCGGACCCATTTTAGCCTTCAACTCGGCCGATTTGAGCCCGCCGCATTCGCCGAAGCCGACTTCCTCGACCGCGAGGCCGAGGTTTTTCGTCAGCGTCCGGATCGTCTCCCGGTACTGGGGATGGAGGGACCGGGCGACGAGGATCCGGCCCCGGTGGGTCAGGCGCTGGGCCATCAGGGCGGCTTCGGCCGCAGCCGAGGCCCCGTCGTACAGGGAGGCGTTTCCGATATCCATCCCGGTCAGCCGGCAGATCAGGGTCTGGTATTCGAAGATGACCTGGAGCGTGCCCTGGCTGACTTCGGGCTGGTAAGGGGTATAGGGCGTGAGGAACTCCGTCCGGGAGCTCAGAGAATCGACGATCGTCGGAATGAAATGATGATACGCCCCGCCGCCCAGAAACGAGCGATAACGCCCGTAGGTATTCCGCCCGGCGACGGCCTCCATATGCCGGAGGAGCTCCGGCTCGGACATCGCCGCGGGCAGGTCGAGATCCCGCCTCAGACGCGAGCCCTCGGGGATGCAGCAGAACAGCTCATCCACCGAGGAAACCCCGACCCGGGCGAGCATCTCCTTCTTGTCTTGATCGCTCAGCGCTGTATAGCTCATGATCCAAGCCCGGCCGGCGGATTAATGCTCGAGGCCTTCGAGATATTTCTCGTAGTCGGCGGCGGCCATCAGGGCGGCCACATCTTCCTTGTTCTGAAGCTTCAGCTTCAGGATCCAGCCGGCGCCGTGGGGATCCTGATTGATCGTTTCGGGCGCATCGGTCAGTCCGGCGTTCGTTTCGATAACCTCGCCGGCGACCGGAGAGAAGACTTCGGATACGGCCTTGACCGATTCGATGGTGCCGATCGGCTGGTGAACGGCCAGCGTGGTCCCGACGGCGGGAAGCTCGACATAAACGACATCGCCGAGATGCTTCTGGGCGAAATCGCTGATGCCGACGACGGCGACGTCGCCGTCGACCTTCACCCATTCGTGGTCCTTCGTGAATTTGAAATCCTGAGGATACATGCGCGGCCTCCTTCTGTTATGGTTAAAATCGGCGGAAGAGACTCAGTAATCCCGTTTGTAGAACGGCGAGGGAACGACCTTGGCCCGGACCTTCTTGTCCCGGATCATGATCTCGAATTCGGTCCCGACGGCGCTCTTGGCGATCGGCAGGTAAACCGTCCCGATGCTCTTTTTCAGGAGCGGAGCGAACGTGCCCGAGCAGACCTGGCCGGCCGGAGCTCCGTCCACAAAAATCGGATAATGGGCCCGGGCGATGCCCCGGTCGAGGAGTTCGAAACCGACGAGCTTGCGGGAGATCCCCTGTTCGTTCTGTTTCACCAGGATGTCCCGGCCGAGAAAATCGCCCTTCTTGAACTTGATGATCCACTTGAAATCGGCTTCGATCGGCGTCGTCGTGTCGTCGATATCGTTGCCGTAGAGAGGCAAACGGGCCTCGAGGCGAAGGGTGTCGCGGGCGCCCAGTCCGACCGGCTGCAACCCGAGAGGCGTCCCTTTTTCCATGATCGAATCCCAGATGATCCCGGGATCCGGATCGAGGGTGTAAATTTCGAATCCGTCTTCACCCGTGTAGCCCGTCCGGGAAACGAGGCTTTCCTTCCCCGCGACTTTGCCGAAGGCGAAGGTGAAGGATTTCATCCCGGCCAGGGGAATATCGGTCAGGGGCTGAAGGATCGGAATCGCCTGGCGGCCCTGAAGGGCGATCTGGCTGTACCGGTCGGAGGCATTGTCCAGGGAGACGGCATAGGCGCCCTTCCGGGCGACGATATAAGCAAAATCCTTGTCGGTATTGGCCGCGTTAACGACGAGCAGGTAGAATTCCGGGTGGACGCAATAGACCAGCATGTCGTCCACGTAGGTGCCTTTGTCGGTCATCAGGGCCGAATACTGGACCATCCCGGGCGAAAGCCGGGCGACGTCATTGGGCGAAATGTGTTGAACGAAGGCCAGGGCGTCCTTTCCCGCGACATGGATCTCGCCCATGTGGCTGACGTCGAACAGGCCGGCCGATGTCCGGCAGGCGACGTGCTCGTCGATGATGCCTTTATACTCGACCGGCATGTCCCAGCCGCAGAACTCGACCATCTTGGCTCCGATCTTGCGATGATGAGCATTAAAACGAGTGTGTTTCATGATGCCTTCCTTATGAGTACGGAAATCGGGATCGTGAAGAAAATTTTTATCATATCCGGCCCCGGTTCGCAAGAGGAGGCGGAGGCGGTTGGCTTTTCCCGCCGGCTTGGATACAATGGCTTCCACCGCGCTTTGAAGGAGGATGGCTGATGTTCGAAATTTCCGGAATCCCCGTTCTGGCCTTTACGCTCCTCATGATCGTTTTGAACGCCGCCGTCCTGCCCGCCCAGGATAAGCTCCCCGGAGGCGTCAGTTTCCGTTTGAAAGAAGCCGATCGGCTCCTCCAGCCGGGCGAGCGGGCGATGAAAGACGGCGCCGGGGCCGCCTCATCCCAGTGGAAAATCGAGACGGCCCAACAGGCCGTCAAGTCGGCCCGCGAAAAAATGAAGGAGATCGCCGACAAGTTCGCCGGACAGTTCGCGGCCGATCACCCCGATATCGTCAAAATGAACGATCGCCTTGCCGCCCTTGAAGCGGCGGCCGGGGGAAAAGCCCAGGCCGAGATCCGGGCCTCGTCCCAGGCCGCTTCGCAGGCGGCCGCTTCATCCGAGGCGTCGGCTCCCTGGCTGGCCCGGTTAAAGCCCTACATCACGCCGGGAGGGCGTCCCGAACACGATCCGGCCCAATACCTCATCCCGAGCGCCAGCCAGGATACGGCCGACATGTCCGCCCGTCTGAAAATTTATGCCGAGGCGACGGACGCCTTGAACGCCTTCCGGGCGGCCAAGGTCGTTTCGCCGACTCCTGAGCTTGCGGAAACCGCTGAAAAACTCGAGACCTCCCTGAACGCGTTCACCGCTTCCTGCACGGAATACGCCGCCCGCGATCTCGCCGAAGGCGAGAGGAAAATCGCCGACCTCGAGGCTTTCACGCAAACCCAGCAGACGAAGCGCACGTCGGGCGAAACATTCCTCTATGCCGACAAGGGCCAGTTCGCCGGGATCCGTTCGATCCTCGACCGCGGCGCCCGCTTGCTCGATCCCCGGGAGGCCAGGCTCCTTTCTCTTCGCTCCCGTCTGGATGCGCTCCTGAAAGCCGACGGTGAATTACGGGAAGCCCGGATCGCCGAAACGAAGATGACTCCGGACCGGTACCGCGGACCGGACCTGGCTGAAATCAAGGCCAAGGCCGGCCAATTCCTCCGAAAAAGCAAACCCACGGCGACGGTTCTGGGAACAACGGTCATCAGTCCCGACTGGCAGGAAGAAAGCGTCCTCGAATACACGGACACGACACGGACGGCTCTCCGCTACCGCGT
The DNA here is from genome assembly GCA_964411395.1 of uncultured Eubacteriales bacterium. Classification (GTDB taxonomy): domain Bacteria; phylum Acidobacteriota; class Aminicenantia; order Aminicenantales; family UBA4085; genus JAAZPG01. The sequence goes on along the minus strand of CAYPKX010000100.1, from coordinate 1,436 downwards.
CACCCGGAGCCTGACCGTCCAAATCGGCGCCCGGGAAGGCTCGGCTTACCGGCTCCATACCTTGGACGTTTCCAAGGACCGGCGGTCGGACGGCGGCTTCGGCGAGCTCTCCGGTCACGTGATGTTCACCGATCCGATCCTGGAAAAGAATATCGTTAAATAACATCAAGGGGGATCTGATGAAATTGAATCTGGCCGAAGAGTTGCTGCTCCTGGCCCTGAAGGACAAGGAAGGAACGGTCCTTCTCTCCGTCTCCTCGGCCCTTCAGTTCGGGCTGGCCGGAGCGGTGCTGATGGACCTTTACGGGCAGAAGAAAATCGAGCTCGAGGGGAAGCGGATCATCGCTCCCGGATCCGCCGGACCGAAAGACGCGACCCTTTATGAATACTGGCAGGAGATCCAAAGCAAGGACAAGCCCAAACCGATCCGCTACTGGGTCGAGCGATTCGGCCGGTCCGGCAAGCTCCGAAAAAAGCTTCTGGAACGCCTGATTGAAAAAGGAATTCTGACCCGGGAAAGCCGGAGGGTTCTGCTCCTCTTCTCCGGCAGCCGCTACCCGATGATCGACGCCCGGCCGGAAACGGAGGAACGCCTCCGGATTCGGGAAGCGGTCCTCGAAGACAAACCCGTCGAAATCCGGACCTTCATGCTGATCAGCTTGATTCAAGCCTGCGATCTGATCCGGGAAGTTTTCCCGGCTCCGGACCGGAAAGCGGCCAAGAAGAAAATCAAGGCGATGGTCAAAGACGAAGCCTTCGGGAAAGTCGTTTCCGAGGAGATCGCCGCCGTGATCGTCGCCTGCCTCATCGCTTCGACGGCGGCAGCCTGCGCCGCGTCGACGTGAAAGACACCCGGCTCGATCCGCTCCGAGACCGCAACGCGGGGATCGATTGGCCGGCTTCCCTCGGATCAACCGGCCGACATCATCGGAATACGCGGTAAGTCCCTATTGTGGCGATATTCGTTTAAGAGGGCCTCTTTCCCCCTTTTTCGGGCCTTTACATATTGTCCTGACAGGACTTGCCGATACTGTTCTCGCGAGGGCATGTCCATCCTGTGCATGTCACCGTGTCCTTCTTGGGATTTCGGTAACATTTTATATGATTCAATGCGGTCCCCTTTTCCTGCCGGAATAAAACAAGTACAATACCCCCGGCATGAATGAGCGTGCGACTCTCCCTCGCGAAGTTTCCGTTGTTTTTCCCACGTACAATGAGAAAGACAACATCGCCCCCCTCATTCATGAAGTCCTGAAGCACACCCCGGCGAACACCGAGATCATCGTCGTCGACGACGATTCCCCCGACGGCACCTGGAAAGTCGTCGAGGCGATGCAGAAGGAACTCGGAAACCTCCGCTTGATCCGCCGGACGACCGAGCGCGGCTTGACCTCGGCTCTGCGGGCCGGCATCGCCGCGGCCGCCGGGGACGTCGT
>CAYPKX010000099.1:0-11258 GCA_964411395.1 uncultured Eubacteriales bacterium | reverse complement strand
GATGGAGTAGTGGCTGGGATTTTCCGCCCGGTCCTGGCTGAGGAGCTCCGTCAGACGTTCGAAATCAAAGGGGTGCTCCGGAATCAGGCAGCGGTCGGCGGCGGCGGCCAGGGTCGGGAGCAAGGCCGTGAATCCGGCATAACGTCCGAAGACTTCGATGACCAGGAAACGCTCGTGGGATCCGGCCGAGGTCCGGAGGGCGTGGGACATGGCGATCGTCCGGGTGACGCAGGTGGAAAATCCGATGCAGTAATCCGTCCCGGGCACGTCGTTATCCATGGTTTTGGGGATGGCGACGATCTTGAAGCCCTGCTCGTGAAGATGGACGCCGTAGCTGAGGGTGTCGTCCCCGCCGATCGGAACGAGCGTGTCGATGCCGAGATATTCAAGGTTCTTCAGGACGTCGGGAGTCAGGTCGTTCGATTTTTCCGTGTAGGTGTCGCGGAGATGCGTCGGCACGGCCGAAAGCGGAACATGGCTCGGCCGGGTGCGCGAGGTATGAAGAAACGTTCCGCCGGTCCGGCCCGCCTTCCGGACATATTCCTCGGTCAAGAGGCAGAAGTTGGCCGAGTTGTCCGCTTCCTTGTCCCGGATCATTTCGATCAACCCGGCCCAGCCGCGTTTCAAACCGATGACCTTATAGCCCTCATTGAGGGCTCGGAGGGTGACGGCCCGGATCGCCGGATTCAATCCCGGGACATCGCCGCCCCCGGTCAGGATTCCGATGGTGCCGCGCTTGGATTTGATGTTGGCCATGATTCCTCCTCCTTCCGGGCGCCGGCCGGCTGAGAAAGCCGCGCCGAGACCGAATTATACGGAACTCCCTGCGTAAAATCCATGGAGCGGGGAAGAGATCCGTTTCTTAAAGTTTATAGAAGCGGCTGTCACGGACGACGCAGCCGACGGGGCGGGCGGAACGGAGCAGCGTCGAGCAGGCGGAGCAGGCGGTGCAGATTTTTCGTGGATTCAATCGCCCGTCGGCGGCCAGGTCGCGGGCGAAGTCGGGATAGGCGTAAGCCAGCCGGCCCACGCCGACCAGGGAGGCCTGTCCGGCGGAGACGGCGGCGGCCCCGACTTGGGGAAAATAAGCGCGAAGCCAGGAATATCCCGTCCCGACAACCGGAAACGAGGGGAGGTTCGATTGGACGGCCGCGGCCAGGCGGAGCAGCCGGGCGACGCCCGCCAGGGGATGTTCGGGCGAAGGCCTGCCCCCGGCGACGGGTTCATCGAATGGGCGGCCGATATGGGGAAGAAAATGCGGGATCCCGGCGCTGACGTTAAGGAATTCGACCCCTCTCGCGGCCAGGTCGCCCGCCAACCGGAGGGGTTCCGAAAGGTTCTCCCTCTCCGGAAATCCGGGATCTGCGCCGAATCCCGAGGGATGGGAAAATCCGTCCCAGACATTGAGCCGGACGGAAACGGATAAACCCGGAGCCGCGCTCCGAATTTCCGAGGCCGTTTCGAGAAGAAGCCGTGTGCGGTTTTGGTAGCTTCCGCCGAAGCGCCCATCCCGGGAGAAGGCCGAAAGCAGCTCGGCCAAAAGATAGCCGTGGCAGGCTTTGATGTCCACGCCGTCGAATCCGGCAAACGAGGCCAGGCGGGCGGCTTCGATGAAAGCTTCAGCCAGCGCTTCAAGTTCAGAGTCGGTCGCAATCGACGGCCGGAGATCCGGAGGGAGGAAGGAATCGAGTACAGGATCGCGGCGGGTGACGATCGGGGCCGGAGTTCCCCGGGGCTTGGCGAATCGCCCCGAATGGGTGAGCTGAAGAATCAGGAAAGGCTCGGGATCCGATTCTCCGCCCGTTCGGGCGGCCTTTCTGGTCTGTTCGACGAGCCGCTTGAAGGCATCCAGGTTGGCCGGAGTCAGGCGGAGCTGGCGGGGATTGGACCGGCCTTCCGGGACGACAGCCGCCGCTTCGAACCAGATCATTCCCGCGCCCCCCCGGGCAAACCGCTCGTATCGACGAAAGGTCAGCTCGCCCGGCCCGCCGTCCGGTTCGGCATCGGCCCCCTCCAGGGGGTGGATCACCAAACGATTTTTCAGCTTCCGGCCGGAAAGAGAGACGGATTGAAGGAGAATCCCGAGGTCTTCGGAATAAGGGATGGAGACGCCGAGTGCGGCGGCTTTTTCCAGAAGCTCGGCCGGCGCGCGAAAATCGAACCGTCCCGGCCCGGTCATCCCGGCGCTCCGCCGTATTCTCGTATCAGGGCGCGGACGGCCTTGAGGTCGCGCTTGACCCTGTCTTCGCAGACGTCCGGCCATTTGGCCCGGTCGAGGACGGCCAATCGGCCTTCCTTCATCCGCGACTGGGATTGGCGGGCCAGCTGAAGCAGACGGGCCAGCACGGGCACGGACAGGTCGGGAAATTCTTTCAGAAATTCGGGGTCGAAAATCGGGATGGAAAAATCTCCGCCGTGGTCTTCGATCGAGAGCCGGACGTTCTCCTCGAGAGTTGAAAGACGTTCGAAAATGCGGCGAAAATCAATAATACCGCGTCCGATTTCGGCCGTGAAGGTGACGAATCCCGTGTCGGCCGGAATGATCCCTCCGTCTTTGATATGGGTTGTGACGATGAAGGGGAGAATCCGCTCGACCGCTTCGACCGGGTCTTCCAGCAGCGTCAGAAGGTTCATCGTATCGAGGCAGATCCCGAGGCCCTCTCCCGGCGCCGCCCCGCACATTTCGAAGAGCCGGATGAGCTCGAAGGTGGTGAATTCAAAATGCGTTTCGATCGCCAGGGTGACGCCCTTGTCCCGAAAGGAGGGGAGCTGGTCGGACAGCGACCGGGCCGTCTCGCGGAGGAGGGTTTCGGTGGCCGGACCGGATTTATTCCAACGCATCAACCCGCCGGAACACGACCGGACGGTCGAAATTCCCAGAGCGGCGGCCTGGCCGGCGGCTTTGAGATTCCGCGCCGTGGTGTCGACGGAAACTCCGGCGGTCAGGTCCTGGGGAATGTGGCTCCCTCCGCCCCATTCAAGATACAGGCGGTTCTGCCGGGCGTATTGGCCCAATTCCCTGAGGAATCCCGGATCATCGGCCTCCGTCGGGGCTTCGCTAAATTGGATCCCGTCGGCGCCGTTGATCAGAGCCCAGTCCAGGATTTCAAACGGCGACAGCCCCAGGGGCTTCAGGCTGTAGGCGTCAATCCCGACCGCAAAGCTCTTCATGCCCCGATATATAGTCTCGGACGCCTTCCCAAGTCAAACCAGCCCCGCCTTTGTCAACGCAAAGTGAAAATGTCCGGTTCTCTGCAGAGTAGAAATGTCCGGTTCAGCCATGGGACCCGATCCTCTCGAGATAAACATTATAGTGGAGGGAAGGATCATTGCGGCTCCAGGGGTGATCAACCGGGGGACGCATCGGTCCTGACGTTTGGGGATGAGGGGATCCTGAGGCCGAGGAGGATTGGCCTGATCGGCGGACGTTTGACTTCGGAAATGCGTCTTGATATATTCGCCGACATCCAAGGAGAGATCCATGCTCGACGTCATGCAAGAGGCTTTGATGGCCGGCCGGAAGGCCGAGGTGGAAACCCTCGTCGACCAGGCGATCGCCGCCGGTCTGCCCACGCGACAAATCCTGAACGAAGGCTTGATTGCCGGCATGGAAAAGCTCGGCGTCCTGTTTAAGAACAACGAGGTCTTCATTCCCGAAGTCCTCGTCGCCGCCCGGGCGATGAACGCCGCCCTGGTCAAGCTCGAGCCCCTGCTGATCAAGGAAGGGATCGAGCCGAAAGGCTGCGTCGTCATCGGGACGGTCAAGGGCGACCTGCACGACATCGGAAAAAACCTGGTGGCCATGATGCTCAAGGGCGCCGGGTTCAAGATCATCGACCTCGGGGCGGACGTCGCTCCGGATCAGTTTGTCGAAGCGGCCAAAACCCACAAGGCGGATATCGTGGCTCTCTCGGCCTTGTTGACGACCACCATGGTCCAGATGAAATCGGTCATCACTGCCCTCCAGGCGGCCGGTCTGTCCGTCCCGGTGATCGTCGGCGGGGCGCCTCTCACGCTCGAATACGCCGGCCAGATCGGAGCCAAAGGCTTCGCCCCGGATGCGGCCAGCGCCGTCGATGTTGTCCACAAGTTGATGGCCTGAGCGGCCCTTCGTCAGATCCCGGAGTCGATGCGGGGAGGCTTGAATCTTAGGGTCATCGACGTTCCCGCCTCGCGGCGGATATCGATTCGCCCCTCCAGCTGCTTGGCCAGAAGCGAGACGATCTGGAATCCCAGGGATTCGGCCGTGTTCAGATCGACGGTGTCCGGGATTCCCACCCCGTCGTCCCGGACGGTCAGGCGGATCATCCTCTCCTCGTTCTCCCGAAGCTCGATCGTAATCCTCCCCGACCGGCCGGGCGGGAAGGCGTGTTTCAGGGCGTTGAGAACGAGCTCGTTGAGGATCAGCCCGCAGGGAACGGCGGAATTGATGTCGAGCGAGGTTTTCTCCAGGTCCAGATGCAGGGCGATCCGCTCGCCGACGATGTGCGAGGCGAAGACCGTCGAGGTCAGCGTCCGGATATAGTTGGAAAAATCAATCGTCGACAAATCCTTCGTCCGATAGAGCTTTTCATGAACCAGGGCCATGGACCTGATCCGGCCCTGGCTTTCGCGAAAGGCTTCGCGGACCTCGGGATCGGAGAACTTCGCCGATTGGAGGCGAAGAAGGCTGGAAATCACCTGCATGTTGTTTTTGACCCGGTGATGGATCTCCCGGAGGAGGACTTCTTTTTCCCGGAGGGCGTCCATGATCCGGCCTTCCGCCTTTTTCCGTTCGCTGATGTCCCGGATGATGGCCTGGTGAAACCGATTCCCTCCGGTCTCGATGATGCGGAGGCTGACCTCGACCGGAAAGATCTCGCCCGATTTTTTGCAATGGAGCGTTTCAAAGATCAGGCTGCCGGTTTTTTCCGCTTCCTGGAGCTGTCCGGAAAAATTCGAGCGTGAGTCGGGAGGCCGAAGATCCGGGATATGCATGCCGAGAAATTCCTCCCGGCTGTATCCGTAGACGGAGAGGGCCCGATCGTTGACTTCGATCAAGCCGTGATCCCGGTCGGTCAGGAAGACGACGTCGTTGGCGTACTTGTGGAGGTATTCGAAATGCCGGACCAGGGCCAGGCGTTCGTGTTCGGTCTCATAATGTTCCCTGAAATACCGGGCTTCTCTCCGCTTGATCCAGAACAGCAGCATCGTTCCGATCCCGAAGAAGAGGATCAGGATCATCGAGGCAAAAGTCGATATCCGGGCCAGAAGAGGCTTGAGGATAACGGACAGATCCTCCTGGGCGACCAGGAACCAGGGCGTGCCCGGGATGGGACGGATGACCGACAGCACCCGGACGCCCCGGTAATCCGGACCTTCGTCAGGGCCGTGGCGCCCCTCGGCGATCATTTTTCGAAGAATGGCGCTCGGGCCGGCGGGAAGAGAGAAGCGGAGAGGGGCGTCGGGCTTATGCCGGAGGCCGCTCAGGACAAGGACGCGTTCAGCCTCGGAGCGGATGAGGAAGGATTCGGCTGTCCCGCTGGGATTCGGCCATTGGACGAGAAAGGGAAAAAGAAAATCAGCCGGGTCGATTCGCATCATCAACGCGCCTGAAATCGAGGGCTCTTCCTCCCCGGAGCGAAAGACGGGCGCATAAAGATCGAGATGAAGGCCTAATCCGATTTCCGGAGCCGTCTGTAAATCCGACAAATGCGGACGTCTTTCCGTCAGGACGCGGGCGATGTTTTCCCGGCCGAGGGTTCCGATTTTCATTTCGGGCGGGCCCGAGGCCGCCCGGGGACGGCCGGAGGCGTCGAAGAGGATCAGGGTCGTGAACTTCCATGACGTTCGGATGGAATCGATCCAATCCTGGATGAGGGGATCGGGCGCGGCCTTTTCCGGTTCTTTTTCCAGGAAGGGGAGGAGGCGGAGCGCGTTGACGGGATTGGCGGATAGGACCTCCGCGTCCATGAGAAGATTTTCCCGCCATCGCGAGACGATGGCGACTTTCAGGTCGGCCACGGCCTCGAGAACGCCGCCTGCGGTCCTTTTGACCTGGAGGCTGGTCTGGCTGTAGTAAAGGAATCCGGCCGCGATGACCAGAAAAGCCAGGACGATGATCAGCGCGACGGGGAAGAAAAGGGGAGAGCGCATGCGTTCCACCGTCCCATTCTAGGGTTTTTGGGGTTGGTTTCGCAACCGGAATCCGCGATTTGACCCGGCCGAAAAGCTGGGATAAAATACGAACGCAGAGTTTAACGACAGGAGGAATCGATGAAGACAAATAAATGGTTTTTGTTCGCTCTGCTCGGTTTGCTCATCCTGCCGCTGGCCGCGGCCAAGGATGTGGCGATTGCGAGCAAATGGGCGGACGCCCCGGTCAAGATCGACGGCCAGGGCGACGAATGGACTCCCGAGGAAATGGCCGCCATCAGCGACGTCGGAGCCAAGCTCGCCGTTCGCAACGATGCCAAGAACCTGTATGTCCTGCTGAATCTGGAAGATCCCAAGTTCCACAGTTCGATTCAGCAGACCGGCGTCACCTTCTGGGTCAACCCCGAGCTGAAGTCCAAGAAGGTTCACGGCATCCGGCTGGCGCCGAAGGCCATCACCGCCGAAGAGCTGATCAAGGAGCTTGAAGGCCAGGGCCAGACGCTGACCGAAGAGCGGAAAAACGAGATCAAGAAGCAGAAGGAATATTTGCTGTACGCCTGCGAGACCGTGGACAAGAAGGGCAAGGTTGTCCCCCATGATCTCAAGGCGGGCACCGGCACCTACCGCATGGTCCAGGTCCAGAGGGCCCGTGTTCTCGAATTTACCATCCCCATGGCCCTGTTCGACAACACCGAAAACGAAGTGAAAGTCGACTTGTCCAAGCCGTTCAAACTCGGCGTGGAATGGGGCGGGATGACCGAGGAAATGAAGGCCATCCGGGCGGCCCAGATGGGCGACCGGGCCGCGGCGGCCAGCGGCGCATCGGTCGGCGGTGACAGCTGGAGCACCGAAGGTCAGGCTGTCGGTGAACGCGCCGGCGGCGGCGGTTCCCTGTCGGCGATGCGCGGCGGTCCGAAAGCGTATGCCTTCTGGATCGACCTTACGGTCGCGGCGCAGAAGTAATTCGACTTTCGGCCGAAAACGGGATGTTCCTGGGGCCCGGCTCCGGAACGTCCCGTTTTTTTTTTTTGCCGGGATCCGGCGCGAAAAGCGAGGGCCTCAGAGGGCGGGCGCGGAGAGCGGGGCGGCCATGCCGGTGAATGGCCGCTCGGCGAATTTTCCACGGTCGAGCGGCGGCGCCCCACGGCTTGATCTTGCCGTCGATCCGGGGGCGGCCCAGGGATGTCGGGATGCCCGGAATCATCCGGATGAAGGGCGTCGGAATCTCAGCGAAAAAAGTTCCGGCTAGAAGTGAACTGAAACGAGCAGCGCCCCGGCGAAGGCCAGGATGACGGCGGCCAGCTTCAGAAGCGTGATCTTTTCTTTCAGAATCAGAGCGGCCAGAAGGAAGATGAAAATCGTGTTCATCTGGTTCAGGGCCGAGGCGATCGAAGCCTGGGTGTATTTCATCCCGGCCGTCCAGAGCAGGACGGAAAGATAGGCCGAGAAAAATGCGGCCGGCACCAGGATCTTGTATTCCGGTCCGGGGCGAAGGGGCCGGATGATTTCCTTCCGCCGGGGATGGGCGCCCCAGAGGGCCGTCCCGGCCAGCGCCCCGCCGCCCATGCGGATCAGAGTCGCCCAAAGGACGGGGACGCCCGGCAGGCTGGGCTTGGCCAGAACGATGCCCCCGGCCGTGAGCAGCATCGAGAATATTCCGATTCCGATGCCGGTCAGAAGATCGTGGCGGCTGATTTTTTCATCATTCTTTTTCTGGGTGATGAGAAGGACCGCTCCGACGATCAACATGACGCCGACGACTTGCCGGCCGTTCATCCGCTCGCCGAGGAAGAGAAACGAGAGGATGATGACGAATGGGCTGTATGCGCAATCGACGATGGCCGTCAGCTCGGCCCCGAGCTTGACCAGGGCGGTGAAAAACAGCCAGTCCGACAGGGCGATCCCGAGAATGCCGCTGACGATGAAAATCCCGATCGTTTTCAGGGAAAGCGGCGGAACACCTCCGCCGATGACCACGGCGGTTCCGGCCAGCAGGATGAAGGCCAGCCAATTTTTAAACAAATTCATCGCCAGGGGATGGACCTTGTCCTTGTCCCCGGCGATCCGGAACAGGACGACCGAAAGCGCCCAGACAAGGGCCGAAGCCAGGGAGAGAATCTCCCCGATGTGCGGCAGGCGGAACAACGCGTCGAACATGATGGTTTCCGGCGTTCCTTTATAGCAGAGTCGGCCGGAGATATCCAGGCCGCCCGCGTTCCGGCTTGTTTAATCCCTCCCGGTTTGATTAAATGAGGGGGCCATGAAGATCATCGGCCTCCACTGGCTTGATTTTACGATCATCATCGTCTACCTCGTCGGCATGATCGCCATGGGCCGGTGGGTTTCCCGCCGGAACAAGTCTTCGAGCGATTTCTATCTGGCCGGCCGGAAGCTGGGGAAATTCACCCAGTTTTTTCTCAATTTCGGGGCCTCGACCAACGCCGACCAGGCCGTTGCGGTCAGCCGGGAAATCTACCGGCAGGGCATCGGCGGGATGTGGATCCAATACCTGGTCCTGTTTCTCACTCCGTTCTATTGGTTCACCACCGCGTTCATGCGCCGGTCGCGGGTCACCACTCTCGGCGACTTTTATACCGAGCGATTCCGAAGCCCGTTCCTTGGCGGGGCGTTCGCCGTCTTCACCCTGGTGATGGCGTTCATCGGGGGCGGGGTGAGCTACATGGTCGCCGGCAAGATGGTTCAGGCGCTGACTCCGAAAGAGGCGGCCGTGCTGACCGCCGCCGAACGGGACGAGGTCGCCCAGTTTGAGGAATTCCAGGCTCTGAAAAAAAACGTCGAGGCCGGCCTTTCGGCGGAACCATTGGCCCGGTACCAGGAATTGAACGACCGGGTGAAAAAAGGCGAGCTCCGGGCTTTCATCAGCCACACCGATCCGGTGGCCGTGTATGTCATCTTCGCCGTTGTCGTCAGCGCCTACACCATCATGGGCGGCTTTTTCGCGGCGGCCATGACCGACATCGTCCAGGGCTTTCTGATCGTCATTTTTTCGGTCATGCTCATCCCGATCGGGCTCGCCCGGGTCGGGGGATTTTCCGGTCTCCACGCCCGGGTCCCGGAATTCATGTTCAACCTGTTCGGCTCGGCTTCGCTCTCGGAATACGCCTGGTACACGATCCTGGCCATGATCCTGGCCAATCTCGTCTCCATCATCGCCTCGGCCCCGATGATGCAGACGGCCGGTTCGGCGAAAAACGAGATGTCGGCCCGTTTCGGGATGATCGCCGGGACGTTCTTCAAGCGGGTTTTGATGATTTTCTGGGCCCTGGCCGGATTGCTGGCCGTCGCCCTCTTCGGCGGACGGCTTCACGATCCCGACCTCATCTGGGGATTGATGACCCGGGAGCTGTTGTTCCCCAGCGCCGTCGGTTTGATGCTGGTTGGAATCCTGGCGGCCAACATGTCCACTCTGAGCGCCAATGCCGTGTCCTATTCGGCCCTGTTCGTTCATAACCTGTACCGGCCGGCCCGGCCCGGCCGGTCTGATCGTCATTACCTGGCGGTCGGCAAGGCGATGCTCGCCCTGGTTTTGTTCGGCGGCATCGGGACGGCTTTGTTCGTCGGAAACCTTCTTGTCCTGTTCCAGTATTTCATCTCGCTTCCGGCGATTTTCGGCGCGTCCATCTGGCTGGGATTCATCTGGCGCCGGTTGACGAAAACGGCGGTCATTATCCAGGTTTTTGTCTGCTTCGCGATCATGGCCGTCGTCCCGAACGTCTTCCAGACCTGGACCTGGGCCCGGACGAATCCCGCGTTTCTGGCCGAAACGCGTCCCCGGACGGTTGAAGTCCGGACCTCCGCCCTGGCCGAAGACGTCGCGGCCGGGCGGGCGGTTTCGGTCGGGGAAAAGATCCTCAAAACCCACTCGATCGAACCGGCGGCCATCCTTTATGAGAAAGTCGCCCGGCAGGACCCGGCCGATCCGTCTTCGCCCAAAATCGGACTGGGACGATTCAATGCCGAAATCTGGGTATGCGGCTGGTTCGGAATCGATTTTTCCGGAGCGACCAAAGCCCAGCTCATGGCCGTCCGGTTCGGCTTCGACGCCCTGTTCCCGTTCCTCTTGCTGTTTCTCCTCAGCGCCGCGACCCGGCCGGTCCCCAAACCGGATCTGGACCGCTTTTTCTCCAGGATCCATACCGCCGTCCTGGCTGATCCCGCCGCCGATGCGGCCGCCGTTCGGAGCGCGGCCGAAAATCCCGACATGTACCGAGATCGCAAGATCTGGCCGCGCTCGTCCTGGGAGATCATGAAGCCCGGGAAATGGGATTACCTCGGTTTTGGCGGGAGCTGGGTGCTGGTCGGGATCATCATCCTCCTCCTCTGGCTGATGGTCAGGTTGAGATGATGCCGGACATTCGGGACCTCTCGTTCGCCGAGCTTCGGGCCGCCGTCGTGTCCTGGGGCGAACCGCCGTTTCGGGCCGACCAGATATTCGCCTGGCTTTATCAGCGGCGGGCCGCCTCTTTCGCCGAGTTCAGCGATCTTCCCCGGGCCCTCCGGGAAAAGCTGGCCCAAACGTATGCCCTCCAGCCGCTGGAACCGCTCGAGATCCGGACGTCGGCCGACGGGACATCGAAAACTCTGTTCCGCCTGGCTGACGGACAATTGATCGAGACCGTCTTCATCCCGGCGGGAGGGCGGCGGACGATCTGCCTTTCCACCCAGGCCGGCTGCAAGTTCGCCTGTGCTTTCTGCGCCAGCGGCCGAGGCGGTTTCCACCGCGACCTGGCGCCTTCGGAAATCCTCGGCCAGGTCCTGTCCTTGCGGGATTCTCTCGACGTCGACCTGACCAACCTGGTCTTCATGGGAATGGGCGAACCGCTCGACAACTTCGAGAATGTCGAACGGGCGATCCGGATTCTCAATGATCCGCGGGGGTTCGGGTTCGCCGCCCGCCGGATCACGGTCTCCACCTGCGGGCTCGTTCCCGGGATCGAGCGCTTCGGGGCGATCGACCTCCAGATCAACCTGTCGATCTCGATTCATGCGGCCGACGACGAGACCCGGAGCCGCTTGATGCCGGTCAACCGCCGCCACCCGCTGGCGGCCTTGACCGAAGCTTGCGAGGCCTACCTGGGCGCCGGCGGACGCATGCTTACGTT
>CAYPKX010000098.1:0-11351 GCA_964411395.1 uncultured Eubacteriales bacterium | reverse complement strand
ATTGTCCGTCCGGTCGATGGCGAAAACGGGGCTTCGGGCCGACCTGCCCGGGCTTCCCGGAGGGCGGACGGTGGCGCTTCGGGCCGATATGGACGCCCTGCCGCTTCAGGAAGAAGGCGATAAACCCTGTCTTTCGGAAAATCCCGGGGCCTGTCATGCTTGCGGGCACGATGGTCATATGGCCGCGCTGATGGGCGCGGCCGAGATTCTGGCTCGGCGGAAGGACGCGTTCCGCGGCCGGGTGGTTTTTCTTGCCCAGCCGGCTGAAGAGCTTCCTCCGGGCGGGGCCGCGCCGATGATCGAGGAGGGCGCGCTCGACGGGGTGGAGGCGATCTTCGGCTTGCATCTCTGGCAACCGCTTCCGACCGGAAAAATCGGGCTGCTGGCCGGGCCTCTCATGGCCCAGGCCGATAATTTTCGGATCACTGTGACCGGCCGCGGGGGACATGGCTCCATGCCCCATTCGACCGCCGACCCGATTCTGGCCGCGGGACATCTTGTCGTCGCGCTCCAGAGCGTGGTCAGCCGCAATGTCGATCCCTTGAAGCCCGCCGTTCTGTCGTTTGGAACCATTTCCGGAGGGACCGTCTATAACATCATCCCCAACGAGGTCAAGCTGACCGGAACGGTCCGGACGTTCGATCCCGATATCCAGACGCTGATGAAAAAGCGTCTGGCCGAAATCACCGAATCGACCGGCCTGGCGCTGGGAGTCCGGGCTTCGCTCGAATATGAGGACGGGTATCCGCCGCTTGTCAATCCGCCCGACTCCGTCGATTTTGTCCGGCGGACGGTCGAGGCCTTGTGGGGGAGGGACGCGATCGTTCCCTTCCGGCCGGTGATGGGCGGCGAGGATTTCGCCGTCTACCTGAAGAAAATTCCCGGGGCCTTTGTCTTTATCGGGTCGGGCGACGGGATGCCGTACCCCCACCACCACTCCCGTTTCGACATCGATGAGCGGGCTCTCGTTCCGGCCGCGGCCCTCCTGGCCGCGCTGGCCTTGTCATTTATTACGGAGGGGGCATGAGTTTCGGCGTTCTTCTGGCGATCGCCCTGGGGATGGCGATGGACACGTTTGCCGTGGCGGTCGGCGTCAGCCTGGTCATGCGGGGCTGCACGGCGAAGCAAACCCTCCGGATGGCCGGGAGCTTCGGCGTGTTCCAGTTCGTCATGCCGATTATTGGTTGGGCTGTCGGCCGGACCGTTGTCGACCTCATCCGCGATTACGACCACTGGGTGGCCGCCGGGCTCCTGGTCTTTGTCGGCGGGAAAATGATTCTCGAGGCCTTCGAGAGGGAAAAATCCGAAGAACCCGAAGCCTCCTGTCCGGACAAAACCCGGGGCGGCCGCCTGCTTCTCTTGTCCCTGGCGACCAGCATCGATGCCCTGGCGATCGGATTGAGCCTGGCGGCTTTGAATGTTCCGGTCATTTATCCGGCCTCGGTCATCGGAGCGGTGACGTTCGTTGTCTCCGCCATCGGAACGAGAATCGGCCCGGTCATCGGACGCTGGGCGGGAAAGGGTGCGGAAATCGCAGGCGGACTCGTTCTTTTCGCAATTGCCGTCAAGATTCTCGTCGAGCACCTCTCCTGATTCAAAGAGAGACGCCGCCGCCTGGATTAGTCACGCTTCGAGAAGCGCGCCGTCGAGAGGCGAGTAAATTAAAAAATGGTGAACCGTCCGTCCTTCATGATCAAACCGTTCTTCCCCCGGGGATAAATCAGAACGGCTTCGGCCACGGTTACCCGGGGCTGGGTTTCAGGGATGTAGATGCGGTCGAGGTGGATGACTGCCGCCGGCGAGGAAAAATCCCTGGGGCCGACGATCCCGCCGAAATGCTCGCTCCGGCCGAAGGCGACGTGAAGGCCGAGCTTCTCGTCCAGAAGCACTTCTCCGACCGGCCGGAGGCCGAAGTCGGCCAGGACGCCGAGTCCCAGCTCGGCCAGGTTGCCGTAAGCCGGCTCCCGCTTCAAAAATTCAGTTTCCGCTTCCGAAGTCGACCCGGTGCTCTCGACGGAAATTGCCCGGTTTTTCTCAATGCGATAGAGGACGACTTCGCCGCCGATTTCGACCGGCAGGAGGCCGGCCGTGGCGCTTTCCGTCTTTTGTTCCCCCTCGTAGGGGACGATGTAAGCTTCCCCGCTCGGGAGATTGCCGGCCGTCGCCTGATCCGGAAAGCGACCGGTCGAAGCGTGAGCCGTCCGGTTCCGAAGGTCGAAATGCATCCGGTAATCGAGCCGGTTGTCGACGCGAAAGAGAATATCGGCCCCGGAGGCCCGGTCGAGGCGCTTTTTCAGATCTTCGACCCGCCGGGCGACTTCCCCATAGTCGATCCGAAGAGCGGGGATCATCGAGGCGCTGAAGCCGGGCATGGTGGCCGCCCGGAAGAGATATTTTTTCGCCGCGACTTTGAGCGGGGCGGTCGTCGAGTATTCGGTCGGGGCCAGGATGATCTGCGATTCGGCCAGGACGTCATGAAACGGGACGCGGAGGCCGGCTTGCCCGAGCGTTGAGGCGTCGGCCGGCGGAAGAGTGCCCAGAAGATAAGCATCGCCAGGTAAATCGGCGTTATTCGATCCCACGTCAGGGTAGGCATAAAGCCGGATATCGTCCAGAGGGATATCGAGTCGCTTATCGTAGAGCGCGGCCAGCCATTCGAAGGCCATGGCCCGCCGATCCGTCCAGGCGGTATTGTCGCCGGTTGAATGACGGGGAACATCGACGAGGATGGAAAGGATGGAATCGCCGGGAAGCCGGGGAAAAACGGCCCGGACAAGATCGACGAGCTCTTGAGAGGTTAAGTTCGGCATGCCGCCCTCCTTTCCCCGTATTATATTCGCTTTCGCCGAAAATATCTTCGTGTCCGGGTTTTTTCCCTGCCGCTAGATCCGGGCTTTGATACCGGCGATAAGCCCGGCTCCCGGCGTCCCGTAACCAAAGACGGTTTCGTAACGGACGTTGCCGATATTCTCCCAGCGGGCGAAGATGTCGAGGCCGGCTCCGGCGGCAAACGACACATAAGCGTCGACCATCGTGTATCCGGGCAGAAGAACGCCTTGCGGCGTCCAGCCGCTGTAATCCATGTCGGGCCGCTCCCCGGTGAAGACGGCCGACAGGCCCGCTTCCCATCCCTCGGCCGGAGTCCATTGAATCACTCCGGAGATCTTATCCTTGGGCCGGCGCATCAGCGGCTCTCCCGTATCGAGGTCGAGCGCTTCCAGCCGGGTATAGCTGCCGCGGAGAATCAGCCGGTCAAGCGGCCGCGCGTCGGCTGAGATTTCCCAGCCTGCGGATCTGGCCCGGCCGATGTTGACGTAACCGAGGGTAAAATCGTAATCGACGAGATTGTGGAAGTCGGATCGGAAATAGACCAGGCCGAGAAGGACGGCTCCCCCGGCCAGCGACTGTTCGATTCCCGCGTCCCAGCCCAGGGACTCTTCGGGGAGGAGGGCTTCATTTCCGACCGGGCCCCAAAGCGTTCCGGGGGCGAACAGCTGGTAGAGCGACGGCGCCTTGAACGCCGTTCCGACGGTGGCTTTCAGTTTCGTTCCGGTTTTCTCGAAGACATAGGCCGGGGCGAGCCGCCAGGTCATCGCGGCCCCCGACCGGCTGTGCGCATCGAGCCGAAGTCCGGCCGTGGCATGAAACGCCCTGCCCAGCCGGAAACGGTCCTGGATGAAGATCCCGGCCCGGTCGTCCCGGCGCCCCGGAAAGACGCTCGAATAGGGCCCCCAGGCGCTTTCCGAAAGGTAGTCGGAATCGCCGGTTTCCCGTTCGAATTCCGCGCCGGCGGTCAGGGTATGGCCGGGAGAAAAAAACAGGTTGTTCTGCCAATCGATTCGGCGGCGGGCGCCGCGGTAAAGGCCGGTTTCGGAATCAAAGGGATGCAGGTCATCGACCGGATTTTCGCTGCGGCGGGAGGATCCGATTAAAGAAAATCCAAGGACCGATTCCCAGCGATTGCCGGCCAGGAGAGTCCGGGCTTGAGCCCGGACGAATCCCGAGCGATAGCGTTGGATGGAGTTCGGGTCATCGCCATACGCTCCGCCGTACAGGTCGAGGTCGGTGTCGGCGGAAATGCCCCGAAAGATCAGGTTGATTTCCGTTCCGCCCTCGAGGGTCAGGCCGGCCCGGCCGGCGAGCGTCCAATTGCGGTAGCCGTCGGCCTCCGTATTGCCGGCGTAAGCGGATCCGGCGGCCGAAACGCCTGAGGTCGATTCCCGGGATAGGCCGAGAGCGTAATGAAACGAACCGGCCGAACCGCGCAGGTCCAGGCCTCCGTTGAAAGTCCCGAAGGAACCGCCGGAAGCCCGGAGGGTGAACACCGGTTTGCCTGAACCTTGAGAGGTCAGGATGTTGATGACTCCTCCCAGAGCGTCCGAACCGAAGAGCGTGCTCTGCGGGCCTCGGAGGATCTCGACCCGGTCGATCCCGTCGAACGTCAGGTGAGCCAAATCGAAGCTTCGCGACGGATTGATCGGATCGTTGAGCGGGACGCCGTCCAAAAGGACGAGGACGTGCTCGGAATTGGCTCCACGCATGAAAACCGACGAAGCCGATCCCGGGCCGCCGTTCCGGACGACGGTCAGGCCGATCGTGTCGCGGAGCGCTTCGAGGACGGACGTTTGGTTGGTCCGTTCGAGGTCGGTTCGAGTAACGACGGTAATCGAGCTGGCGATTTCTCGAAGCGGCGTTTCCAGCCGGGCGGCGGTCACGACGACTTCATGGCGAAGGGGGACGACGGTTTTCCGGCCGTCCTCGGCCGGCGCCGGCCGGACGAAACCGAAGACGACGGGAATGAGGACAAAGAGCGCTTCTTTAAACCGATGAAGGGGGACGGACATGTGAAACCTCCTCTTCCGACCCGAAGATGGTTTCGCTGAAGCCGAAGCCAGGTTTCCTGGCTCTCGGATCGTCCTCCTCCCGGGCCTTCCAACCCCCGAGGGGGCCGTGGCCTTTTCCGGGATTCGTTCCCGATTACAGTAGCGGGGGCTGCGTCCGCTTTTCACGGACTTCCCTTCGCTCCGGCTCGCGATCGGCACCTATTGTCCAAAAGTTGAACGAAAAAGTCAATCTGATGGAACGCCCGGAGCGATTTGCCTCGGAGCTATGACTTGGGGAGAGAGAGAAAGGGGGAGCCCGCCCGGCGTTTTACGAGCGAGCTTCCCCAGGAACGGAAAGAAGCGCAATAGAGAGAGGAGGAGGAGGGTAAAGGAGGCTTTCGCGCTGCGTTATTCCTTTCATTCCACTTGTATAAACGTTGCTGCCGGGAAAAAAGTTGCGCGCGGCGAATGACAGCGTTCGCCGGCGAGGGGCGGGGAAAGACGGGAAAACGGATAAAAAAACTCTAAGTCGTTGATTTCAAAAGAATTTTTGAAACCCCTTTTTCTTACTTTTTTAATTATACCATAAATGGGGGGTCAATTACAATAAAAATTTTCATTTATCGAAAAAATACTCATAATGGAGTCGGGGCGTGCGTTTTCAGGTGGGAAAACAGGGTCTGTTTACCTGAATCGGGAGCGAACGACCGAAAATCCCGGGAATTTTCCGGGCTTTTGACCGGAGCGGGGGGTTGAAATAGAATAAACGAGCCCAAAACCTGGAGAATGACTATGGACAACGAGAGCTTCAGAAAGCACGCCCATGAGTTTGTCGATTGGATCGCCGATTATTTCGAAAGAGTCGAGCGGTTTCCGGTGATGTCGCCGCTGAAGCCGGGAGACATCAAATCGAAGATCCCGGTCTCGCCTCCCGATACGGGAGAGCCGATGAACCGGATTTTCGCCGATTTCGAGGAGGTCATTCTCCCGGGGATCACCCACTGGCAGCACCCCAACTGGCATGCCTATTTTCCGGCCAATAACAGCCCCGAATCCGTTCTCGGCGAAATTCTGACCGCCGGCTTGGGCGCTCAAGGGATGAGCTGGCTGACCTCGCCGGCCGCTACGGAGCTCGAGGACCGGGTCATGGACTGGCTCAGGCAGATGATCGGCCTTCCTGAAGGATTGTCCGGCGTCATCCAGGATTCGGCCTCGACGTCAACGCTCGCGGCGCTGCTTTCGGCCCGGGAGCGGGCGACGAACTTCGAGTCGAATGAAAAGGGATTGAAGCGGCCCCTTGTCGCCTATGCCTCCCGGGAGACGCATTCGAGCATCGAAAAGGGAATCAAGATCGCGGGCTATGGGCGGGAAAATCTCCGTGTCGTCGATACGGATCCCTCTTTCGCCATGATTCCGTCGAAGCTCGAGGAGGCGATCCTGCGGGACAAAGCGGCCGGTCTTCAGCCGGCGATCGCCGTCGCGACCTTGGGGACGACATCCTCGACGGCCGTGGATCCGCTCCGGGCGACGGGAGAAATCTGCGCCCGTCACGGGCTCTGGCTTCATGTCGATGCGGCTTACGCCGGAACGGCGGCTGTCTGTCCGGAGAACCGCTGGATTTTGGAGGGAGCCGAATATCTGGATTCCTTCGTCTTCAATCCTCACAAGTGGATGCTGACGAACTTCGATTGCTCGGCGTATTTCGTCAAGGACCCCGGCGTCCTGCTCCGGACGTTCGAGATTCACCCGGAGTATCTTAAAACCGGCGTGGACCCTTATGTGAAAAATTTTCGGGACTGGGGCATTCCTCTGGGGCGGCGGTTTCGGGCGCTCAAGCTCTGGTTCGTTATCAGATCCTATGGGATCGAGGGCCTGCAGGCCTTTGTCCGGGAGCACCAGCGCCTCGCCCGGCTATTAAAAGGATGGATCGAGGCGGAACCGAATTTCGAGCTTCTGGCGCCTGTGCCTTTCGGTCTGGTTTGCTTTCGCTGGAGCGACGGCCGGAACGAAGATCGGGTGGATGCTTTCAACAGGGAATTGCTGCGCCGGCTGAACGCTTCCGGCCGGGTCGGGATGACCCACACCGTTCTGGGTGGAAAATTCTGTCTTCGGCTGGTTGTCGGATCCCGGCTGACCGAGGAACATCATGTCCGTCTGGCCTGGGCGTTGATTCGAAAAACCGCCGGCGATATGGCCATGGCTTGAAGTGAAAACGTGAAAGGACGAGGGTGAACATGAAAGCGATCACGGCTTTTCTGCTTGCGGCGTTTGCGGCGGGCTTTCCCGCGGGGGCGGACCAGCTTCTGGCCCCCGAGCTCCCGAGCGGCGTCCGGATTCGGCCGGAGAACCGGTCTTTCGAGGTCCTCCCGAGAATCGTCCCGGCGGACCGGGAAACCACGGTGGAGATCATCCCGCTTTTCGACCATGTCCGGCCGTCGCCGGATGGCATATACGAGCTGACCTATGCCCCGATGGAAGGATCGTCCCGGGACGGAGGAGAATCCCTTCCCCGGAAAATTGCCGTTGTCCCGCACCAGGGCCGGTTTTCGATTCCGATGGTTTTCGAGGGGGAACAGGAGCACGTGCTGGTCATCGAGGCCGTTTGCGGCGATAAAAAAACCCGGATCGGCGATTTCCGGGTGTATTCCGCAGCTGAGGATCTCCGGGCCCTGCGTCCCTACAAGGGAGATTTTCATCTGCATAGCAACCGAAGCGACGGCGTCGAATCGCCGGCCTATGTCGCTGCGGCCTGCCGCCGGGCCGGTTTGGATTTTATGGCCCTGACCGACCATCGGACGTATGCCGCCTCGACGGAAGCGATCGCGGCCTATGCCGGGGCGCCGATCGATCTTCGCCTCTTCCCCGGGGAGGAAGTCCACACGCCGGACAATCCCGTTCACATCCTGAGCTTTGGCGCCCGGGCCGGCGTGACGGACTATTACCGCGAGGACGAGACGGCCTACCGTCGCGAGGTAGACGCCCTGGCGGCCTCGCTTCCGGCCACGCCCCCCGGAGTCAACCGCTTCCGCTATGCCGCCTCGGTCTGGGCTTCGGAAAAAATCCGCTCCCTCGGCGGGCTGAGCATGCTCTGTCATCCGTATTGGGTGACCGGAAACCGGCATAACGTCGAGGAGCCGCTGCTCGACGTGTTTTTCGACCGGGAGGTCTTCGACTGTTTGGAAGTCATCGGGGGGTTCGACTGGGCGGATCTTCAGGCCTACGATGCCAACGCCCTTCAGGCCGCCCGATATTACGAGGAGAGGGCCAAGGGACGGCGACTGGCCGCCTGCGGTGTCAGCGATAGTCACGGTGTCGAAAAAACGGACGGCTTCGGCCGGTATTTCACCGTTTGTTTCGCCCCGACTTCGGAGCTTTCGGACCTGATGGCGGCCATCAGGAACCTGCGGTCCGTCGCCGTCGAAGTCCCCGGCGGTGGATTGCCGCGGGCTTTCGGTCCGTTCCGGCTGGTGAAGTTCACCCAGTTTCTCCTTCGGGAAATCTTTCCCCAGCACGACGAGCTCTGTTACGAGGAGGGCCGGCTCATGTTGCGGCTGGCGTCTGGAGATGCTTCGGCCGCAGACCGGCTGAAAGCCGTCCGCGGGCAAACCGCCCGTCTCCTGGCGGAATTCTGGGGAGAAAAATCCGCAAAGTGAGGCGCCGAATCTTCGCGGAATCGCGCCGGCTTATTTCGGTTTGAACAGGCCGTCGGGATCGGCTCCCATCAGACCGGCTTTGACCAGGGCCGGATCGGTCGGCCGAAGGGCCCGGACCTGGGCCGGAGTCATCACCCGGTAATGACGAGCCCGGTCAAGCGCGTCTCCGATCCAGCTCACGTCGTCCGCCGTCGTCATCCAATCCTGATCGTCCAGGCGCCGGAGGTCGAACGGAACGGAATACTGGCGGAGAGTTTTTTGTCCGATCGGATTGAAGAAGACATCGAAAAACGACATCATCAATTCGCGGATGGACCGGTAGACCGGCTCCCGGAAACGAAGGACGGTGTAGTTCGATTTGGCCACGCAGCCCCAGGCTCCGTTTTCCCGAAACACGGCCAGAACGTGATCGTCGTCGTTCCAGGAGCGCATGTCGACAATCAGCGGCGGCCGGCCGTGATACCGGAAGACGGCGGCGGCCAGCATCGCTCCTTCGAAGCAATTGGCTTTTCGCTCGCGGAGCGCCCGGCGGGGCGACGCCGTTCCCGGGGCCGGATCGTAAGCCATCCGGTTGAGAAAGAGCTGGATTTTTTCCGGTGTCTGCAGGGGGGCGAAAACGGCCCGCTCGGCCGCCGTCCAGATCTCCCGTTTCCGATCGACCTTCATGCCCCGTCCGCCGCGTCGATTCGCCCGGGCTATTTAACGGGGGTCAGCCAGTGCTCGTATTTCGGGTCGGCTCCGCGGACGATGTCCAGATAGGCCTTCCGGAGCCGCATCGTGACCGGGCCGGGCTCTCCGGAACCGATCGCGAACTCCCGGCGAGGGGCCTGCCGGTTCGAACCGTCGGTCAACCGAGTAACCGGAACAACTTCCACGGCCGTTCCGGTGAAGAAGGCCTCGTCGGCGGCGCCGAGATCGTCGATCGTGATCGGCCCGATGGACGTTTGAATTCCCAGGTTTTCCGCAATCTCGAGGAGGCTGGTCCGGGTGATGCCCTCGAGGATGGATTCGCTCCGGTCGTTGGTCTTGATGGCCCCGTTCTTCACGAGGAACAGGTTTTCCCCAGGGCCTTCGGCGATCCGGCCCTCGATGTTAAGAAAGAGAGCCTCCTCCATTCCCAGGGCGCGGGCTTCCAAGCCGGAGATCGTGGATTGGACATAAACGCCGCCGAGCTTGGCCCGCATGTCGAGCTGGCTGTGATGAATCCGGCGCCAGGGGCTGATGAAGGTCTTGATTCCATTCAAGGCGGAATCTCCCATATAGGAGCTCCACTCCCAGGCGGCGATGACCAGCTCCGTCGGGCTGGCCTTGGGAATCAAGCCGAGGTTTCCGTAACTGTAAAAGAACAGCGGCCGGATATAACAGGACTCCAGTTCGTTTTCCCGGACGACCTGCTTGATCGCCTCGGTGACTTCCTCCTTGTTGAAGGGCGTCTTCATTTTCAGGACACCGGCCGAAACGAAGAACCGGTCCACGTGTTCGGGGAGGCGGAAAATTTTCGGGCCGGAGGGCGTCGCGTAGGCCCGAATCCCCTCGAATGTCGAGGTGCCATAGTGGAGGGCATGAGTCATTGAGTGAAGCGTCAGATCCGACCAGGGATGGATCTTCCCCATGAACCAGAATTTTTTCGCTTTGGGGAAGGAGGTCGTGTCGAGCATGTCTCTCTCCTTTGGGGGTGAGAAGATGTCTAAATAGGAAGCGCCATATTTAGGAATAAAAGTACCATATTCAGGAGGAAATGGGAAGCGAACCGGGCTCGAAAAACACCCGTCCGCCGTGGGAAACGGACCGGATTCGGCCGGCTTTTTCCATGGTCCGGCAGGCCCGCCGGACGTCCTCCGGTTTGATTCCGAGCGATCGGGCGATCGCCGAGGCGGTTTCGGGTCTTCGGCGGATAAAATCAAGAATCCGAACGGACAGGTCGGCCGGCGCTTCCTCCCTGTCTTCTTTTGCAAACGAGGCGATGATCTCGGCCGGTCCGCCTAAAAACGCCCGGATCTTTTCCAGATCCCGAAGTGCCAGGGGCAGGGCCGAAGATTCGGCCGGCGGCCGGACGACCGTGTTGAGTTGAATCCGGTCGGGTTTGATGCGGACGATCGCTTTTTTCAAGGCTCGAAGGTCCGCCGGCCGGTCGTTGATCCCCTTGACGAGAAGGATTTCAAGCCAGATTTGTCCGCGGTATTCCCGGCGAAGGGCCGCCAGGCCGTCGATCACCCCGGCCGCGGAGACGGCCGGGTGGGGGCGGTTGACCTGGCGAAACGCCCGCTCTGTCGCGGCATCGAGCGAAGGAACGACGATGTCGGCCTCCCCAACCGCCCGCCGGACGGCCGGACGGTCGAGGAGCGAGCTGTTGGTCAGAACGATGACCGGGACGGTCGTCAGGCGCTTGATCCCCCGGATGAGCCGTCCGAGCCCCGGATGAAGGGTTGGTTCCCCCGAACCCGAAAACGTCACGGCGTCCACCTGCCGGCCGCTTTTTAAAACATCCACGATTTCCGCCAGGACGGTTTCGACGGGGACAAAGGACTTCCGGCGCATCGTCGTTCGGGCTTCTCCGCCGAGCTGGCAGTAGATGCAGTCCATCGAGCAGGTTTTAAATGGCAGGAGGTCCACTCCCAGCGAGTAGCCGAGGCGGCGGGACGGCACCGGTCCGTAGAGATGGGGATGGGACGCCATGTTGTTTGCCCTTCCAGGGTGATTCGGATATCATAGTTTAACACGTTGAAAAGGATGGCGCCAAATGAGCGGTTATGGAATAAAAGAGGCGAAGGCGGGCCTTCAGGCCCGGCTGCCGCTGATCGAGACCTTCCCCAACCAGTTTCCGGATTACGAGATTTCCATCAGGGTTCCTGAATTCACCTCGGTTTGCCCCAAG
>CAYPKX010000097.1:0-11454 GCA_964411395.1 uncultured Eubacteriales bacterium | reverse complement strand
TGCCGTTCGGGACGCGGGTGATGGTAACCAATCTGGACCACGGCCGGGCGGCTGAAGTGCGGATCAACGACCGCGGCCCGTTTGTCAAAAACCGGATTATCGATCTGTCTTATGCCGCCGCCCGGATCCTGGAGATGGTCGGGCCGGGGACCGCGCCGGTGCGCCTGGATATCCTTTCCGGCGACATCCGGCCGGGAGGGCCCGGTTACTTGATCCAGCTCGGCTCGTTTACCGACGAAGACAACGCCCGGGAGCTGAAAGCTCGGGTTGGAAACAGGTACGGGGCGGCGTTCATCTCGGAATTCAACCTGAAGGGCCGGACCTTCTTCCGCGTCCGCATCTCCTCGGGAGACCGGAACGGCACGGAAGCCCTGGCCGCCCGTCTGAGCGCCGACGGCTTCCCTGTTTTAATCTGCGAAGAGAATTGAGTCCCTATTTGTCAAACAGGTAGGCGGCCGGACGGATCGCCGCCGCTGTCCCGTCGTGGACGGCGAAAGTTCCTCCGGCGAACATGGACGCGGACCCGAAGTCCCCTTTTGTGTTCACCGCGTAGAAATTCAATCCATAATTCGGCCGGCCGTCCGGCCGGGCGAGCCGTCCCGTCCTTCGTGTTCCTTCGGCCGTCCGTTCCAAAGCCTTGAGACACGCCTGCTCGGGGCTCATTCCCCGTCCCATGTCCTGGACGATCTGAAAGCTGCCCAGGTTCATGATGTTGGCTTCGCCGAGACCTGTCGACCCGGCCGCCCCGATCTCGTTGTCGACATACAGGCCGGCGCCGATGATCGGGGAATCGCCGACGCGGCCGGCGATTTTCCAGGAAAGACCGCTTGTGGTCGTGGTCCCGGCCAGGCGGCCATGAACGTCGAGAGCCAGGCAGTTGATCGTGCCGTAGGTCGAAATCGCCGCGGCCATCCCCGGAGGAAGGTTCCTCGCCCGCTCGGGCAGCCAGTTGTCCCGGTCCGAGAGCTTCTCTTTCCATTCCAGCCAGGCCTGCCGGCTTTTCTCGGTCAGGAGATTTTCCTCCCTGAATCCATGGGCCAGGGCGAAGCGCAGAGCTCCGGGTCCGACCAGAAGACAGTGGGTCGTCCGTTCCATGACGAGCTTGGCGACCCGGGAAGGGTTCTTGATGTTCTGGATGGCGGCGACGGCGCCCGAGGAATGAGTCGGCCCGTCCATGACCGAAGCATCGAGCTCGACGATTCCATCCTCATTCGGCAGGCCGCCGTAACCGACGGACATGTCTTCGGGATCATCTTCAACGAGATTAACGCCGGCGACCGTCGCGCTCAGCGGATCGGCGCCCGAACGCAGATGCTCCATGGCTCTCTCGACGGCGGCCAGGCCGTTGGCCGAGGCCACGACCCGGGCGACTCCGGCCGGAGCTCCAGGCGCTCCCGGACCGGTCGCTTGAAGCGAAGCAGGCGTGGCCGCGGCCAGGGAGGCCGCCCCCAGGATCGCCCCGTCTCTTAAGAAGTCCCGCCGCGAACATGTCGTCTTCATGGCCGTTCCTCCCGCGCCGGGCCGGCCCGAATGGCCCGATTGTCTCCCCGGCCCGAAATGTATATGCTAAACAGAACGCTCATGTCAAAAATCCGCGATCTGTTCGACGAAGTCGCTCCGACGTACGAGAGGGCGAACAGGGTCCTCACGTTCGGACGGGACCGGATCTGGCGAAAGATCGCCGCCCGGACGGCCGCCGAGGGCGGGGGAATGCTCTGGCTCGATGTGTGTTCGGGAACGGGAGACATGGCCGAGGAACTCGCCGCTCAAATCGAAGCGGGAGGTCGCGTCGTCGCCCTCGATTTCAGCTCGGGAATGATGTCCGGGTTGAGGGAGAAAACAACCTTTTCGAAACGCGGCGCGGCCGTTCGGGCCGACGCCCGCCGTCTCCCCTTCCCGGGAGAAACGTTCGACGCCGCCGTTATTTCATTCGCCGTCCGGAATTTGAATCTCTCGCGGGAGATTCTCCGGGAGACGTTCGTGGGGATCAGACGAATTCTGAAAAATAACGGCCGGCTGGTCCTGATCGAAACCAGCCGGCCCGCTTTTGCCCCGGTCCGTTGGATCTTTTTCGGCCTGGTCCGCCTTTTTGTCCGACGCGTCGGGAGCCGGATTTCGGGATCCGAGGCCGGGTATGCTTATCTGGCTTCCACCATTCCGCGGTTCTATTCTCCGGCCGAACTGGCGGCGATCCTCCACGAGGCGGGATTCGCTTCGGTGCGAGTCCGCCGCCTCTTTTTTGGAGCGGCCGCCGTCCATCGAGCCGAAGCGGCGACGGCCGCCGGTCCCGGCCTTACATGCTGATCGAAATGCTCGTTCCGCTTCCCGAACCGAAGCGGGGATTGACGATGTTGCTGAGGACCGAACCGAAGGTGTAGCTCAGGCCGACCGAGAAGTAATAATTGTAGCCGGTGGCCAGCTCCCGCTGCCGCAGGAGCACTTCCTCGTAGGACGCTCCGCCTTTGGGCAGGGACAGCTGGTCGCGGATGCGGGCTCCTCCGCCGTTGATATTGAAGTTCAGTCCCTTGAGAATTCTCCAGGAGATGTTGGCGTCCAGTTCCAGCTTGTTTTTCGAAACATCGTGAAGGTAATGCGAGCCGGAGAGAGAGACGCTCATCGTTCCCCAGGGGCGTTTCAGGTCGAGGGCGGCCGACAGGGACTGAGCCCAGAGCAGCTCCCGTTTCGTGTTGAAAATCGTCTCTTCGGTGTAGCGATTGTATTCGGGGCCGAGCGTGTAGAGGAAACAGAGGAGCATGCGAGTCGATTCCGAATACGGGAACACGTCGAATTCGACGGCCGGACGGACCGACAAGGACAAATCGAAGTTGCCGTAGGTCGAAGCCCCGGCCGAAACCGCCGCTCCCGCCGACCAATGACCGCCCAGGCTGCGAACGATCAGGGCCGACGCCGATTGAGAACGGG
This sequence comes from uncultured Eubacteriales bacterium, assembly GCA_964411395.1. Taxonomy (GTDB): domain Bacteria; phylum Acidobacteriota; class Aminicenantia; order Aminicenantales; family UBA4085; genus JAAZPG01. The sequence goes on along the minus strand of CAYPKX010000097.1, from coordinate 8,532 downwards.
TTTCGCTCTCGTAGGTGTACCCTTCGTAGTCGTAGGCGTTCTTGCTCAAGCCGAGACGGACGCCCATCCGGATCTTCCAATCCGGCGTGACCCGGTTGGCCGCCGCGCTGAAATTCCAGGATTGGCTCCGATACACCTGCTCGCCCGAGAGAAAACCGTTCGCGCTCAAGCTGAACACCCAGAAGTTCCAGGGATCGGCGACGGATGTCGGCTTGACCTGGTCCTGGAAAACGACGTCGATCCGCTCGGCGGCCGGCGTTTCAGCGCAATAGCGTAGAAGGCCCAGCTTCAGGAGCCGGGAGACGCCCTTTCGGACCGCCTCCTCGTCTTCTCCCGCGGCCGGGCGGTAGGTGAGCGCATCCCGCTTGCCTTGGAATCGTCCCTGTCCGGAAAACGACAGACGGACGGCGGGACCTTCGGCCGCCGGACCCGGAGCGATCTCCACGACGATGTCGGCTTCGTCCTTGGACGGAACGACCGCGGCGAACGGAATTTCCGCGGCGTAGAAGGCCGCGTCGGGCCCCGCCAGAAAGACATTCAATCGGCCGGCGTCCGACGCTGGAGACTGGGCGGCGGCCGCCGCCGCGAAGATCCAGCCGAAGAGGACGGCTGTGCTTGAAACGAGACGTTGTCGGCGAGTCATGTTCATGGCCATGGTCCTTAATTCATGCGGATGGTGACGCCGCCGCCGTTATTGCCGCCAAGCCGGCCAAAGCGCGGATTGACGACGTTCGTATAAACCGAACCGAAGGTGTAGCTCAGGCCGACGACGGCGTAATAGCTGTACGACGTCGCCAGCTGGCGGCGTTGAAGCAGAATTTCCTCCAGCGAGGCGCCACCCTTGACCAGGGCCAGCTGATCGTGGATCCGCGTCCCGCCGCTGAAGCAGTAGGCGTTCAGGCCCTTGACGAGGTTCAGTTGAAGAAAGGCATACACGTTGAGGTTGTTCATTTTGAAGTCGTGAAAATAGTGCGACCCGCTCAGGGCGCAGGTGAGGCTCCCCCACTTTTCCTTCACGCTCAAGGTCGCCGAAAGCGATTCGCTCCAAAGGCGGTCGCGGAGTTTGTCGTAGATCGTCGTCTCCCGGTAAACGACATTCTCATGGCCGACACGGTAGAGGATCCGGAATTGGCGCCGGGAGGACTCGGCATACGGAAAGACGTTGTATTCGACGGCCAGAGCCGGGACGACGCGGCGCTTGAGATTGCTGAAGGTGGACGAGTCCGCCTCGAAGGAAAAGCCGGCCGACCAGTGAGGGCCGAGGCTTTTCACCAGCAAGCCGCTGACCCCATAGGTTTCCTGGGAGCTTTTCAATTCCTCCCCTTCCACCAGGAACGAATCCTCGTCGAAAGAGGCGTCGAGCCCGAGGCGGAGCTTCCAATCCTCGGTGATTCGGTTGGCCGAAAAATTGAAACCGAAATTGGTGTTGGCGTTGGACTCCTCGCCTTGAAAATACCCGTCGGCTCCGAGGCTGAAGACCCAATGGTTCCAATGGTCTTTGGTCCCGGACGGCATCTCTTCGGGACGGTACCGGACCTCGAGGCGGGCGGCGATCGGCGTCCGGGCGACATAGGCTGCCAAGCCCTGCTTCAGAGCCGAAACCAGGCCTTTGCGGATTTCGTCCTCGGTCTCGTCCTGTTTTGAAAAATACCTGAAGGAATCGTCGATTCCCGCGAATCCGTTCTGTCCGATGAACGTCAAGGTGTATTCATAACCTCCAGAAGCGGTCGATTGGCTGGTGACGAGGACATGGACCTGGGCTTCTTTCCGGTCCCGGACGTAATTGACGAAGGGAATTTCGTTCTTGGTGTATTCCAGGTCGCAGTTTCCGCAATCGAGATAAATTTTCGGGGCGGCTCTTTTCAACGCGTCCAGGTCGGAATCCGTCCCCTGGGCCAGACCGGCCATGAGAACGGCCAAAAGCAGGGCCGGTCCGCAGATCATCCGGATCATCCTTTGAGCCATTTCACACTCCTGCAGCTTATTTCCCCGTCATTGCGCCTTTTATGCAAGGATCGTGCCGATCGGACGGTCAGAATCGCCGACGCCTCCGGTTGAATCGAGTCGCCGGCCGAATATTCCCGACTATCAGCTTGAAGACACGGGAAAAACATCCGGTCCGGGTCCTGAAAGACCGGAGGACGGATTCATGGAGTTATACGCGCCTCGGGAAAAAAAGGTTACATAAGGAAGAGAATGATTACAGAAGGAAAGGGACGGCGCCGGAGGGAGTTCGCCGTCAATTCAGGAATTCGAGAAGTTGGAGGAGGACGGAGTGGCTTCCGTCGGGGACATCGAACTTCACCTTGGCGCCTTTAAAAACCCGTTTGGGCACTCCGTCGATTTCCAGCTGATATTTCCCCTTGCGGAGAAACTCGACCCGGATCTCCCGTTCGGACATGGTTTTGATTTCAAAGGAAACTTCGTTTTCCGAATAGAGGAAGTGCCGAACGACCGCTCCGCCGTCCAGAACGACAATACGGCGTCCTTCCTCGGCGAGGACGATTTCTTTTCGCGAAACGCCGACATCGTAGTGATGTCCCTGGATCGAGATGCGGGACACGGTCCCGGATTCTTCCGGACTGATCAGGCCGAACCGAACGCCTTCCCACGGCGTGAAGTCGAGGTATTCCTCGACGGCCATCAGGGCAAAAAGCGAGCCGAGCGAATGGAATCGGAGGCCGGCCGCTTCCCCGCTCAACGGATGGTAGCCTTCCGGAGACAGTTGGAAATTTTTCCAGGCGTTCAAGGCCAGCCCGGCGCTTTTTCGGGCGAACTCCGAAGCCTCCGCGTCGAAGCCGTAGTTCTTGAGCCCCTGGTAAACCAGGTAATTCGTGGCCGGCCGGATCGCCCCGCGCCAATCCTGCCGCGACGGATTGCCGGGATCGAGAAAGGCCGGGTCATCCCTCGAAATCGAGGGGATGACGAAATCTCCCCAGAACTCCTTCGGGTTCAGGAGATGTTTCCGCACGAGCTGGGCCCGGCGTTCGTCGGGAATCCGGGCCAACATCGGGAAAAAATTCGAGGCGGCCTTCCGGGTGGAGAAACGTCCGTCCCAAAAGCGGTCGTAATAGAATCCCTCCCGGCTGTTCCAGAGATGGTCGTTGATCAATTTTTTCAGCTGCTCGTATTCGTCGAGATAGGCGTCGCGCTCCGCTCGCCGATCGAGAATGTCGGCGATCTGGGAAAGACACCAGGCGTCCAGGGCGTACAGGCTGTTGAGATCGAGGGCATTCAGGGTTTGCGTGCCGCTCGCCGGACTGACCGGGACGTCGTCCCAATTCGGCAGGTCATCCCGGCCGGATTCCGCCCGCGCCCGTCCGGCCGCCGGAGAGGAGGCGTTCACCGGGCCCGACGGCTTGATATCCGAACCCCATTCCAGCAATCCGTCGCCGTTCCCATCCCGGCGGGGCTTCCCGTCGGCTCCGGGCTCCCTCCAGAAGGCGTGGCTTTTTTTTAAATGCGGATACGAGCTTTCCAAAAGGGCCCGGTCTCCCGATTTGCCGAACAGCTTGAGAAGGCTATACGCGCCGAGAGGCGGCTGCGAACGGTCGATCGTGCCCCCGAATCGGCTCCGCCAACTCGGTATGTTTCCGTTGAGATACTGAGTTTCGAGAATGACCCGGAAGGCGTCGGCCGCGAATTGAGTGCTTTCCAGCGAGAGCCCCAGAGGACTCAGGAAGGAATCCCAGGCCGAGGTCCGCCAGAAATCCGGCTCGCTTTCGTCGCGGCCGAACACGCGGGTTCGGCCGGCCGGGGGATAAAGGCGGTGGGTTCCGGGTTGATACAACATCATCCAGTGCAGATTGTTTGTGACGGCTTCAGCGGCCCCGGCAAAAAGGCCTTCGACCGCCACGCGTTTCTTTTCGTATCGATCCCGCTCCTCCTCGAGCAGGACGTCGATTGTCCGGGCGTTTTTATAGCGGTAGATTCGGCGGCGAACGGCTTCGACCTGTTCTCCGACGCCGGCCGTGAAGTAGACCGTCCGGGGGCCATCAGCCGGATAGGAATATTCAACCTCCGTTCCCCCGGTGCCGATGTCCGGTTGCTCCGGCCGGTCGGTCCAGAGGAGAAAGGCCGCCCCCCTGGGTCCGGATGATTCACCGAGGAGCTCGCCTTCGGGCGAGGCCCGGAACCGGCCCTTAAAATCCCAGGGGAAATACGGCCGGAGCCGGACGGCCGTGTTTTTGGGAATGGTCAACCGGCCGACCACGGCCCGCTCATCCTGCCTCGACCATTCCAGGATCAGAAGGTCGGAACGTTTGGCCGGCTTCATGAGAATCGGCGTTTCGTTTTTTTTCTCGGGGAGAATCGGGAGAGCGAGGTCGAATCCGATTCGGGCGTAGAGCCCGTCGGGTGAATGCGGACCGATTTCGGAGGCCAGGTAGAACAAATCGTCTCCATCGGCCGTCTGCCCGTCTTTTTCGATCAGAAAACGAAAGGCGAAAGCCGCGTCCTTATGCGGGGCCAGAACAAGGCCGCACCAGCCGGCGGCGTCCAGAGCGCCGATCCGCGCCTCCTTCCAGGGAGAAACGATTTCCGACCCGGCCCGCCCGCGCAACGCCAGAAGACCGGACCCGAGGCAGGCCCAGAGAAGAAGGAAGCGAAGGAACCTCCCGGACGACGTCCCCGTTTTCATCATCATCACTGTAGGATAAACACCGGCGGAAATCAACGGGATCCGGGGATTAAAACAGGAGCCGGACGCCGAATTTGATGTACACCACCCGGAGGTTGATCCAGATATCATCGGACGAAAGGCCGGTGCTTTCGTCCGCCGTGACAGTCCGTCCGGGCGCCGTGCGGACCAGGTAATCGATTTCGGAGAAAAAGTCCCAATACCCGGACAAGCGCCAGAAGACTCCGCCCCCGAAATAAGCGGCCCAGCCGCTCTGAACGCTCTGATCGATCGTCAATCCCGGGATCGCCGGGAGCGTTCCAATCTGGAATTTGGTGGCGATATACCCGGCTCCGGCCACGGCATACGGTTGAAAGTATCCGTTGCCGCCGAAATCATACCGAAGCCCGAGAAGATACGGCCGGACCCGGAGATGTCCGTTGTACAGCTTCCGAAACGAAGTCTGCGACCGGGTTCCCCAGGAATCGGCCTCGAGGGCCAGCGAGAGACGGGACGTCAGGGGGACCGTCAGGCTCATCCCGGCCGCCAGGCCGACATTTAAATTATTTTCTTCGTGCCCGGCTCCGCCGACCTGGAAGGAAAGGGCGACTCTTCGGGACTGGCCGAAGGAGGCTGCGGCGAAACAAAGCAGGATAAGTCCGGCAAACACGCGCGTCCCGATTCGTTTTCCGATCATCAGCCCGTCATCTTCCCTTTTTCCCCATCCCATGTCAATTCGTCCGAAGGAGACTCCCTCGCGCCGTGTATCATCTCAGCGAAAAAAGAAATATAATGACTGCCGAAATATTTATCGAGTCCGCGGATCACGCGATCGGGAGCGAGGAGGCGTCATGAACCTTCAGGTGTTTTTCAGGTCCCGCCGGGGGGAAATGGTCGGGTTTCTGAAAGAGCTCGTCCTGGCTGAATCTCCGACTTCCGAAAAAAAGGCGGTCGATGCCTGCAGCGCTCTTTTCCTGGCCAAATGCGGTCGCCTGGGCGTCCGTCATACCCGCTTCCCCCAACACGGCCGGGGCGATTTTCATCTTCTCGAATATCCGGCCAAAGACGACGACCGCTTCGAAGGACGGTTGCTCGTCCTGACCCACGCCGACACGGTCTGGCCGGTCGGTCGATTGGCCTCGATGCCGTTCTATCTTCAGGGAGACAAGATCTTCGGTCCCGGCGTGCTGGACATGAAGGCCGGTCTGGTCCTGGCCGCTTCCGCTCTCGGCGCCCTCCGCGAGCTCAATCTCCGGCCCCGCCGGCGGATCGCGGTCTTCGTCAATTCGTCCGAGGAGACCGGATGCGAGGAAGCCCGGGCCATCATTCGAGCCCAGGCCAAGGCTTCCGACCGGGTTCTCTGCCTGGAGCCGGCCATGCCCGGCGGGGCCTTGAAAATTCAGCGCAAGGGACGGTTCGTCGTCCGGATCGACGTCCGTGGAATCGCGGCCCATGGCGGTTCCCCCGGCAAAGGTGTTTCGGCCATAGATGAGCTCATGTCCGTTCTTCGAAAAGTCGAATCGCTCAGGTCGTCGGATGTCTCGGTCAATGTCGGGTTGATCGGAGGCGGCGAAAAAGCCAATGTCGTCGCCGAAGCGGCTTTTGCCGTCTGCGATATCCGGTTCTGGACCGCCGCCCAGAGGGAAAAAATTCTGGCCTCCGTCAAAGCGTTGGGGGCCGGGACCCGGAAAGCGAAAATCCGGATCACGATCGAAAGCGCCACTCCCCCGATGGAGCGGACAAAAGCTTCGCTCGCTCTCTTTGCCGAAGCCAAATCCGTGGCCGCCGAACTCGGTCTCAAGCTGATCGGAGGGAAAACCGGCGGAGGGTCGGATGCGTCTATCGCCGCCGGACTGGGAAAGCCGACCTTGGACGGACTGGGTCCGGACGGGGACGGAATCCATGCGGCCCACGAGCATGTCCTCCTGTCCTCGCTGGTCGACCGGGCGGCGCTTCTCACGCGATTGCTCCAGAAGCTCTGAGACCGTTTCGTTTCTCCCGGAGTTTGACAGGCGAGAAATCATTATGTTAGCGTACCGTCTAAAGCCACCGGTGCCGCGAGTCCTCATCTTCCGGCTGCCGAAATTTCCGAGGAGGGTTCGTTGATCAAGAAGTCCTATCTTCTCTCTCCCGGCCCGACGCCTGTTCCCTCGAGCGTTCTGGCCGCAGCGGCCGAGCCGATCATCCACCACCGGACCGAAGAATTTTCCCGGATCTTCATGGAAGTGACCGAAGGCCTGAAGGACATTTTCGGGACGAAAGAAGACGTTTATGTTCTGACCTCGTCGGGGACCGGGGCGATGGAAGCGGCCGTGGCCAACTTCTGTTCGCCCGGAGACCGGGTTCTCACCATCAATGCCGGAAAATTCGGTGAGCGCTGGGGCCGGATCTGTGCGGCGTATGGCGTCGCCTTCAAGGACCTGGTCCTGGAATGGGGCCAGGTGTTGTCCAAAGAGGCCCTGGCCGCGGAGCTTAAGGCCGATCCGGGAATCAGGGCGGTTTTCGCGACTCTCTCGGAAACATCGGCCGGGCAGGTCTTCGATATTCAGGGATTCGGCGAGGTCGTTGCGCGAACCGCGGCCATTCTTGTCGTCGACGGGATTTCCGGAGTCGGGGCTGCTCCCTGCCCGATGGATGCCTGGGGCATCGATGTGCTCCTGACCGGTTCCCAGAAGTCGTTGATGGTTCCTCCCGGACTGGCCTACATCGCCGCAAGCCCCAAGGCCTGGAAGCTGGCCGACGTTTCAAAATGCCCGAAATTCTATTTCGACCTGAAAATCGCCCGAAAGGCCCTGTCTTCGCGGACTTCGTCCTGGTCCCCGGGCATCAGTTTGATCATCCAGCAGAAAAAAGCCCTGGACCTCATCCGGGAGACGGGGCTGGACAATCTCATCATCCATCATCATGTCCTGGGCGAAGCGACCCGGGCCGGGGTTCGGGCTCTCGGGCTGGAGCTCCTGGCCGAAGTCCCCGGAGATATTCTCACCGCCGTGAAAACGCCGGCGGGAATCGACGGAGTCCGGCTCGTTAAAATCATGCAGACCAAGTATCTGGCCTATATCGCCGGATCCCAGGACCCGCATAAAGGCGAATTTTTCCGTATCGCCCACCTCGGCTACATGGGGGGATTCGATATCATCACCGCCCTGACCGCCCTGGAGATGACGTTGGCCGACCTGGGTTATGCCGTTATTCCCGGAACTGCGATCAACGCCGCCGAACCCATATTAAAGGAGAACTGGTCATGAAAAAAATTCTGATCGCCGATGCGCTGGACAAGGAATCCACCGAACTGCTGAAAGCGGTTCCCGGATTCGAGGTCGTCGTCAAAACCGGCCTGGACGAAGCCGGGCTCATCCAGACAGTCCCCGGATTCAACGCCGTCGTTGTCCGCAGCGCCAGCAAAATCACCCGCCCGGTGATCGAAGCCTCCTCCGGCTTGGAAATCGTCGTTCGGGCCGGGATCGGTTTGGACAACGTCGACGCCGTTGCGGCAAAAGAAAAAAGCATCCAGGTCGCCAACACGCCCTCGGCGACAACGATTTCGGTCGCCGAACACGCCTTCGGACTCATGCTCGGGGCGGTTCGCCAGCACGGCCGGGCCAATGTCACCATGAAACAGCACAAATGGGAGAAAAAGACGCTTCACGGGACCGAGCTCTACGGCAAAACCCTCGGCCTGATCGGCGCCGGCCGGATCGGCCTGGCCCTGGCCGAACGGGCCATCGCCTTCGGCATGACGGTTCTGGCTTATGATGTTGTTCCGATCCAGACGAAGCTGGCCGTGACGCAGCTTCCGCTGGATGAGATTCTGGCTCAAGCCGACATTTTCTCCCTCCACGTCCCGAAAACCAAGGCCCCCATCCTGGGTACGGCCGAATTCGCCAAGATGAAAGACGGCGTCGTCATCGTCA
>CAYPKX010000096.1:3733-11624 GCA_964411395.1 uncultured Eubacteriales bacterium | reverse complement strand
AATCCTTATTTGTGTTAGTCAACATAAATCCTCGCAATTCAACGGTCGTTTTTACAGAGGGAGAAAAACGGAGGGTTGGAGGGTCTGAGAAGAAGAAATCCGGGGGCGGACTCTTCCCCTAGGAAACAAGCACGGTACGAATTTTAAACATCAAACACCATATTCTCGAAAAAAGACTACCATTTTCCGGACGGCTTTTCAATCCCCAGGGCCGGGTCGCCGCTTCCGGGACGCTTTCTGCAGGTCCTCGATGATCTTCGCCTCAACCCAATAAACGTCCCCGTCTGCGTTGCCCGGAGCGTCAGCCGCGGCGTCCTGCGCGGCGATCGTTGGGTCCTTCCGGTCCGCTTAACTGCCGTAAACCCCGATTTTGTGGATCAGCTCGTGGCGGCTCTTGACGTCCATCTTCCGGTAGAGGCTGTAGACGTGGCTTTTGACCGTATGGATGGAGATATGGAGGGTGCTTTCGATGTCCTTGTAGCTCTTGCCGTCGATCATGAGCTCCAGGATCTCCATCTCGCGGGCGGAAAGGCCTCGCGTCCGGCCGATGGCGGCGAGGTCGAATCGCCCCGCGATCGCCTTGCCGAGCCCGCCCGCCCAGGGCAGGAAATAGGCCTTGAGCCAGATGAGGGGCGCGAGGTTCGTAAAGAGGCCGAGCAGTCGGGTGAGCGTCAGGGCTAAAAACATCGTTCCGACCGGGGTCCAGACGCTCAAGGCCAGGTGCACGGGATAACGGGCTATCATCAGCCAGGCGAACGCGGCATCGACTTTCCGTCGGCCGGGATCGGCCGTCTTGCGGTTATCGGCCAGCAGGCGGCCGAGGAAAAAGACATCGAGCACTCCCGGCGGCCAAATGAGGGCAAGCCAGAAGGTATTGTCCGGTCTTGAAGGGGCCAGAGACGGGAATTTCAAGGAGAGGAAATACCAGGCCGTCACCGCTGAAACGAAGATCCCCGTCACGGCGATCAGCCAGACAGGCAGATTCCGGTCCCATCGCCGGAAAATGAACCCGTAGAGCGAGAGATGGGCGCCCAGGACGAGAGCGGCGAGGATCGGCCATTCTCCGATCTTGTACCAGAACGAAAGCCCTGCCAGCTGGTCGGGAGTGAGATTGCTCTCCCCGTAGGCCGTGAGAAAGACGACCACCGCCAAGGCGTTGTAAAAGATCAGGAACCGCCAGATCCCGCCGAGCCGATGCTCGGCGAAGCGGCGGCTGCGCTGGCGGAATTCGACGATGGACCAGACCCCGACGATCAGGACCAAGCCCATGCTTAAAACGTTGAAATGCTTCATGGCCCGGCCTTTCCCTTGCCGCTCGGTCTGAATCCGCCGAATCGCCCGGGTTTCCCCGTCTATTCGGACGGCTCATTATAGGGAAACCGGCGCTCCCCTGGCAAGGCGCCCGTCGCCGGGGCCGGAAACGGCCCCGGAGTGCATAGGGAATCGGTATGAATTCATCAAATCAGCCGATTTCCCGATAGCCGCGTCCCGAAACCGTGCGTATAGTTCAGCGACGCGACCGATATCGGCGCATAGAACCGGCCCGAACAGGATGGGCGACAAGGAGAAAAAAGTGCAACCAAGCGTTCTTGCTCAACTTCAACAGATCGGGACGGGGGGTGCGTTCGTCGTCTTCCCTCTGGTCTTTGTCTTTGCTTTTGCCCTTCATCCCGGGCTCCTGCGGCCTCGGCTTCTCGGGCCCGAGGCGATCATGCTGCGGGCGAGGGGGCGCAAGCGGCTGCATTTGGGACACGGCCTGGTTCTCCTCAACACGGCGCTCCTCGTCGTCGCATCGCTTCATTTCATGAGGATCCTGAGCTCCGGCCGGGGAGCTTGGGCGGGTTTCGCGGGCGCGATACCGGCCGTTCTGGGGGCGATCATCTTAGCCGCCGACAAAGGGGCTCTTTGCCTGACGATGAGCGCTCTCAATAAGGTTTCGGACGAAGAGTTTTCGGCCATGAGGCCCGGCCTCCTGGCCATGTTTTCTAAAAAGGGCTGGATGATCCTCCTATGGGGAATCATTCTCTTGCCGGCCGGTTTCGCCATCCAGACCGTCGGCCTCCTCCAGGCCCAGTCGCTGTCCGGCTGGCAGAGCATCCTCTTCCTTGTCGGGGTGCTGTTTGTGGGCACGCCGGACGGTATGGAGATCATTAATCTCAGCGCTTCCGTCCTGATGGCTCTCGCCATGGTCCCTTACGGAATCAGGTTAATCGAATCTGCGTTCTAAAGGGAGAGCGATATGAAATGAAAGCCGCCATGTCAACCATGAAAGCGATCGTCTATTCCGAATTTGGCTCCCCCGACGTCCTTCGGTTGAAGGAGGTCGTCCGTCCTGCGCCGAAAAGCAACGAAGTCCTCGTCCGGGTCCGGGCCGCCGGCGTCAATTTCGGGGATATCATGGCTCGAAGCTTCAAGTCCGTCACGCCCCGGGGATTCAATATGATTTTCCCGTTCTGGCTCATCGCCAAGATGACTATGGGCTGGCGCAAGCCGAAATCGAGTATCCTCGGGAATGAGTTCTCCGGAGACGTCGAAGCGGTCGGCCGGAACGTCACCCGCTTCAAGCCGGGCGACCGGGTTTTCGGCTGCACCGGCCAGCGATTCGGGGCGTATGCCGAGTTCCTTTGCCTGAAGGACCGCGCGGCTGTGGCTCATATGCCCACGGGCCTTGCCTATGAAGAAGCGGCCGTCATCCCGTATGGGGCGGTCATGGCCTCTTCCCTTCTCGGCAAAGCGAAGCTTGGGGCGGGGCGGAAGATTCTGATCAACGGGGCCAGCGGCGGGATCGGCTCGGCGGCCGTCCAGATCGCCAGGCTTTATGGGGCGGATGTGACCGCGGTTTGCGGCGGGCCCCGGCTGGAATACGTCCGAGCCCTGGGCGCGGACCGGGTGATCGATTACGCCGAACAGGACTTTACCCGAAACGGCGAGACCTACGACGTCATCTTCGATATCCTGGGCCGAATGCCTTTCTCCCTCTGCCGGCGTTCGCTTGCGCCCCGGGGCATTCTCCTTTACGCGAGCTTCAAGACGCCGCATCTCCTGGCGATGATCCGGACCGCCTTGGGGCGCGGCCGGCGGGTCGTCTGCGCGATTGCGCCCGGCGGGCTCGATGATTTGCTCGCCGTTAAAGACCTCGTCGAAGCGGGGAAGATCAAGGCGATCATCGATCGACGTTTTCCCATGGAAGAGACGGCTGAAGCGCACCGGTATGTCGAAAGCGGGTTCAAACGGGGAAGCGTCGTCATCTCGATCGCTCCGTCGGACGTCCGCTCCTGACGGGGTTGTGAAATCGATCAGGCCAACACATCCCAAACAGAAAGCGAGGTTAAAAATCATGCGGTCTTCTCGGTTGGTTCGCCTTCTCAATCTGGCGGCCGTCCTCGGTATCTTTGCGAGGCCGGTTTCGGCTCAAACTCCCCTCCCTGCAATTTCCCAGGTCCGCATTGAAAAGATCGCCTCGGCCCGCCTGGGCGAGACCCGGGAGGTCTGGGTGTCTCTTCCTGACGGCTACGACGAAACCCGGGACACGTATCCCGTCCTCTACATGTTCGACGGCGAGATGAACTTCAACTCGGGCGTCATCGGGGGCCTCCGCCAGGCGGCCTCCCTGGGAGTGATGCCCGATTTCATCGTCGTCGGCGTGGTCAACACCGATCGCTCCAAGGACGTCTTTCCCGAAGTGGTGACGTATGACGATGGGACAAAAGGCGGCGGCCGGGCCGATTCCTTTCTGGATTTCGTCGGGGAAGAACTCCTCCCTCTTATCGAAAAAAACTATCGGACCGAGCCGTTCCGCGTCCTCTACGGGACATCCAACTCGGGCTTTACCACCGTTTATGGGCTCTTCCGCAATCCCGGGCTGGCCGATGTCTTCATCGCCGCCAGCGCCACGTTGTCCGTCCCCATTTTGGACAAACACCGGGACACCTGGCTTCGCGACTACAAAGGCGGGGACCGAACGCTGATCCTGATCATGGGCGAGAATGATTTTCCCACGATCATCAGCAAGAACGGCGCCCTGAAGGAGCAATGCGGCCTCCTCGCTCCGGCCGGCTTGACCTGCCGGTTGGCCGTCCTCGAGGGCGCCGGCCATGTTCCCGTCGATTCCCTCATCAAAGGGCTGCGGCTCGGGTTCGAGGGCTGGAAGCCTCAAACGCCGTCAAAAAAATAAAGGAGAAAATCATGGAAACGAAGCAAAGTCGAAGACTTTTTCTCGGCCGTTGCGCGAAATTCTGCGGCGCCGGCTGCGCCCTCCTGGCTCTAAACCGGATCGCGCCGGCTCAAGAGAGCGTGCCCGGAAAACCCGGGCAGGAGCAGACGCCCGTCGACCTGGCGAAATTGTGCTATTGCGGGATCCCCGAATTGTATTGCACGCGGCAGTGCGAGCTGTTCAAGGCGACCCAGGCCAATGACGCTCAGATGAAAAAAGCCGTCTACGACGCGTGGCAGATGAAGACGAAGTGGGGGATTGAATTCGAGGCCGATAAGGTTTTCTGCCATTTGTGCAAACCCGGGGATAAACCCATGAACGTCAGCGTGAAGACCTGCCCGGTCCGCAACTGCGCCCTGTCGAACGGCGTCGAGACCTGCGTCCAATGCCGTGAGCTCGAGTCCTGCGACAAGGAATACTGGAAAACATGGCCTGCGGCCTTCGCCAACGCCAAGAAGCTCCAGGCCCGCTACAAGGCTCAGCCGGGGGCGGAGCTCAAAGCAGGCCGGTCTCGATGAGCGACATCGTCGCTTGACCGTCGAAGTCCGGAAAGCGTACGCCGACGGCGACCCTGCGCAAGGAGCAATTGAAATGTTGAAAACGATCTCACTCGTATTTTTGGGAATCTGTCTTGGTCGCGGGAATTGTCCCGCGCAAACCGGAGGACAGGCGAATCCGCCGGCCTATGCCCTCGGCTTTTCCACGTATTTCTCGCATACCGATAAATACGCGGCGCGTTTCTCCGTTGTGGCCGATGCTGAGGGATATACCTATGTATCGGGCACGACCCGTGACAAGAACTTCGTCGCAACTCCGGGCGCTTATCAGAGGGAGCTGAAGGGCGAAGCGGATGCCTTTGTCGCGAAGTTTTCCCCCGACGGAAAGATCGTGTTCGCCACCTTGATCGGGGGGAGCAAGCGGGAGCACCACACCGGGATTTTGGTCGATCAACAGGGATTCATCTATCTGGTGGGCGGCACCCATTCCCCCGATTTTCCCGTTACCCCGAACGCCTACGACACAAGCTTCAACGGCGAAGGCGAATGGGCCGGCGACGTTTACGTCGCGAAAATGAACCCCTCCGGAAGCGACATCGTCTTCTCGACGTATATCGGCGGAAAAGTGGAAGATACGGCCAATCAGATCTGTCTTGACGCCAAGGGAAACATTGTCATCGCCGGGGCCACCTGTTCGTCCGATTTCCCGGCGACCGCGGGCGTCATCGACAATCACTACACCAAACAGGATTGTTTCATCTCCAAGCTCAGCCCCGGCGGCGATAAGCTCTTGTTCTCCACCTCCCTGGGAAACGGGCTCTATGAAATGGTCACGGGGCTGGCGATCGACCGCCAAGACAATATCTGCGCGACCGGGTTTACGTTCGCGGCGGACCTTCCGGTAACGGCGGACGCCGTCCGCCGGAAGATGATCAAGTCCAAAATCCCGGGATACGAGGGAGGCGGCGACCATTTCCTGGCCAAGATCAACGAATCCGGGACGAAGGTGCTCTATTTGAGCTATTTCGCCGCTGGAGGAAACCTGTCGTCTAAGCTTGCCTGGACGGCTCCTAACCTGTTGCTCGTGACGGGCAGCGTCAACGAAGAGGGCTTCCCGGTCACCGCCAAGGCCTTGGGCCCGGAAAGCTCCGGGAATTGGGACGGATTCCTGTCGGTTTTCAATTCGGACGACATGACCCTTGTCTCTTCTTCGCGGATCGGGGGAAAAGACGCCGACCACATCATCTCCGCTCAATTTCTCGGCCCGGACACGGTGGTCATCGGAGGCATCACCTCCTCTCCGGACTTCCCCTTGACCGCGGACGCCTTGTTCAAAGACTATCCGGCCTGGGAAAAAACATTCAACGGCACTTTTTTCGGCCGCCGCAAAGCCTTCGTTTCCGTCGTCGATATCAAGACCAGCCGGCTCCTGTATTCGACCTATCTCGGGGGGTGTTTCCAGTTCCAGGTACATCCGGACAAGATGGGCAACATCAGCTTCATCGCCGAAGCCGGACAGCGCGAAGCTTTTGGGATGACGGGATTCCCCGTCGCCGGGGACGCGGCCGAAGAGCCGCCTACGTATCTGATGATCGGGCGGCTGGTGTTGGGCGAAAATTCTCCAAAAAAATAGGCATCGCTCGGGTTCCTCACGCAAGGAGATTCGGTATGAACAGGAATTTTCTTCTCACGGGTTTGGCGACATCCGCGAGCAGCCTTTTGCTGAACGCGGCCGCCTATGTCTTGGTCCTAAAAAACTTCTACCGGGCGCACCCGGTCATTTCGGAAGAGTTCATGCGGCAACTCCACAGGCCGCCGGGCCAACTCATCGTGTGGGCCATGATTGCGGTATCCCTGTCCATGGGCTTTCTTGTCACGACGGCGATGAAATGGTCCGGGGCAAGGACCCTGGCCTCCGGCTTCAAGAAGGGCCTGATTTTCGCGGCGCTTTTTTGGGGCTCCGTCAACTTCGGGTTATATGGCTCCTCCAACTTTTTTTCTACTGAATCCGTCTTTGTTGATTACGCCTGCAGCGTGACCGCCATGACGCTCTCCGGCGCCCTGGCCGCGTGGCTTCTGGGCCGGGGGAAGAGGGCGACGGAGCCGGCGTCGGCCGGGTAAGCTTTCGCGAAGGGACAGGAAATTGAATCGGCTTCGCCTTTTGAAGTCGTCTGTGATGTGCCGGATACCTCACAAGCGTCGTATCACTCTTAGAGGTTGATTACCATGCGAAAAAAATACTCTTGTTGGGCCATGATCGTTTTCCTGGCTCTCTTCTCAGGGGCCGTCGCCCAGACTTCGAAGCCGGCCGGAAACGCCGGCGAAAACGCCCTGATCAAAGGCGCGACGCCGCAGGCCGCGCCCGCGCCTTATCGGGCGGGCTTTTCCGGAATCTCCGGCCGGGATTCTCTGGCGCTGCTTTCCTTCTTGTCTTCGGACCTGCTGGAAGGCCGGGAGACCGGCTCCCGCGGCTATCGCCTGGCGGCGGAATATGCCGCTTCTCTCTATGCCATGTGGGGCCTCGTGCCGGCCGGCGATCCGGGAAGCGGCGCCGGGCCCGGCGGCTTTTTACAAGAAGTGGTGATGAAAGAGTATATCGGCCTCGGATGCTCAGCCGAGTGGTCGATCCATAAAGGCGAAAGCGGAGGCGGCCGGACCTTTCGCGAGGGCGTCGATTTGGAGAATTATTATAAGAACCGCATCCCGGAGATCATCTCGGGGCCGGTGGTCTTCGCCGGCTATGGGCTCAGCGATGAATCGATCGCTTACGACGACTTCGCCGGGCTTGAGCTGAAAGGCAAAATCGTCATGATCCTCGATGATGTTCCCGGGCGAGGCAATCCCGCTTCGCCTTTCGCGAAAGGGGAAGCCGGGGTAAAGCCCAGACCCGTGATCTGGTTCGACGGTCTTAAAAAAGCAAACGCTGCGGCCGCGAGGGGAGCCCGGGCCGTTCTGGTGGTCCGGAATTCGATCTCCGAGGGCGATGTTTACACCGAAATGGGACCCGGAGCGCCCGATGACGCGGGCCCGATCATCAGCGAGCCCAGCCGGCTCGTCACTCTGCCCGGCGCGATCCGCGGGGGAGGCGCCATCTCCATTTCCCGCGAGATGGCGGACGCCATTCTTTCTTCGTCCGGCCGGACGATCGAGAGCCTGAAAGCCGAAATCGAATCCCGCTGGA
>CAYPKX010000096.1:0-3633 GCA_964411395.1 uncultured Eubacteriales bacterium | reverse complement strand
TCTTCGTCCGGCCGGACGATCGAGAGCCTGAAAGCCGAAATCGAATCCCGCTGGAAGCCGGCCTCTTTCGAGATCGCCGGCGGCGTGCTGACCATCCGAACGACCGCCGAAAGCGAGAGACTCTTGCGCTGCCATAATGTTGTCGGCTTGATCCCGGGGAGCGATCCGCAACTGAAGAGCGAGGCGGTGCTCGTCGGCGCCCATCTGGATCACCTGGGCCGGCGGGGCGATTACATCTTCAACGGAGCCGACGACAACGGCAGCGGCGTCGCCGGCGTTCTGGAAATGGCCCGGGCCGTCGCCTCCCTTCCGCAAAAGCCGAAGCGGACGATGGTCTTCTGCTTATGGACGGGGGAGGAACTTGGCCTGCTCGGTTCGGCTTCCTATCTCAGGAAGCCCGCTTTTCCGCCGGAACGGACGGCGGCCTATCTCAATCTCGACATGATCGGGCGATCCCAGGATGCATCGAGCATGAAGGCGCGGATGAAACGGCTGAAGATCCCGGGCGAGGCCCAAAACGGGATCGCCGCCGCGAATTTCGCGGTCGTTGCGTTTCCGTCCGGGCAGGGCCTGGGGGAGATCTTGAGCCAAGCCAATCAAGCCGTGGGCCTCGATCTCTGGCCCCAGGCCGAGGCGGCCTCGAAAAATTCGGGTCTGATCAGCGACTATCTCCCGTTTGCCGAAGCCCGCGTTCCTTATCTCGATTGGGCCGGGGGGATGCATCAGGATTGGCATCAGCCGAGCGACAGCCTGGACAAGATCGACCCGGACCTGATGGCCAGGATCGTCCGCCTGGCCTATCTCACGGCCCTGACGCTGGCCGATCGGTGATGAGAGCGCCGACTCCCGTTGCGCCATCCGAGGCGGGTGCGAATGAATATCCAAATCCGGAAAAAAGAATAAAATAGATGGAGGAAACGACATCATGAAAGCCATCACTTATCGCAAATACGGTTCGGCCGACGTCCTGAAGGTCGAGGATACGGCCAAGCCTGTCCCCAAGGACGACGAGGTTTTGATCGAGGTACGGGCCGCCGCCCTCAACCGCGGCGATTGGCGGATGATGAGGGGAAAGCCGTTCATCGCCCGCATGGCCGGCGGGTTGTTCAAGCCACGGAATCCGATCTTGGGGGCGGATGTCGCCGGGAAGATTGACGCCGTCGGCCGGAGCGTCCGGCGGTTCAAGCCGGGCGACGAAGTCTTCGGCGATATCACGTTCCTCGGCTCCGGCGCCTTCGCCGAATACACCGTCTCCCGAGAGTCCTTTCTCGTTAAAAAGCCCGCCGGCTTGACCTTCGAGCAGGCGGCGGCCGTCCCCATGGCCGCCGTCACCGCGCTGCAGGGTCTTCGCGACAAGGGGAGAATCCAGCCGGGCCAAAAGGTGTTGATCCACGGAGCGTCCGGCGGCGTGGGGACGTTCGCCATTCAGCTCGCCAAGGTATTCGGGGCCGAAGTCACGGCCGTCTGCGGTCCCGGGAGCCAGGAACTGGCTCGCTCCCTGGGCGCGGACCGCGTCCTGGATTATACGCGGGAGGATTTCGCCGCGGAAGACAAGAGGTATAACCTGATCCTGGCCGTCAACGGGGATCGCCGGCTTTCGGATTACAAGCGGGCCTTGAGCGCCGCGGGGATTTATGTTGCAGCCGGGGGCTCCAACCGACAGATCTTCCAGGCCATGATCCTGGGGCCGCTCAAATCGATAGGCGGACGCAAGAAGATGGGAATGCTCGCGGCGAAGTCGAAAGCGGCCGATTTGGAGATCATCAAAGGCCTTTTGGAAGCCGGAAAGATCAAGCTCGTCATCGACCGGGTCTATCCTTTGAGCGAAGCCGCCGAGGCCATGCGCTATCTCGACGCCGGGCACGTGAAGGGCAAGATCGTGCTTACGGTGTGAAGGGGCCTTGCCTTTATGCGAATGACTCGGCCCGGAAAAAGCTTTATCAGGAGATGATCCAGTCCGGCACCACCCGCGCCGGCTATGCCTGCGACGATTTGGCCGGCGTGCTGTTCCGGAATGGAGCTTTTGAGAAAGCGGTCAGTTTGAACGAGAAGAACAACGCTTATTTCGTCTCTCTGACCGGGGGACGGGTCGCCGAGCAAAAAGCCGGTCTCGGAGATCGTTAGCCTGGATTATTCATAAATAATTGAAAATTCTTATCAGTAGTGTCCCAACGTTGAAATTAAATAGCCTCATAAATACTACCATATGAACAAAATACATGAGGTTTCGACCGTAATCGATTTGAACGCGATTTTGTATTATCGTCGCCCTTCTGACCTGATCCGGCAAGGAGCGACCGATGAATACTTCGCCTACGGTCTTTTCTCAGATTATGGATTTTCTTCCTATTCACGAATTTCGAAAATGCGTTCGCCGGTATCGCGGCGACTACAAAATCAAAAGTTTTTCCTGTTACGACCAGTTTCTTTGCTTGGCTTTTGCGCAACTGACTTACCGGGAAAGTCTTCGGGATATCGAGTCTTGTCTGCGAGCGATGAAGAGCCGGCTTTATCATATGGGATTTCGGGGTCTCGTCTCCCGCAATACCTTGGCTCATGCCAATGAAACTCGTGACTGGCGGATTTATGCCGATTTTGCCAGGATTCTCATCGCCAGAGCCCGTCCCCTTTATGCCAACGAGGATCTCGGAATCGACTTGGATAACACCGTCTATGCTTTCGACTCGACGACGATCGAGCTGTGTCTGTCGCTGTTTCCCTGGGCTGTCTTTCGAAAAAACAAGGGTGCCGTTAAAGTCCATACGCTTCTTGATTTGCGTGGGTCGATTCCCTCTTTTATCCATATCACTCATGGAAAAATACACGACGTGAACATTTTGGACGAAATCGTTTTCGAACCCGGCAGCTTTTATGTCCTTGACCGGGGATATGTGGATTACAGTCGGCTTTATAATCTTCATCGGAGCCAAGCCTTCTTCGTGATACGAGCCAAGTCGAATATGAGTTTTAATCGTCTTCTCTCTTCTCCCATAGATCCATCTTCCGACATTCGATCCGATCAAGTCATCATCTTCACCGGGATCATGACCCATGATAGATATCCAGAGCGTATTCGACGGATTCGATTCTTTGACCGGGACAATGATCGTTATTTTGTCTTCCTGACGAACAATTTCTCTCTTCCGTCCGCGACCATCGCTCAACTCTACAAGCTTCGTTGGCAGATTGAGATTTTCTTTCGATGGATCAAACAGAACCTTCGAATCAAGACGTTTTTTGGAACATCCGAGAATGCCGTGAAGACCCAGATCTGGGCAGTCATTGCCATTTATGTCCTCGTCGCCATCGTTAAGAAGCAGCTGCCCTTGGAGATTCCACTCTACAATTTTTTGCAGATTTTGAGCGTCACGGTTTTTGAGAAAACCCCATTGAATCAACTGTTTACGGATTCCGATCTTCATTCCGCTGGCTTCGATCTTGGTAACCAATTGCTTTTGTTCAACTTATGATGGGACAGCCGTGATGGGGGATTTATTTTTGATTTGTCCATGATCACGAACACATACGCCCCTTGGCTGGGAAAAATCGTTTTTCAATTCGAGATAATCAAAAAATTGGATGGTGGGCGATACAGGATTTGAACCTGTGACTCCTACCGTGTGAAGGTAGTAC
>CAYPKX010000095.1:0-11760 GCA_964411395.1 uncultured Eubacteriales bacterium | reverse complement strand
CGGGGCCTGGCGGACCCCCGGACGGTAACTCCCCATTGGAAAGTCGTGAGGCCGACAGCGGTTACATTCTTTGGAGATTGTCATAGGCATAGGGGCTTTGATAATGCCCGCGGGCTCCGACGAAGAGAACCGAGAGCGTGACCGTCAGGGACAAGGGGAGTCCGTTACTTCTTCAAGTCCTTCGCCGGGGGCGGCACGGGCTTGTTCCAGTCCGGAGGTTCGACTCCGAGCAGGTGGCGGACGAAGAGATCGTTCCGCTTCCGGTCGCCGAAAGCGCCGCCGCTCGTATGGTCGGCGTTGGGGATGACGGCCAGCTCAAAATCCTTGCCGGCCTTGATCAGGGCGTTGACGACCTGCATCGTGCTGGCCGGGTCGACGTTGGTATCCATCTCGCCGACCAGGAGGAGAAGCCTGCCTTCGAGACGGGAGGCATTGTCGACGTTGGACGAGGCGGCGTACTCCGGACCGAGCGGCCAGCCCATCCATTGCTCGTTCCACCAGATTTTGTCCATCCGGTTGTCGTGGCAGCCGCAGGCCGAGAAGGCGACCTTATAGAACTCGGGATGAAAGAGCAGCGCGCTGAGGGCGTTCTGTCCGCCGGCCGACGTGCCGTAGATTCCGACCCGGCTGAGGTCGTAATAGGGATACTTGGCGGCGATGGCCTTATGCCAGAGAATGCGATCGGGGAAGCCGGCGTCGCCGATGTTCTTCCAGCAGTAATCGTGGAATTCCTTGGAGCGGTTGGAGGTGCCCATCCCGTCGACCTGGACGACGATGAAGCCGAGCTCGGCCAGGGCCTGCAGGCCGCTGAATCCGCCGAAGGCCTTGGGCACAAAGGAGTCATGCGGGCCGGCGTAGATATATTCGACGACCGGGTATTTTTTCTTCGGATTGAAGTTGAGCGGCCGATAGATGAGGCCCCAGATTTCGGTCCGGCCGTCGCGGGCTTTGGCCGTGAAGACCTCGGGCGCTTTCCATCCCGCGCTGACCAGAGCCGAGATGTCGGTTTTTTCCGCCTGAAGAACGAGCGACCGGTCGGCGGATTTGCGGACCTCGAGGACGGGGGGCAGGTCGACGCGCGAATACAGGTCCGTGTAGAAAGCCTGGTCGGACGAAAGCGCGACCGCATGGGTCGCGTTTTCCGAGGTCAGGGCGGTCAGGCCGGTTCCGTCGAAATTGATGCAGTACTGATGGATGAAGTAGGGATCCTGGCCGGGATTCATCCCGCCCGCCCGGAACCAGATTTTGCGGGCGTCCTCGTCCACTTTGTCCACGCCGCGGACGACCCATTCGCCCCGGGTGATTTGATTTTTCACCCGGCCGGTTTCGCCGTCGAAGAGATAGAGGTGGTTCCAGCCGTCGCGCTCGGACATCCAGACGATTTCCTTGCCGTCGGCGATGTCCGTGCGGTGCATCTTCCCGGAATAGGTGAAGAAGGTTTTCGGCTCTTCGCTGATGACCGCCCGCGGCTTTCCGGTTGCGGCTTCGACTTCGATGATCCGGTAGACCTGGTGGCCGCGCTGGTTGTACTCGAAGGTGAAGGCCCGGCTGTCTTTCCGCCATTCGGCTTCCGACAGCTCAAACTGGCTGGCAAAGAGGGCGGCGTCGATTTCCAGGCATTTCCGACCGTCGAGGAGAAGGAGCACGGGCTGGTTGAAATCGAGAACGTCGCCCGGCTTCGTGTATCCGATCGAGGAGTATTCGGGTTGAAGCTGTCCGGCCGGGGAGGATCGCACGTAGGAGATGCGGCGGTGAAGGCCGCGGCGAACCCGGTAAGCGGCGAGCTTTTTCGAATCCGGCGACCAGCGGATCGAACGGTAGCTGTAGTAATTCCCCTCGGCCCCGTCAAACGTGAGGGCGAACTCCTCCTTCAGGTCGGCGGCTTTCGATCGGACATAGACGTTGAAATTGCGGATGAACGACTCCCACCGGCCGTCGGGCGAGACCTTGGTTCCGTTCGAGGCGGCCGGTTCGGCCGGGCCGCCGAAATCCTGCCAATTGCCCTGGCCCTCGCGCCGTTCGACCGGTCCGGTTTTCTCAAGCTTTCCGGCGGCCAGGTCGAATTTCCAATTGAACTCCCGCAGTTCGAACGTGATCGCTTTCAGGTCGTCGACGAATTGGAGGCGCTGGAGAAGAAGCCGATTCGGATCGACCTTGTCTTTGAGAGCCTCGGCCAGCGCCGCGGCCATCTTCTCATGGTCGAAAGCAGGGGCTTTGGAAGCCGTATCGGCGTCGACGAGAACGTATTCGCCGCCTTCGCCGACGGTTTTTCGGTACCAGAATTTATGCGTTTTCTCGATCCAGGTCGGCCGCTCCGGTTGGTTGACAATCAGGGGCCGCCACTGTTCCCGAAGCTTGGCCGATCGTTCATAGTCAGCCCGAGTGCCCTGGGCCGAAAGAAAAACCGGGAGAACGAGAAGCGAGACGAGGAGCAGACACGCGAAAGATTTCGCCTGATTTTTCATGATCCCTCCTGAAAGAACGGGGGTAATATACTACATATCATAATTCGGGGCCAGGTTACTCCTCCCCCGAATTCCGGTCGGCTACTATTGCGGGTCCTGTCTGCCCGGGCGACTCGTCTGTGCTCGCTCCACCCATCCCCGAGTGTTCCATTGAAAAGACGAACACTCCCGAGGAGGAGTCAAGCTGCTCCCTCGGCGCTTGGCTGAACCCTGGAGGGGGGCCTCGCCTCCTTCTGAACCCGAGACCTTTAGCAAGAGTTCGGGGGTTGAGTAACCTGGCCCCTATTTCAATATCCGATCGGGGCGCCCGGAGGGACGGCCGGAAGCGTCGGCCGCTTGAATGCATCGGGATTCTTTTCGAACTGTTCGATCTGGAAGATCCCGAATTTAAAATGGGCCTTTTCCTCCACGCCGGACGCTTTTCCCAATCTCGCCATCAAATCCTTCTTCAAATCATCGATTTTAAGCAAGGCGATCGCCCGGGCTTGAGCCGCGGCTTCGTCGCTTGCGGCCAGGGCCAGAAGATGAGAGAGCGCAGCCTTGTCGATCACCCGCTTCACTTCGGCTTTATAAGATGAAAGCGATGAAGCCGGAGGGAAATTCCAGGTCGCGGACAGGAGCTTGTCGATCACTTCATCCAGCCCGGGATTGGCGGCCATCCGGGAATGATACTCGACCAGGCGCGACGCCCGGGCCGGATTCAAGATCAATCCGGCGGTCATCCCCGCCGCTTCCTCGACCGGCGTGAAGGGGTCGAACGGCTCCCCCGTCCGCCCGCCGAAAAGCTCTCTCGTCTCGGGATAATCCGATATCCGGGGCGGAATGAGAGCCACGATCCTCTCATCAAGAGCCAGAAAATCGGGGCTCAGTGTTTTCAGAACGAGATCCAAGGCCCGGCGCTGCTCGACCGGGGAGACGATTTCGGACGGCTTCTGAGCATCTCCCCGAAGGCGATGGAAATACATCAATCCGCCGATCGAGGCCGCCGCCGCTTCCGTCTGATAGCGATGGAATAAATAGGCGGTCACCAGCGGTTCTTCGAGAAGGGCCAGCGAAGCGCCCGGGCGAACCCGCTTTTCCGAGAACGTCTTCAAGGCGATGTCCCGGACGCGCATGACCCGTTCAAGCTCGTCGACGAGGTTTCGACCGTTGTCCCAGGCGGCGGTCAGGGGATGGGCGCCGGAGGGGCCGGAATCCGAATCGGAGAGGAACACGCGGCCGGCGGCGAAGGCCTTTTCCAGGACCGCCTTGGAAGCCTCGTCGGCCTCGACCCCGGCCGGATAGTCCCGATAGGCAAATTCGACGGCGACTTTATCGAATTCGCCGATGCCCGTCTCATAGGCCTTGGAGAGGTCGAGCGTGCCGTCGGCCTTGATGTCCACAAAGGGATGGGGATAGTCCATCACCGAGGCCCGGCCGTCGGCGCTGGCGGCGAAGTTGTGCCCCATGCCCAGGGTGTGGCCGACTTCATGGGCCGAAAGCTGGCGGATTCGGGCCATGGCCATTTTCCGGATTTCTTCAGCGTTATCGCCGCCTTCCTCGTAAGCGCCGATCAGCGATTCAGCGATCAAATAGTCCTGGCGGATGCGGAGCGAACCGAGAGAGACATGGCCCTTGATGAGCTCGCCCGTCCGGGGATCGGACAGGCCGCCGCCGTAGGACCAGCCCCGGGTCGACCGGTTGACCCAGTTGATCATGTTGTAACGGATATCCATCGGATCGGCGCCCTCGGGGAGGAGCTTGACCTGAAACGCGTTGATATAACCGGCCGCTTCGAAGGCCTGGTTCCACCAGGACGCCCCTTCCAGGACGGCCGTCCGGATCGGTTCGGGAATGCCGCGGTCGACATAATAAACGATCGGCTTGACCGCCTCCGACCGGACCGCGGACGGATCTTTCTTTTCCAGCCGGAAGCGGCTGACGTAGCTCTTGTCCATTGGCTCCCCGACCGGCACGGCAAAATCCGTGGCAGCCTGGCCGTAGAAATTCGAGCGGGGATCGGAGGCCCGGAGCTTGTAGCCGGGATCAGGCAGCTTGGCGAAGGAATGATGAACCCGGAAGGTCAAAGCCGAGGCATCGGGAGCGACCGTGCGGAGGAGCATTCCGGGATTGATTCCGGTCAGGGTGAGAAGAGCGTCGATTTCGGTATTGAACGGGAAATTGCGCGCCGCGGACAAATCGACGGCCGAGCGGGTTTCATCGACCCGGAACTGGCCCTGCCCGCGGCGGCCGATCGTGTCGGCGATGTTCATGGCGTCGCGGAGGAGAAAAGCCGTGGCTTCGACCAGAAGACGCCCGCCTTCCTCGGCTTCGATCGGGAAACCCCAGATCACGGATTGAGCAAACGAGTCCGCGACATTCCGGCGGACGTCGGCGTCCGCCGTCTCCGCCCGGAAGGACTGGTTGGGCTCGATCATAAGGACGCGCGGGCCGATCCTCCGGAAAAAGACCGCCTTCCCCCGGCCGAGCTGGGCCCGGTCCAGGCCGATATCATTGCTCCCGAGTCCGGCCGGGAGCGACGGATAATAGAGGAATTCCGTTTCGAGCTTATCAATTTCCAGCCAAAGCTTCCCGGCCTTTTCGTCTTTATAAACCGGAAACCAGCCGGAAAGCTTTTCCCAACCGGCCGTCCGGTCGGCGATCGACGAAGGCGCGGAGAGGGACGTCCGTTGCGATTCCCTCGAGGACGGCTCTGTTCGAGTCCGCCCGGAAAAAGCGAGCAGCGGCCCAAGAACGGCAAGAAAGATAACGGCAAGACAAACGCGGCGGGGATGTTGACTCATGGCTCCTCCGATTCGGAACATGGCGGAAAAACATCATACCAGAATCCGGGGCCGGGCACCTCAACGCCCGAATCATTCGGCCATCCGTCGCGGGCGGACGGAGGGATGACCCGGCGGCGCGCGGCGCATAGAACCTGTTGAATAAGGAGAGGGAAGAGCCCGGACAAGCCGCCCGGGCGGACAGGACCGGCGATCATGGCCCGGCTTCTTCCGAAGAGAAGAAGGGGAGTTGAGGTCCCCGCCGCCAAATGGCTATAATGTCGCCGTCACCCCGCAAGAAAGGAGACGCCCATGGCCGAAGAGTTGAGCGCCGTCGTCACCTGGAAGGGAAAGCTGGAGTTCGAAGGCCGGGCGTCTTACGACCAGGTCCTTCACATCGACGTCTCTCCCCCGCAAGGAGACGACCGCGGAAGCAAGCCGATGGAGCTGCTGCTGATCAGTCTGGCCTCCTGCGCCGGGCAGATCGTCATCTCGCTTCTTCAGAAAATGCGCCAGGATGTCCGGACCTTCACGGTCACGGCCGGCGGGCCAAAGCAGGCGGACCATCCGCGCGTCTTCACCTCCATCCGCCTGGACATGGAACTGGCCGGCCCGAACATCGATCGGGCTTCGGCCGAAAAGGCCTTGCAAATGGCCGAAGAAAAGTACTGCCCCGTTTTCGCCATGCTGAAAAACAGCGTTCCGATTCAGACATCGATCCGGATCACCGACATTCCCTGAGCCTACGCCTTCGAATGACCGTCCATGTCCTTCTTCCCGGAGACGTCTTCGATCCGGCAACCGGCCGGGTCGAGGGAGGCCGCCGTTGAAGAAGCTCCGGCTCCCCCATACCCTCATTCTCATCTACGCCATGGTCGTTTTGACCGTCATCGCCACCCGGATCATCCCCGGAGGGGAATATCAGAGAGTGGAAAAGGACGGCCGCACGATTCCCGTCGCCGGCTCGTTTCACCGGGTCGAGAACCGGCCGCAGGGACTCGGCGGGCTCTTCGTCTCCCCGGCCCGCGGATTCGTCGAAGCCGCGGCGATCATCGGCATCCTGTTCATCGTCGGCGGCGCCTTTTCGGTCATCCAGAAGACCGGGGCGATCACCGCCGTCATCCGGAACATCGCCTTCCATTTCGGGCGGAGCAAAACGCTCCGGATTCTTCTCATCCCGGTCACGATGACCGTCTTTTCCCTCGGGGGAGCGATCTGGGGCATGTGCGAAGAAACCATGCCCTTTATCCTGATCTTCGTCCCGCTGTCTCTCTCGCTCGGTTACGACACGATCGTCGGCGTCTCGATCCCGTTTCTGGGCGCGGCCGCGGGATTTGCCGGAGCGTTTTTCAATCCGTTCACGGTGGGCATCGCCCAGGGAATCGCCGGACTTCCCCTCTACTCCGGCCTCGGTTACCGGCTGGTCGTCTGGGCTCTGGGGACGGCCATCGCCGTCGCCATCGTCATGCGCTATGCGGCCAAAATTCTCCGAAACCCCCAGGCCAGCCCGGTCTACGAGGACGACCTCGAAAAGCGGAAAAAACTCCTCGGAAGCGCGGATCCGGCCGCGGCCAAAGCTCCCGTCCTCCTGACTCACAAGCTCGTCCTCGGAGTGTTCGGCGCGGGTTTCGGATTCATGATCTTCGGCATCCTCAAATATCATTGGTACATCAACGAGATCGCCGGAATCTTCCTGGCGATGGGCGTCGTTTCGGGGATCGCCGGGCGGCTCAAGGGAGAGGAGATCGGCCGGGCCTTCGTCGACGGCGCCCGGGACATGGTCAACGCCGCCTTGATCATCGGCACGGCCCGGGCTATTCTCATCGTCGCCACCGACGGCCGGATCCTGGATACGATTCTGGCCGGATTGGCCTCGTCCATCGCCGATTTCCACCCGATCCTATCGGCCCAGTTGATGTTCGTCTCCCAGGGCCTCATCAACTTTTTCGTTCACTCGGGGACCGCCCAGGCCGCCCTGACGATTCCGGTCATGGCTCCGTTGGGCGACCTGGTCGGCCTCACCCGTCAGACGGCCGTCTACGCTTTTCAACTGGCCGAATTCATCAATCCCATTCTGCCGACATCCGGGGTGACGATGGGCGTGCTGGGATTGGCCGGTCTGCGTTACGAAAAATGGGCCCGCTGGCTCATTCCGCTGATGATCGCCTGGATCGCCTTCGCCGCATTGAGCCTGATTCCCCCGGTGCTTTTCAACTACGGCCCATTTTAACGGCCGCGGGCGCGCGTTCTTAAGGATGAAACGTCCCGCGAACCAGGAGCTTTCCTCCGGCCATCAAGGTCCGGCCGCGGGCGATGACGTCGGTCA
Source organism: uncultured Eubacteriales bacterium (assembly GCA_964411395.1). Lineage (GTDB taxonomy): Bacteria > Acidobacteriota > Aminicenantia > Aminicenantales > UBA4085 > JAAZPG01. The sequence goes on along the minus strand of CAYPKX010000095.1, from coordinate 4,207 downwards.
GGTTCCACTTCTCGTCGAAAAGGAGCACGTCCGCGTCGCGACCCGGCTCGAGTGCGCCTTTCGCCCCGAGAAGATACGTCGACGCCGGGTTCGCCGAAAATAACCGGGCGGCCTGGCCGACGTCCAGGATGGAGCGGGAAACGAGCGAACGGAACGTTTTCAGGAGGGAGAAAGGCGAGGCCACCGTCAGGCCCACGAGCGTCCCGGCCGCATCGAAAACCGGCAGGCTTCCGTTCCCGTCGGAGCTCACGTTCACCCGTTCGAGGGGCACTCCGGCTTCCCGAAGGATTTTCACGGCCGTCTCGACGCTCACGTCCCGGTCCGATTCTTTCTCCGGTTCCGTGCCGGCCGTCAAATCGATCCTCCCCCCCGACTTGGCGAACTCAACCGCTTCGCCCAGAAGACGCCGGTTGCGGTTGCAATGGGTCGGAACGACCTGGGTGATCGGAATTTCCGTTTCGCCGGTCAGCCGCCGGAGATACTCCAGGCCGCGTTTCCCGTCTCCCAGGTGAACGTGAAGAATCCCCGCTTTCCCCCCTAACATTCCGCCGACACGGCATTCGGCCGCCAGACGGGCGAACTCCTCAAACGACGGCTGCGAAGACCGGTGATCGGACAGGGCGATCTCCCCGGCCCCGATGATTTTATCGATCAGGACCAGATCGCCGCGGACGCTTCCGGTGACGGTTTTAACCGGGATTTCGTATGAACCGCAGTAACAATAGGTCGAAACGCCCTCGATCTCCAGGGCCCGGGCCTTGGCCACAAGAGAGCTCATGTGGCGGGTGACGGAATCGGTGCCCAGACAGCCGATGACCGTCGTCACACCGCTTCCGACGAGGTCTTCGACTCCGATTTCGGGTGCCCGGGTCGCCGGCCCTCCTTCCCCGCCTCCGCCCAGAATATGGACGTGCGGGTCGATAAATCCCGGCAGAACGATTTTCCCGTCCGCTTCGATCGTCTCGAGGGAAATCCCGGAACACCGGATCGTGCCGGGTTCGGCGACCGCTTCGATCCGGCCTCCGGCCAGGAGGAGATCGCGTTGGCCGCAAAACGCCGGGGAATAAACCGTGCCGCCGCGGATGATGAGAGCCATGGCCGCCTCCGTGATGACGGCAAGATATCACGACCGGCCGCCGCCGGGCAAGAATTCGTTCTGGTCCAGAATGATAGAAAAGATACAGCCATCGGAGAAATCATCAAAATCAAATACCGGCCGGGTCCTCGATCAATGATGAATGAATCATCCGAGGGGAGGGAATCTCCACATGGCCGGAAATGACTCCCGGAAGACGCAGAGCGGGGGGGACCGACGGGACTGGTCCCCGCGGCTGGAGGGAAGTATTTGAGGACATTGGAGATTCCAAAGGGCAATGAGACACGCTGGACCAGCACAGAAAGTTGACTTCGTCCTTTGAGCCGGGCTATATTGACCGGGAGGTGAATATGAAAAAATTCCTTTCCCTCGCTCTCATTCTGGCGTTCGTCTCCGTCGCCTCGGCCGAGACCTGGTTCAGGGGCTCGCTGAACGACGCGATCGCCAAAGCCAAGGCGGAAAACAAGCTGGTCCTGCTCGACTTCTTCAGCGCCGGCTGAGGGAGCTGCGTACTGCTGGGTCAGCAGTTTTACTCCAATCCCAAGTTCGAATCCTTCCTGAACACCAGCTTCGTCCTCTGGCGGGCCGACAGCGCCGAAGAGCTCGGCGAAGCCACCTTCGACAAGTTCGGCATCCGGGCTACCCCGACCATCCTCTTCCTCAACGGCGACGGCGCCGAAGTCGATTGGATCGTCGGCTACGGCCCCCCGCCGGAGAACTTCCAGAAGGCGCTGGAAAAGATCCTGAAGGGCGAAGACACCTACCTGAAAGTCAAGGCGGCCTTCGACAAGAATCCCAAAGACGCGGCCCTGGCCTTCGCCGTGGCCCGCAAGTGGGACGATCGTTACGATGACGCCAAAACCAAGGAATTCTACACGAAGGTTCTCGAGCTCGATCCGCAGGGAACGGCCGGAACATTCACCGAGGAAAGAACCAAGATCACCGCGCCCTACCGGGAATTCGCCGAGCTGGCTCTGGCCGGGCAAACGATGAACAGCGCCAAGCCCGATCTGGCTCCGCTGAAGTCATTCCTCGCCAAATATCCCCAAAGCCCGTTGCTCAAACGGGCCTGGCAGACGATGAGCCAGTATTATTCCTATCAGGCCCCCAGGGAAGAAGCGGCCGCTTTCTTCGCCGAATACGCGGCCAAGTTCCCCGATGACGCCAACGTGCTGCGGACCTGGATGACCCGGATCATCAGAGATAAAGGCCCGGCCGAAAAGGGCCTCGAGCTGGCCGACAAGATTCAAAACCTCACCCGGCTCAGCTCCTACCCGATGCTCGAGCAGGAGATCGCCGACCTGCACATGCTCAAGGGGGACAAGGACAAGGCGATCGACATTTTCGGCAAGGATTTCATCGCCGACAAGCTCGACATGTTCGCCTACAACCTCGTCGGCTACGCCAATTTCTGGCTGGACAAGGGCGAAAACAAAGACAGCGCCGTGGCCATGGCCGAAAAAGCCATGCTCATCATGCCCGAGGACATCTATTTCGTCCAACAGGCCGCCTCGATCTACGTCAAGGCCGGACTGGAAGCCAAGGCGATGGCGATCTACGGCCCGGACTTCCTCCAGAAGAACATCGGCGAAGAGTCCAAAGCCTACGGGTACGCGGCGTTCTGGAACCGCCAGGGGAAAAACCTGGACAGCGCCGTGACGGCCGCGGAAAAAGCCTGCGCTCTCAAGCCGGGCACCTATTACTATTGGAACACCCTCGCCTCCATCTATGCCAAGATGAAAAAATGGCCCGAAGCCGTCAAGGCGGCTGAAAAGGCCGTCGAAACGTCCAAAGGCCCGGCCAGGGAGGCCATGCAAAAGGCCCTGGACAAGATCAAACAGGACGCGGCCAGGAAGTAGCCTCCGTCCGAAATTGCCGGTCCCCGGCGCCCCGCTTCGGCGGGGCGCCTTTTTTTTTCGAACGAAAGGGCCGGTCGTCAGATCTGAATGTCCAGCAGAATCTTGAGGGCGTCGCTTCGGGCCGCCCGCTCGAAGGCCTCGTCCACCCGGCGGAGCGGGAAGCGGTCGGTGATCAGGCGGTCCAGGGGCATATCCGGAAAATGCTTCATCATCCTGAGCCCGTCGGCAAACCGCCCGCAACGGGATCCGAGCACTGTTTGCTCGTTGATGACCAGGGGAGCCAGATTGACCTCGCCCTGAAGGGCGACCGTCGACTTGAGGACGATCGTCCCCCGCGGCCGGCAGAGGGACATGGCCGCGACGATCCCCGCCCCCGAGCCGGTGGCTTCAACGACCAGGTCCGCGCCGGGCGGGGCCTCGCCGGCGGCGGCGGTTCTGATTTTTTTCCATTGGGCCGACTTGAGCTTTTCCGGATGGCGGCCGACGATCGTCACGTCCGAAGAGACCGTCGAAAGGACCCAGGCGCACAAAATCCCGAGCCGGCCGTCTCCGAGGACGACGATCCGCTCGTCCGGCCGAACCGGGCGCTGTTCCAAAATTTCGCAGGCCGCCGAGAGGGGTTCGGCGAGAACGGCCCGGTCATCGGAAATCTCCGGCGGGACGAGGAGCAGGTTGGCCGTCGGAAGAAGACAGAATTCGGCAAAGCAGCCGTCGTGATTGAGGATGCCGAGTGTCGTCCGGCTCGGACAATGCCGGCCCAGATCCGCCCGGCACCAGGCGCAATGACCGCAGGCGGCGTTGATTTCTCCGACCACCCGCTTCCCGACCCAGCTTTCCTCGGCGCACGATTCCACGGTTCCGACGAACTCGTGGCCGAGCACGCCCTTGAAATCCATATAGCCCTTCATGATTTCCAGGTCGGTTTGGCAGATCCCGGCCGTCTTGACCCGGATCCGGGCCCAGCCGGGCCTGAGCTCGGGGACGGGATGATCCTTGACCAGCCTCAACCCGCCGTCATACATCGCCGCGGTCATGGTTTTCATGGACGGTCCTCCTTGGGACGGAAACAAGGGGATCGACGATCCCGAACGTCCCCGTCATCCACCCCGCTTTAAGGTAACGGCCGGTCAAAGAGATGTCAAGAAAATGAATTGGTCCAGGAGATGGGTGACACTAAAAACCGAGATTCACGGCTATTCGATAAAGAAGATGTATCAGAACTGTTCGAAGGAATCTCCAATGGCCGAAAATA
>CAYPKX010000094.1:0-11963 GCA_964411395.1 uncultured Eubacteriales bacterium | reverse complement strand
GCAAAGTCGGGACACGCAACGGGAATCGCAGGAACCGCCTCGAGGCCTCCCTTGGCGGGGGGTATTGGAAATTGCGCGGGTCCTGTCTGCTCGGGCGACTCGCCCGTTACTCGTTTTGGCCGGCTTCGGACATTTCGGTTGATTTTACCCTTGTTTTTCTATAATATAGTCGGGCTTCGGCGACGGATATAGGCGCGTAGCTCAGTGGGAGAGCGCTTCCCTGACACGGAAGAGGCCGTGGGTTCAATCCCCTCCGCGCCTACCATATTCGTCGAGGCCAGACACGAAGACAAGATGGATCACAAGCCGTTTGCACCGCTGACGATGCCGGCCTTTACTTGATATGGCCGGGCCGGCCGTTCTCCAGATGAGGGGTTCGTTATCCGGCAGAGAATTCGGCGGGGCGTTTTGTCTTCGTGAAAGCGCCGGCGGTTGAAAACGCCGGCGAGCGAGCGGACGGACATGAGCAACGAACAATTGAACGAGGACGGGCATTCGGAGCTGGAAGTCCTGCGCCACAGCACGGCCCACCTCCTCGCCCACGCCGTTTTAGACCTGTTCCCCGGAACCCAGGCCGGCATCGGACCGGCCGTGGATACCGGATTCTATTACGACTTCCTCCGGGAAGAGCCGTTTTCGGTGGATGACCTGGCCGCGATCGAAACGCGGATGCGGGAAATCGCCGCGGCCGATCTGCCGATCGTCCGGGAGATGATCCCCAAGGACGAAGCCGTCCGCTGGTTTTCCGAGCGCGGCCAGACCCTCAAAGTCGAGCTTATCCAGGAACCAGGCGGCGACGTCGTCTCGGTCTACCGGCAGAAGGATTTCGGCGATTTCTGTCTGGGACCTCATTTGTCCTCGACCGGAAAAATCAAACACTTCAAGCTGCTGTCGGTCTCGGGCGCCTATTGGAAGGGCGACGAGAAAGGCCTCCAGCTTCAGCGGATCTATGGAACCGCTTTCCCCTCGGCCAAAGAGCTGGAGGAGTACCTTCATCTCCTCGAAGAGGCGAAAAAGCGGGACCACCGGCGTCTCGGGGCCGAGCTCGACCTGTTCGGCACGACCGAGGACCTCGGCAGCGGCCTGATCCTCTGGCACCCGAAAGGCTCCCGGATCCGGGCGATCATCGAACAGTACTGGCGCGACCGCCACTGGGACGGCGGCTACGATGTCCTCTACACGCCGCACATCGGCCGGGAGAATCTCTGGCAGACCTCCGGCCACCTCGGATTCTATAAGGACAGCATGTACTCCCCGATGGATATCGACGGGCAGAACTACTACCTGAAACCCATGAACTGCCCGTTCCACATCCAGATCTACAAGTCGAAGATGCGGTCCTACCGCGACCTGCCTCTGCGCTGGGCCGAGCTTGGGACCGTCTACCGCTACGAGCGGAGCGGCACCCTCCACGGCTTGCTCCGGGTCCGCGGCTTCACCCAGGACGACGCCCACATCTTCTGCACGCCCGATCAGATCGAGGACGAGATTCTCCGGGTCTTGGACTTCTCCCTGAGCATCCTGGCCGACTTCGGTTTCACCGATCACAAGATCGAGCTGTCCGTCCGCGATCCCAGGAACGTCTCCAAATACTGCGGCTCGGACGACCGCTGGTGCCAGGCCGAAGCGTCGCTCGTCAAGGCCCTTGAAACCCGCGGCCTGCCCTATGAGCGGATGGAAGGGGAGGCGGTCTTCTACGGCCCCAAGATCGACATCAAGGTTCGGGACGCCGTCGGCCGCTTCTGGCAGTGCACCACGATCCAATTCGACTTCAACATGTCGGAGCGGTTCGGCATGACTTTTATCGGCGAAGACGGCAAGGAACACCGGCCGTTCATGGTCCACCGGGCCCTGATGGGATCGCTCGAGAGGTTCTTCGGGATTCTGGTCGAACATTATGCCGGGTCTTTCCCGGTCTGGCTGGCGCCGGTCCAGGTCGAAGTGATTCCGATCGCCGAACGCCACGGCGAGTACGCCGGGAAGCTCGTCGCTCAATGCGCCGGGCGGGGGCTTCGGGCCCACGCCGACCTCCGGCGGGAGAAGCTCGGCTATAAGATCCGGGAGGCCGAAAAGCACAAGATCCCGTTCATCCTGGTCGTCGGGGACAAGGAAGCCGAGGCCGGGACGGCCTCGCTTCGCATCCACGGCCAGGGCGACAAGGGGACGGTGGCGATAGCCGAATTCATGGACAAGGCCAAATCGATCAACGACCAACGGTCGTTGACGATCGCATATTGATTCGAGGACATCAAGGAGGACGCCCATCTTAAGACGACACCCAACGCTGCCGCCGGTCAAACAGAGACTGCACCGGACCAACGAGCTGATCACCTTCCGGGAGATCCGGGTGCTCGATGAGGACAAGAAGCCCCTCGGCGTCATGTCCGCATCGGAAGCCCTGGCCATCGCCCGGCAGAGAGGGCTCGACCTGGTCGAGATCGCGCCGCAGGCCCAGCCCCCGGTTTGCCGGGTCATGGACTACGGCAAGTTTCTGTACGAATTGCACAAGCGCGACCACGAGGCCAAGAAACACCAGAAACAGGCCTTGTTGAAGGAGATCAAGTTCCGGCCGAAGATCTCGGTCCACGACTACGACTTCAAGCTGAAGCACGTCCAGCGCTTCCTCGAAGAAGGGAACAAGGTCAAGATCACGATCATGCTCCGGGGCCGGGAGAAGTCCCGTCCCGAGATGGGCGTGGCCGTTCTGAACCGGGTCGTGGCCGATTGCGCCAGCCTGGGGAAGGTGGACAGCGACCTGCGGAAAATGGACTGGGCCGTCTCATCGGTGATCGTCCCGACCAAGACAGGAGGAAAAGATGCCAAAGTTAAAGACCCATCGGGGAGCCAGGAAAAGGTTCTCGGTGACGGCAGGAAAGAAAATCCTGCACAAAAAAGCGAACAAAAGCCACATCCTGACCAAGAAAAAGGCCAACCGCAAGCGTAACCTCGGCAAGGTCGGGATCACGCACAAAACCAACCGTCGGGCCGTCAAAGAAATGATGCCCTACGAGTTCTGAGGAGTATTCCATGTCGAGAGTCAAGCGCGGATCAAAAAGACGGAACAAACGGGAAAAAGTCCTGGGCCTGGCCAAAGGCTACTGGGGCGCCAAAGGCTCGAATTACCGGACGGCCAAGGAAGCGGTCGAAAAATCGCTCCTGTACGCCTATCGCGACCGCCGGGCGAAAAAGCGCGATTTCCGCGGTCTCTGGATCATCCGGGTCAAAGCCGGGGCCATGGCCAACGGCCTGACCTACAGCCGGTTCATCCAGGGCTTGAAGAAGATGAAGTGCGACCTCGACCGCAAGGTCCTGGCCGAAATGGCCGTCAACGCTCCGGAAGCTTTCGGCCGCGTCGTCGCCAAGGCGAAGGAAGCCCTTGCCTGATCTTCAAACTTTCCGGACCGCGATCGAGGCCTACCGGTCGAAGCTTGCGGACGAGTGTGCCGCGGTCCGGATGCCGTCCGGGCTCGAAGAGCTTCACAACCGGTACCTCGGCCGCAAGCGGGGATTCGTCACCCGGCTGTTCGAGGAGATGAAGGCGCTCCCGGCCGCCGACAAACCGGCCGCCGGACAGCTCCTCAACGAATGGAAGAAAGCGGTCCAGGAAACGCTGGCCGCCATGGAAGCGAGCCTGCGGGCGCCCGTTCGGATGGGGCCGCGGGAAGACCTGACTCTTCCCGGCGATGTCCGGCCCTTCGGAGCATCCCATCCCCTTCGGATTTTTCAGCGGGAGATCGAGACGATCTTTCTGGAGATGGGGTTCGGGATCGAAGACGGGCCCGAGATCGAAACCGATTACTACAACTTCGAAGCTCTGAATTTCCCTCCCCACCATCCGGCCCGGGATGACTGGGACACGCTCTACATCAACGACAATCTTCTTCTCCGGACCCACACCTCGCCCGTCCAGATCCGGGTCATGGAAAAGCGCAAGCCGCCGATCCGGATCATCATTCCGGGCAAGGTCTACCGGCGGGAAACGCCCGACCCGACCCATGCGGCGATGTTTTTCCAGGTCGAGGGTCTGGTGGTGGACCGCAATGTCACGTTCGCCCATCTCAAGGGAACGCTCGAGCATTTTCTCAAGCGGCTGTTCGGCGACAAGCTGAAGATCCGCTTCCGGCCGAGCTTCTTCCCCTTCACCGAGCCTTCGGCCGAAGTCGACATCGAGTGCCTGGCCTGCGGCCAGAAGGATCCCGCCTGCCGCGTCTGCGGCGGCACCGGCTGGAAGGAGATCCTCGGCAGCGGGATGGTCGATCCCCAGGTCTTCAAGAACGTCAACATCGACCCCGAGCAGTATTCGGGCTGGGCCTTCGGCCTGGGCGTGGAGCGGATCGCCATGTTCGCCTACGGCATCCCGGACATCCGGTTTTTCTACGAAAACGACCTTCGGTTCAATCGGCAGTTTATCCTCAAATGAAAATCAGTCTGGCCTGGCTCAAGGAATTCGTCGACCTCGAGGTCCCGCGCAAAGAGCTTCTCGACCGCCTGATCTCGATCGGTCTCATCTGCGAAGAGTGGACCGAAACCCCCGACGGCGACACGGTCTTCGATATCGAAACATATGCCAACCGTCCCGATACTCTCGGCCATCTCGGGATCGCCCGGGAAATCGCCGTCCTGACGGGCCTTCCTCTCAAGGAACGGATCCATCCGGTCGTCGAGCTTCCGGCCAGGACCGCCGATCTGGTTGAAGTCCAGGTCCTGGACGAGGACCTCTGCCCGCGGTATACCGGCTTTGTCGTCAAGGGCGTGAAAGTCGGTCCTTCTCCGGAAAATCTCCGGAAGAAAATCGAGGCGATGGGCGCCAAGTCGATCAACAACGTCGTCGATGCGTCCAACGTCGTTCTGTTCGCCACCGGGCATCCGGTCCACATGTTCGACCTGGCCAGGGTCGAGGGACCGCGCGTGGTGGTCCGGCGGGCCAAGAAAGGGGAAACCCTTCGAACGCTGGACGGCAAGGACCGAAATCTCGGACCGGACATGCTCGTCATCGCCGATGCGCGGCGCCCCATCGCCCTGGCCGGCGTGATGGGCGGTGAGGAATCCGGGATCACGGAATCGACCACGGATATTTTCGTTGAAAGCGCGGTCTTTGAACCGGCGTCGATCCGCCGGACCCGCAAAGCCCTGGAAATCCAGACCGATGCCTGCTACCGGTTCGAGCGGGGCGCGGACATCGGCTTCGCCCCCGAGGCGGCGGCCATGTCGGCCGCCCTGCTGTGTTCCTTCGGCGGCCGGGTGTCCCGGGAGTTGGTCGACATCTATCCCAAGCCGCGGAAACCGAAAGAGCTGGTGCTGCGCTCCCGCCGGACGGCCGACCTGCTCGGCGTTGTTGTGCCGGACGAGTTCATTCAGAAAACGCTGGGCGACCTGGGCTTCGTCTTCAAACCGGCGGCCAAGGGAAGCTGGCGGGTTCAAGTTCCGTCGTTCCGGGTCGATATCGAACGGGAAGCCGACCTGATTGAAGAAATCGCCCGTTTTTACGGTTACGACAAGATCCCGGTGGTCGTTCCGCCGCTCGAGATCCTGGATCCGGTTCCGTCGGAACGGGCCCGGCTGGCCCGGCTCGCTCAGCGGCTTTGTCATTACGGCCTGGACGAGGTCGTCAACGACAGCTTCGCGGCTCCGGAAAAAGAAGCCGTCCTGGAATCGGGCCGGGCGCCGGTCGTTCTCCGGAATCCGTTTTCCGTCCATGCCGGGATCCTCCGAACCACCCTCCTCGGGGGGCTTTTAAACAATCTCCGCCACAATCAGAACCGGGGGACGGAAACCGTCCATATCTTCGAGGTCGGGAATGTCTTTGTCCGGGCCGACGAAAACACATGCCTCGAGCATCTGACTCTCGGCCTTCTCAGCGCCGGCCCCCTGGGGCTTCCCCATTGGAACGGGGACGCGGGCACGGCGAGCTATTTCCACCTGAAGGGGGCCCTGGAATCGGCCCTGACCGCTTTGCGTTTCAACGCTCTGGCGTTCGAGCCGTCAGCCCACCCCATGTTTGAAGAAGGGTCGGCCGCCGCTCTCCTTTATAAGGGGGAGCGGATCGGAATTCTGGGCCGCCTCCGGAACTCGGTTGTCGAGGCCTACGGAGCTTCGGGCCCGGTCTACGCAGCCGAGGTCGGGCTGGGCGAGCTTCTGGAGAAAAAGCCGGCGCCGTTTGCCTACGAGCCTTCGCCCAAAGTGCCGGCGGTCGTCCGCGACTTGTCCTTTTATGTCGGTCAGGACATTCCGTACCAGGATCTCAAATCGGCCGTGGAGCGGGCGTCCGTCCCGTACCTGGAATCGTTCGAGGTCATCGATCGTTATGCCGGGCCGAACAATCCGCCGGGGCAGACGTCGCTATCCCTGCGGTTCGTCTACCGGAATCCCAAGGCGACTCTCCAGTCGGAAGAGGCCGATCGGTCCGAGCAGAAAGTCCTGAAGATGCTCCAGTCGGCGTTCAAGATTCAGTTGCGTAAAGGGGGAGCCGTATGACCAATGAAATCGACCGGTTGAAGGTCCTCGAAGGAAAAATCTCGGGGTTGATCGAGCACCTCGGCCGTTTGGCGGGGGAAAACGAAAAGCTGCGGCAGGCGGTCAAGGACCTCCGGGCCGAGCGGAAAGACTCCGAAGATCTCGGCCGGAAGATCGCCAAGCTTGACGGGGATGTGAAAAGATACGAGAATGAAAGGGAAGAAATGAAGGGGAAGATCGAATCGATTATTTCCCAGATCGACAAATTAGGCCTCTGATGAATGAGATTCTCGACATCAAAGTCTTCGGACGGACCTATAAAATCAAAGTGAAAGGCGAAGAAGACGAGGAATATATCAGCCGTCTGACGTCCTATGTGGACCAAAAGATGAGGGAAATTGCGGTGAAGTCGCGATCGGAGGACCCGACCAAAATCGCCGTCCTCGCGGCCTTGAATATCGCCGACGAATACTTTCTCAGCCGGATGCGGCTGGACAAAGTGGACGAACGCATCGACCGGATGGAAGCCGAGATCGCGACCGTGGAGTCGAACCTTTTCAAGGATGAGCATGCTTAAGCTTGAGCCGGTCGTTGCGACGCCGGCCCCCGGCGAACGGCGGCCCTTGGGCGGCCGGCGGACGCCGTTTAACGTCCTTCGGAACGGTCGAACCCCGTAAGATTCCCTGCCGGACGGCTCTTCCCCGTCGTTTTCGCGAAGGAGGAGAGACCGTGAATGGCTTAGGATTAATTCTTTATATCGGCGTGCCCGTCCTGGTGCTTCTGGCCGCGGGCATTCTGATCGTCCAGATCAAAAAGAACAATGGAGCCAGGGGACTGCTCCGGGCCAACGAGGAAGCCGCGGCGATCGTCGATCAGGCCAAGACCGAATCTCAGAAAATCGTCGACCGGGCTCAAAACCAGGCCCGGCAGAAAATTTCCTCGGCCGACGCGGAGTTTGAACGCCTGACCCAGGACAAGCGCCGCAAGATCGCCGAGACCGAGCGCCGCCTCGTCCACAAGGAAGAGAACCTCGACCGCAAGATCCAGGGGCTCGACCGCCGGGACCGCGATGTTTCGGCCAAGGAGCGGAAGCTCGTCCAGCGGGAAAACGAGATCGAGGAAGAAGGCCGGAAGGTCGCCGGAATCATCAAGGACCAGTTGGCCGAGCTCGAGCGCGTCTCCGGGATGACCCAGGACGAGGCCAAATCCATCATCATCCGCAAAGTCGAGGATGAGGCCCGTCTCGAGGCGATGCAGACGATCAAGCGCATTGACGAGGAGACGCGGGCCAAGAGCCGGCAGCTGGCGGCCGAAGTGATCAGCGGGGCCATCCAGCGGTCCGCCGCCGAACACGTCGTCGAATCGACGGTCTCGGTCGTCGACCTGCCGAGCGAAGATATGAAAGGCCGGATCATCGGCCGCGAAGGCCGCAATATCCGCGCCCTGGAAGTGGCCACGGGCGTGGACATCATCGTTGACGATACGCCCGAAGCGGTCATCCTCTCCAGTTTCGACCCCGTCCGCCGGGAAGCGGCCCGGCTGGCCATCCAACGGCTCGTCCTGGACGGCCGGATTCATCCGGCCCGGATCGAGGAAGTCGTGGAAAACGTCAAGGCCGAGCTCGAAGACAAGATCCGCCAGGATGGCGAGGCGGCGGCCATGGAGCTGCGCGTCCAGAATCTCCATCCCGAGCTGATCAAGCTCATGGGAAAACTGAAGTTCCGGACCTCCTACGGCCAGAACGTCCTCCAGCATTCCAAGGAAGTCGCTTTCCTGAGCGCGGCGATGGCCCAGGAGCTGGGGCTGAATACCCAGACGGCCCTCCGGGCCGGTTTCCTTCATGACGTCGGGAAGGCCATCGACCGCGAGGTCGAAGGCACCCACACCGAGCTGTCCGTCGAGCTCTGCCGTAAATACGGCGAAAATGAGGCGGTGGTCTCGGCCATCGCCTCCCACCACCGCGACGTCGATTTTCCGTCGATCGAGGCGGTCCTGGTCCAGGCGGCCGATACGCTGTCTGCGGCCCGGCCGGGCGCCCGCCGCGAGCTCCTCGAAAATTACATCAAGCGGCTGGAGAAGCTCGAAACGCTGGCCAAGACCTTCGAGGGCGTGGCCAAGGCGTTTGCCCTTCAAGCCGGACGCGAGATCCGAATCATGGTCGACGCCGGCAAGGTGGCTGACGACCGGGCCGGGCTGATCGCCAAGGACATCGCGGCGAAGATTAAAAACGAGCTCGATTACCCCGGGCAGATCAAGGTCACGGTCATCCGGGAGATGCGGGCGGTCGAATATGCCCGATAAGCCGGACCAGGGGCCGGCGGGCGCGGCCGGCCAGACGAACGGGAGCGCGGGAAGCGCGCCCGTTCCTCCGCCGTCGTTTCGCCTCCTGGTCATCGGCGACGTGATAGGAAGGGCGGGCCGGGACGCGCTTCGCCGCCATCTTCCCGTTTTGCGCGACCGGTACCGTCCGGAATTCGTCGTGGCCAACGGCGAGAACGCCGCCGGCGGCGTCGGCTTGACCGAGGAAGTCGGCCGGGAGATGTTCTCCATGGTCGACGTCCTGACCAGCGGCAATCACATCTGGGACAAGAAAGAGGGCATCCTCTTTATGGAGAAAGAGCCCCGGGTCATCCGTCCGGCCAATTATCCCGCGCCCGCTCCGGGCAAGGGCACGGTTGTCGTTTCCGGTCCGAACGGCTTGAAGCTGGGCGTTTTAAATCTCCAGGGCCGGGTCTTCATGGAGCCCATCGAGGATCCGTTCCGGACGGCCGATGCGGCCGTCGCGGAGCTGCGAAAGGAAACGCCCTGCATCCTGGTCGATTTTCACGCCGAGGCGACCTCGGAAAAAGTCGCCCTGGGATACTACCTGGACGGCCGGGTCTCGGCCGTCGTCGGGACGCACACCCATGTGCCGACGGCCGACGAGCGGGTTCTCCCGGGCGGGACGGCTTATATCACCGACCTGGGGATGGCCGGATCGCGCGATTCGGTCATCGGCATCCGCAAGGAACAGGCGCTCCAGAAATTTCTCACGTCGCGGCCGATCCGGTTCGAACCCGAAAAGGGCGGTTCGTATCTGACCGGTGTCGTCGTCGAAATCGAAACGGCGACCGGCCGGGCCCTGTCCATCACCCGGGAGATTTTATTCGTCCAACCGCCTCCCCAGCCTTCCTGACGATCCGACCCAATCAACCCGAACCGGGATGCCAAACGGGGGCGAGGCTCGACCGCTTCCCGGCTTTGCGGTCCAACGCAACCCTTGGGAATCAGGGGAGGTATTTACGGCCATGGGCGATTCCGTCGAACAGTTCTGATACATCTTCTTTATCGAATAGCCGTGAATCTCGGTTTTTTGTGTCACCCATCTCCTGGACCAATTCAGGGTCTTGAGAAACGCGGCCGCGAATAATAAAATGTCGGGGGAGGATGAATGCCCGAGGAAAACGGCGGGAAAGCCCTGGTCCGCGACGGCAGCCTCGTTCTTCGCGACCACGTCTACACCGTTTCTGAAATCACCCAGGTCGTCAAGGCCGCCCTGGAAACCGCCGTGCCGCAGGCCTGGGTCGTCGGGGAAATCTCCAATTGCCGCCGCCATCCCTCCGGCCACATCTATTTCACCCTCAAGGACGCCGCCGCTTCTCTTTCCTGCGCCCTCTGGAAGAGCAGCGCCGCCCGCCTCAAATTCGATTTGCGGGACGGCCAGCAGGTCGTTTGCCGCGGCCGGATCGACGTTTATCCCCCGCGGGGCAGCTACCAGCTCATCGTCGACCAGGTCGAACCGAAGGGCAAAGGCGCCCTTCAGCTGGCGTTCGAACAGCTCAAGGAAAAGCTTCGAGGGGAAGGATTGTTCGCCCCCGAGCGCAAAAAAAAGATTCCGCTTCTTCCAAAGTCCATCGGCGTCGTGACCTCGCCGACGGGCGCGGCCCTGATCGACATTCTTCGGACGATCGACCGGCGGTTCGCCAAAGTCCGGATCGTGATTTATCCGGCCCGAGTTCAGGGCGAAGGCGCAGCGGCCGAAATCGTCCGGGGAATCGAATATCTGGGCGGACGCCCCGATATCGACGTTCTCATCGTCGGCCGCGGCGGCGGTTCGATCGAGGACCTGTGGGCCTTCAACGAGGAGCCCGTCGCCCGGGCGATTTTCGCTTGCCCGATTCCGGTCATCTCGGCGGTCGGCCACGAAGTCGATTTCACGATCGCCGACTTTGTCGCCGACATCCGGGCGTCGACGCCGACAGCCGCGGCCGAGATGGTCGTCGAGAAGGAACAGGCCTTCGCCGAACGGATCGACAATTTCGGCCGCCGGGCCGAACAGGCCCTGCGATTCGCCCTCCAGTCCTCCCGGAGAGACGTCGAGGAGCTCGGCCGCCATGGCGTCTTCCACGCCTTTCAGCGGCGGTTGTTGACCCTGGCCCAGCGCGTCGACGAACTCGATTCCCGGGCCTGGGATTCGGTCAATGAAGAACGGCGCCGGATCGCCGACGGAAAGAACCGGGCCGCTCTGGCCGTCGAGCGAATGGCCTCGGGCCTCGGGCGGCGTCTGGCCGATGCCTCCGGCCGGGCGGCCCTGGTCGAAGAGCGGATCACGGGTTCGTTCCGGTCGTTTCTGGCCAAAAAGACAGCGGAATGGGAGCGGCTCGCGGCCACCCTCCAGGCTCAGAGTCCGCTCGATGTTCTAAAGAAAGGATATGCCGTCGTCTGGCGGGAAGGGGAGAAGCGGACGCCGCTCACCCGGATCGACGGCCTGCAGCCGGGCGAACGCGTCGCCGTTTCGTTTCAAAAAGGCGAATTCACGGCCGACGTTCGAAGCGTCGATGCGGCTCGCCCGGTTGAAGACACGGTCTGCGCCGACCCGGCGAAAGGGAAGGGAACACCATGAAAGAAAAAGACAAAGCCCCGGACCTCGATTTCGAGAAAGCCCTGGCCGACCTCGAACGAGTCGTGGACGAGTTGGAGAAAGGCGGCCTCAGCCTCAACGACTCCCTCGCCCGCTTCGAACGCGGAGTGAAGCTGGCCCGGTTTCTCCGAAATGAGCTCGATAAAGCCGAAAAAAAGATCGAAATTCTCCTCAAGGACGACAAGGGCGGCGTCCAGGCCGAGCCCTTCAGCCTGGAAGACGCCGAAAGCGGCGAAGCGCCGTCCGGCGCCGCTCCGGCGGCGGCCCCCAAAAAGCCGGCTTCCAAGGTCAAAAAAGTCGACAGCGACGACGAGCTGCCGTTTTAAAACGACGTAACATATAGATATTAATAAAGATGACCACCTGCCGGTCGGTCTCTTTTCCGTCGGCTTCCCGGCCGCATCGCCGGTTCGTTTTCGTGGTATAATTTCCATTTACGGATATGAAAAAACTTCTGGAGACAATCAACGGCCCGGATGATTTAAAGGGCCTTTCGGTCGATGACTTGAACCGGCTGGCCGTAGAAATCCGGGCCGAAATCCTCGACGTCGTTTCCCATAACGGCGGACATCTGTCCTCCAACCTTGGCGTGGTCGAAATCACCCTGGCT
>CAYPKX010000093.1:0-11977 GCA_964411395.1 uncultured Eubacteriales bacterium | reverse complement strand
TAGAGCGGCTGATTCGTAATCAGCAGGTCGGAGGTTCGATCCCTCTCGCTGGCTTCTTTATTTTCAATTTACCCGGATTGACAGGTCCTGCGGTCGCGATTATGCTCTTTGAGGTCCGACAGTTCTTTTCGATTTCTCAGACGATCCCGAGGAGGCCCCGATGACGGAATTCGATTTTACCGGCCGGAATCCCGAGGTTCATCCCGACACCTTCATTGCCGAGGGCGCTCGCGTGATCGGCCGGGTGGTCCTGGGGGCCGGAGCAAGCGTCTGGTACAACTGCGTCCTCCGGGCCGACGTCGGGGACATCATTATCGGGGAGAACACCAACATTCAGGACAACTCCACGGTCCACGTCGATTTAAACCTTCCGACCGTTCTGGCCGACCATGTCACCGTGGGGCATGGGGCGATTCTTCACGCTTGCACCATCGGGGCCAACTGCATCATCGGTATGGGCGCCATCATTCTGGACAAGGCCGTGATTCCGCCGAACTCCATCGTCGGGGCCGGCGCTCTGGTCCCTCCCCGGAAAACCTACCCGGAAGGATACCTGATCCTCGGTTCGCCCGCCGTCGTCGCCCGCAAGCTGACCGCTGAGGAAATCGCCCACCTGCCAGGGCATGCTCTGGACTATGTCGGGCTGTGGCGGGCGGTTGCGGCGGGAAAAATCGGCCGTTTTTAACCGTCTGTTTATTCCCGGGCGTGTATTGACAATTTCCGAAACCGTGTGTTAAGTTCTGCTTACGGAGGGAGAGAATGCAGACCGTCCTTCCCCACAAGATCCGTAAGGCCAGGGAAGCCGCTCACCTCAACCAGGGCGCTTTCGCCCGGGCGGTCGGGCTTTCCTCCGAGTACATTTCTCTTCTGGAAGCCGGTAAGCGGACTCCTTCGATGGCCACTCTCGAAAAGCTGGCTTCGTTCCTCAACCGCGATTTGACCTATTTTTTCCATGAAAAACCGGCCCCTCCCGACGCGTTCACCCTGTTGTTCCGGGCGGATTCGGTCGACGAAAAGACCCGGGAGGAGCTCCAGCGCTTCCGCCGGTATTGCGACGACTATCTTCGCCTGGAGGGCATCACCGGCCGGCGCCTGGAGACGGCCCCTCTCTACAGCGGCCTTTCTCCGGAACGGATGGCCGATGAGGAGCGAAGGCGTCTGGGCCTGGGCGACGAACCCATCCGCGATATTTTCGCCTTGATCGAGTCCAACGGCTGCCGGGTTTATCGGATGCCCCTCCCCGAAGATTCGAAAGTCAGCGGCGTGTTCATCTACCTGGAAGCCAAGGAGGCGGCCTTCGCCCTGGTCAACAGCGGACAATCGCTCGGCCGCCAGGCGTTCAGCGCCGCGCATGAATACTGTCACTATTTAAAGGACCGGAGCGAAGGGCCGGTGGTCGAAAGCCCCGATGTCTTTGTGGACGAGTACGCCTCGCTCTACCATCCCCGGGAGCCCTTCGCCCAGGCCTTCGCCGCCCGTTTTCTCATGCCTCCGGACAAGATCCGGGAGATGATCGAAAAGGATTTCCGGTCCGTCCGCGTCACGTACGATCAGGTGCTTTACTTGAAGCGGTATTTCGGTGTCAGCGCCCTGGCCATGCTCCGAACGCTCCGGACACTCGGATTTCTGTCCAAGGCCCAGTATGACGAGTTTTCCAGGATCGATCCGGCGCCGCGGGAAAAAGATTTGTTCGGACGAGGAAGCGAAGAAGAGCCGCCGCCGGCCGGACCCGGAGGCGAGGAGGCGAGCGGCCGGACGGGCGTGGCCGCCGGCGTCGAGAATCTTCTGGCCCGCATCAGGCGCAAACCGATGCCGAGCGATCGCTATCGGCTGATTCAGAAGGAAGCGGCCCGGAAAGTCGCCCGCGACCGGGACATCCGCAAAGCCGTCCAGGGGACGCTGCCGACCTAATCGAGGATGAGGTGCTTATGAGCAAGACAGTCAAATGGCTGATGATCTTTCTGGCCTTCGACGCAATCGTGATCGGGGGCTATTTCGCCTACCGGGCCCTCCGTTCGGGGGGAGACGGCGGGGAGGCTTTCGCCTGGGTCATCGTGGACGAGTCCTACGCTCCCAAAAACGATGTCGAGGCCTTCATCAAGACGGATGCCGAGAACCGGGGCGCGCTTCCGGTTCAGATCCGCAATTACGGCTCCGACCGGAAGATCCTCGGCCGATTCCGGGGAAAGAAATACGCCAAGGCGAACGAACAAACCCTGGAGATGCTCAATCAGGGCCTGGACGATTGGATGATCGTCGATATCCGCTACAAATCCGAAAATGACCGCGAGGTCACCCGGACGATGCTCTACCTGTTCGTCAAGGGGGCTTGGATCGTGGGGGATACGGGCGAGCTGACCGGCTCCTGAGCCCTCAGTCCGTTTTGATGTCCAGCATCCGGTCGATCCGGAACGTCCGCATGTCCTCGCGTTCGTGGCAATACGCCCGGACACCCTCGAACGGCTTCCCGGCATATTCCATCTGCTCGACCGATTCCGGCCGGATCCGCCGCCGGCTTTTCGTGTCGTCCGGCTTGAGATAGACGATTTCGAGATCGCGGTTTCCGTCGATCGCGGCCAGAATGAGCTTCTTCTTTTCGGCGTACGACATCCGTTCCGCGGCCCGGTCATATTGAAACCGGGTCAGGAATTTCGAAACGCGCCAATCGGTCCGGATGTGGGATTTGCCGATGGGTGTTTTCAGGACCAGGCCGGCGAAATTCGTGCAGCGGCTGAGGGCGACGTACACCTGGCCGTGAGCGAAAGTCCCCCGGCCGATATCGACGACGACTTTGGGAAACGTCTTTCCCTGGCTTTTGTGGATGGTGATGGCCCAGGCCAGCTTCAGCGGATACTGGGTGAAGGCGCCGACGGCTTCGCTTTCGATCGTGTTTTTTTCCGGATTGAGGGAAAAGCGGAACAGCTCCCAGATGTTGGGCTTGACCTCGACTTCGCCTCCTTCGGACAGATCGACGACGATCCGGTCGTCCTCGCCTTTTTCCCGAAGGACGCCGGCGACCCGGCCGATCGTTCCGTTGACCCAGCGGCCGGCCGGATCGTTGTTGAGCAGCATCACCTGGGCCCCGATCTTGAGCTCGAGCCGCTCGTCGGTCGGAAGCGAGGAGCGCTCGAACTCCCCGTCGATGCTGCCTTCGTAGGCGTACCGCCGCCCTTGCAGGCGGTCGAGCTTTTCGCGGTTCCGGGCCGCGGCCAGGTCGTTGGTGCTCGTCAGGGTGATATAGAAATCGTCTTCCCCCGGGGCGAACTCCGGGTCGAACCGGGAGTTGAGGCGGTCCATATCCTCGGAGGTCACGGAGCGGTTGCGGATGGCGTTAAGCAGGCCGATGAAATCGGCTTCGGTTTGACGGTAGATTTTCTCCAACTCGACGAATTCCAGCCGGAAACCGTCCTTGAGAAGACTGTGGGCGGAGAAAAAGTAGGGCGTTTCGTAATGCAGGGTGAAGAGGTGTTTTTCCGCGCCGGCGACAACAGGCGGGAGCTGGTAGAGGTCGCCGATAAAGATCATCTGAAGACCACCGAAGGGCCGGCGGGACTTGGGGCCGTTGAGGCGGAGGAATTTTTCGACGCAATCGAGAAGGTCGGCCCGGACCATCGAAGCCTCGTCGATGACGACCGCTTCCAGGCGCTTGTAAAGGGCGGCCTTTTCCGGAAAGCGCTTGGCGTTGACTTTGCGGACCTTCTCCAGGGTGACGTCGGGCTTGAAGCCGAAGAAGGAATGGATGGTCTGGCCGCGGACGTTCAGGGCGGCCACCCCGGTCGGGGCCAGGACGGCGATCCGCTTGCGGGTGGTTTCCCGGAAATATTCGAGAAGCGTGGATTTGCCGGTCCCGGCCTTCCCGGTGATGAAGACGGACCGGTCGGAGTCCTCCATCCAGGCCAGAGCCTCTCTGAACCGGTCGTTGATTTCGATCGAGGAAGTCAGCGTCATCGCCTGTTGAACCCGGGGAATACTCTACCCGAAGCGGACCCGGGATTCAACGCAGCGGGGACTCCGGCTCAGAAGAAACAGGACCTCTTGTTCTTCTGGTTGTATTTCTGGTGGTATTCCTCGGCCCGGGTGAACAGTCCGGCCGGACGGATTTCGGTCACGACGTCTTTTCGAAACCGCCCCGAGGCGGCGACTTCGGCTTTCACGGCCTCGGCCTGCTTTCGCTGTTGCTCGGAATGGGTGAAAATCGCCGAGCGGTACTGGGTCCCTCTATCCGGTCCCTGGCGGTTGAGCTGGGTCGGGTCGTGGAAGGAGAAAAAGGCCCGGACGAGGTCGGGATAGGAAATCCGGGAGGGATCGAAGACCACCCGGACCGCTTCGGCGTGGCCGGTGGTATCGCTGCACACCTGCTCATAGGTCGGATTGGGCGTCCGTCCGCCCGTATAACCGACTTCCGTCGACAGGACGCCGGGCAGCCGGCCGAACTTTTCCTCAACGCCCCAGAAACAGCCGGCGGCGAATGACGCCGTTTCCGTCCCGGCCGCAACGGCCGCGGACTCCGTTTTCCGGAACTCCATGGCCGCCGAGTTGATGCAGTAATGGCGGCCGGTCGGGGGAGGGCCGTCGTCGAAAACGTGGCCGAGGTGGCCGCCGCAGGCGGCGCACTTCACCTCGGTCCGGACCATTCCGGCCGATCGGTCTTCGAGATAGGACAGGGCGTCGGGGGCCGCGGTCTCGAAAAAGCTGGGCCAGCCCGTCCCATGCTCGTATTTGGCCTCGGAATTGAAAAGGAGGGCCCCGCATGCCGCGCAGTGGTAGTTGCCGGGTTCCCAGAAGTCGTTATATTTTCCGCTCCAGGGAGGCTCGGTCCCGCAGGCGATCATCACTTTGTATGTATCGGCGGGCAATGTTTTTTTCCAGTCCTCGCGGCTTTTCTGAACGGTCGGAGCCATGGTCGCGCCTCCTTGAGTCGTTTGAAGAAACGGAGCGGGCGAGCCGGCGGAAAGCAGGGCCCGGACACCTCTCCACCCGGCCTCGGCCAGCAGGAAGCTGGCCGCCAGGATCAGAATTTTCGTCCTATGGGTCATGGCCGTCTCCTGTTTACATTAATCCTACAGAATTAATATAGATTAAAATCGGCCATTGTCAAATCAAAGGCCGGCGGAGCCGGACATCGGCCGAGACGCCCGGAACGGACGTGTTCGGGCCCGAAAGGGTGATCCGGGAAGGCTCAGCTCTTCGGCGCCGCGGCGACGGCCTTAAGCTTGCTTTCCAGGACGTCGGAGGTGACCAGCCCGACGATGCGATCGACTTCCCGGCCTTCGTTGAAGATGATCAGGGTGGGAATCGCCATGATGTTCAAGGATGCGGCCAGCGTGCCGTTCTCATCCGTGTTGAGCTTGTAGAATCCGACCGTTCCCTCGAATTTTTTGGAGGTGGCGTCCAGGACAGGGGCCATCATCCGGCAGGGGCCGCACCAGGGGGCCCAGAAATCGACAACGACCGGCTGGGCGGATTTCAGGACTTCAGCCGGAAATTGGGCTTCGTTGGTTTCTTTGACGTTGCTCATCGTTCGTTCTCCTCGGAAAATAAAATATGCAGAATCCGGGCGAGGCGCGGATCGGCCAGGCGGTAGCAGATTTTTGTTCCCTGGCGCCGGCCGGCGATCAAGCCCGCTTCTTTCAGGATTTTCAGGTGTTGGGAGGCGTTCGGCTGGGAGATCCCCAGAACGTCCCGGGCTTCCGAGACGCAGCAATCGCCCCGAAGGAGGCGAGCGGCGATCCTGACCCGGGCGGGATGGGACAGGGCCTTGAACAGCCGGACGGCCAGGTCCAGACTTTGGGACGTGTCCTCTTCGGTTTTTCGGCTCTTGGAAGCTTTAATCATAACAATTACATTATATAATAAAAATGTGATAAGTCAAGAGAAAAAACTTTCATTGTCTGGTTTCTCTTCCGGCGTTCGGTTACAATACATTTTCAGGCGAGGAAGGCCATGGCCAAAAAAATCGTTGTGATCGATGACGACAAGGTGACGCGGAAGCTCTTAACCGAAATCCTGAGCCGCAACGGCTATGAAACGTTCGGCGCCCACGACGGCCAGGAGGGCCTCGCTCTGGTCAAATGGGAACAGCCGGATCTCGTTCTCACCGATCTTCTGATCCCCATCGTCGACGGGATCGGGGTCTGCCAACAAGTCAAAACCGACCCTGACTTGGCCGGAACCCGCGTGATCGTGATGTCGGCGCTCAAAAATCCGGTCCTGGTCCGGGAAGCCAAGGCCGCCGGGGCGGATGATTTTATCGACAAACCGATCAAAACAGAACTGCTTCTTGAAGTCGTCGGTCGTCTCCTCTCGACGCCTTGAGCGCCGGAGGGTTTTCTTTTTGACTTTTCCTTTTTAATTCCGTTATAATCCGATTGCTGGCTGGAGAGGTTTTTTCGAGCCCCGCTTCCTTTTCAAACCTTGGCGCCTCGACAGCCAGCGCCTCCGTTTTTACGACCCGTTTCCCGGCCGCTCTTTCTTCTCCGTCTTCTTTTCCGGTTCTTTCTTTTCCTCCGGCTTCCAGAGCTTCGACCGTTCCTTGAGATGATCCTTCAGGTCCAGGTGGGAGACACCCTCGGTCATCCAGGCCGGGGCAGGTTGGCCTTTCAGCCAGTGGTCGAACCATTCCTTCATCCGGACGGTGTAATCCCGCTGGTTGGCGGCCTTGGCCAGGCCGTGGTTTTCGCCGACATACTGGAACATGATGACCGGCTTCTTCATCCGGCGAAGGGTGTTGTAGTACTCGATGCCCTGGTTCCAATCGACCGCTCCGTCCTTGTCGTTGTGGAGGATGATCAACGGGGTTTTGACCCGGGCCGCATGGTAAACGGGAGAATTCCTCTGGTAGGCCTCGAGATTGTCCCAATAGCCGCCGAGGAAGCGCCCCTGGCTGCTTTCGAAGATGGCCATATTGCCGCTGCCCGAGTTGAAATAGATCGAGCTGTACATGGAGATCATGTTCGTCAGCGGCGCCCCGGCCACGGCTGCGGCGAAGTCGGCCTGGGTGACCAGGAAAGCGGTTTGGTATCCTCCCCAGGAATGCCCGTGGAGACCGACCTTGGAGCGGTCGACCACGCCGGTGGCCACGGCCGCCTCGAGAGCCGGGAGCACGCACCAGACGGCGCTCATTCCCGGGTCGTTGAGCTTATAGGTGATGTCGGGATAGAAGACGGCGTAGCCGTTGCTCGTATAGACGGATTTATTGAATCCGTTGGCCGTGGGGGCGATATACCGGTTGAAGGACTGGGACGTCTTTTCGTAATAGTAAACGATGGTCGGGTACTTTTTCCCCTTCTCATAATCGGCCGGCAGGAAGAGCGCCCCCTGGAGACGGTCGGATTTTCCGCTGGCCGGATCGATCTTGTAATCGACGAGAATTTGGCCGCTCGACCAGAGATACTCCTTTTGCCGGGGATTGGCCTCGGTCAGGCGGACAGCGCCTGTCAGGGCCGGACCCGCGGCGTACCAGTCCGGAAAGTCGCGCGAGGTTTCCCGGGTGAAGAGATAGGTTTCGGCTTTCCCCGCCTTCAGGATCTGTCCGAACGCGGCCTCGTCCCAGAGCAGGACTTTCGGTTCGGGCTTGCCCTTTTCAATGAGGGATATTCCGCCCTTCTTCGTCCATTCGCCGTAGGTCAGGAGGTACATCGGCTTTTCCGGATCGATGCCCTTTTCCTGCCGGTCCAGCTGCATCCGGCGTTGGTAGCGGAGGCCGTCCCGGCGGCCGTTGACGGTCAGGTTGACGCCCTTTCCGCCCTGAATGGAGGCGGCCCAGATGTCCCAGCCGTCCGAAAGGAGGACGGTCCGTCCGTCCTTCATCCAACCGATTGTCGCATCGGGCGGATTTGTGACGTTATGGTCGTCATCCTCGTCAACGAAATTGGCCGGAATGTCTTTCGAGACGGGAACGGATTTTCCGGCGGCCATGTCGTAAACGAAGTACACGCCGTCCTCATAATGGAGCAACCGGGTTCCGTCGGGGGACACCGGGCCGGTCCAGCGGCTTTTTTTCAAAGCGAGGGTGCGGGCTCCGCTGGCAAGATTGATCACGTAGATGTCTTCATATTCCCGGCCGTCGAGATTTCTGTCCAGCTCGTAGGGCCGGACGTCCCGTCCGACGGCGTACCGATCTTTCGGGGCGGGGGTGACGTCGCGAACAGTGTCGTCGGCCAGGCGGATGAATTTATTATCCTTGACCCGGTAGACAGAAAGGTAGCTGAAATTCTTATCGCGGCCGGCTTCCACCTGCTGTTGGGACTGGAGCCGCTTGTCCGCCCCGTGCCAGAGAACGAGGTCGGGAATGTCTTCGTCGGCTTCGGCGCCGCCGCCGGGCGCGGCTGCGTCGGTCCCCGGGCCGGGCCCGCCGGGAGCCGCCTCGGCGCTCTTCTTTTTTAACGGGTGAATGCCGAACAGGAGCGCCTGGAGGTCTTCGGTCCAGCGGGGCGTCCGGTTCGGACTGACGGTCATGTCCGCCGGGAAGCTTTTATCGTCCAGGGGATCGTAGACGGTTTTTTTCGGTCCGGGCGGGGCGAAGCCCGTAAAGCCGACCACGGCAAAGGTTTTATCCTCGGCCTCCTTGCTCTCCCTGCCCTTAAGACAGGCCAGAGCCGCGCCATCCTCCGCCCAGGCCAGCCGCTGGTAGGAAGCTTTGTCGGAATCGAGCGGGACGACGGTCCCGGAAGCCATGTCCCGGAGGAGAAGGCCGTTTCCGGCCTGGCCGTAGGCATCGATCAGGAGAGCCAATCGACTTCCTTTCTTATCAAAGGCGAACTCGGCGACGTTGCCGAGGACGAGATCCTTGCCCGTGGCCAGCTCGCGGAGAATCAGGTCGGTTCCGGTCCATTTCTCCTTTTCCCGGGCCTGGCCTTCCGGAGCTGATTTGTGGAGGGCGATCCAGCCGGGATTTTCCGAGGAGAAGGCGAACGCTCTGACCTTTTCGAATTCGACTTTGGTCCCGTCGGACAGATTGACGAGGACGGCTTGGAGGGGCATCGGTTTCCGGTCCCGGCGAAGGCGCCGGGCTTCGGCGGCGTCGGGATTGGCGAGGAAAGCGCCGAAACGACCGTCGGTCGAGACGGCCACGGCGCCCGTCCGGCCTTCACCGGCCGGGAACTTGTATTCCTTGCTCCCGTCGGTCCTCTTGAAGAGGACCTCGCCGTTGCCTTGGAGGGGCGAGATCCGGCAAGCGAACCAGGAGCCGTCGTCGGAAACGGCCGGCCCGCTGATCGACCGCCAGGCGAGAATGTCCCGGAGCCCGATGGGCTTCAGCCCGGCCGGATTTTGACCGGCCGCCGCAACGCCGCTGAAGACGAGAAGCCAAACCGCGGCCAGGAGCCGGACATGTCGTGATCGTGTGGTCTTCATGATCCCTCCGTTACGAGTATCGGTTTCGCAGTCGAGAAAAAATATCCTATGCGAAGGGCGCTGTGATTGCAAACGCGGCTGCGGCCGCGAATGCCGCGGCGGGAACCGGCCGGCTACGATTTAATTTTGGCGAGCAGCTCGCGGGCCCGGGCGGTGTCGGCCGGAGAGCGGGCGGGTTCGGGAATTCGAAGAAAGGTCTCCAGAGCCTTACGGGCCCGTTGGGATTGTCCCGTCTCCAGGAGGGCTGAGGCCAGGCTGTTGACGGAATAACCGTCCCCGGGATTGAGGGAAACGGCCTTTTCCCAGGAGGCGATCGCTTCGGCGGTCTTTCCCGATTCCTTGTACGCGACTCCCAGGCCGCGGAAAGCGATGGCCAGGGCCGGATCCAGGGCGGCGGCCCGGTTCAGGTTCTCCAGAGCCGACCGGAGATCCTCCGGCCGCCGGGCTTTATCCGACGGCCGGGCCAGATAAAGGATGCCCAGGTTGGAATAGGCGAAGGCGAACGTCGGGTCCAGATCGAGCGCTTTGCGGTAATATTCAAGAGCCTTGGCGAAGTCGTTCCTTTGAAAATAGGCCAGCCCCAGATTGTCCCACACCTCCGGGTCGTCGTCGATGAGCCCGAGGGCTTTTTCGAAGAGGCCGATGGCCGGGTCTCCCTGTCCGGATTGGAGAAGGGCCGTTCCGTACGATTTCAGGATATCGTAGTTCTCCGGATTGGCCCGGTAGCCCGCGTCCAGAACCCGGAGGCCGTCTCCGCTCCGGCCTTCAGCCATCAAGGCCTGGGCCAGAAAGGTATAGGCGGCGATAAAATCCTTGCGGTCCCGGACGAGCTCTTCGAAGAGCCGGAGGCCGGTTTTTGTGTCGCCCCCGGAGGTCGACAGGATTGCCTCCTCGAGCTTCTGCTGGAAGGGAAGAAAGCGCTTCACGTCGTCTTCAACGCCGAATGAGGTCCTGGCCGGGCCGCCGGTTCCGACAATGTAACCCAGGCTGCGCAGACGATCCCGGGTTTCCCGGTCCACCGTTCGGGCTGCAGAACCGGCCGCGGCGGAAATAAGACTCGACCGCAAATCGTTCATCTTCTTCCGGTGAGGGGCCAGGTTGTTTCCGGAGGCCAGATTCTTCTTTTCGTCGAAATCCCGGCTCAGGTCGTAGAGCTCCGGAATCGGCGAATCCATGAATTTCCATCCTCCCTCGATGTACCCGTAGAGCGGCGCGCAGCCGCTGTTCAGATAAGCGTCCAGGGCTTCGAAGTAAATCGGCCGGCTCTGAAGCGTTTTCCCCTCCCAGACCGGCTGGAGGGGAAGGCCCTGGAGCCCGGCCGGGACGGAAACTCCCAGCGACCGGCAGAGCGTGGGAAACAGGTCGACATGGCCCACGGGTTGGGAGGTCCGGAGCGGGGGAATTCCCGGCCCGGCGATAATCAGCGGGACGTGGAGGGTGCTGTTGTAAGCGAAGAAACTGTGGGTCATTTCTCCGTGTTCGCCCAGCGCTTCGCCGTGGTCTGCGGTCAAGGCGATCAGCGTCGAATTCCATAGGTCCTTCGACTTTAAAAAGTCGAAAAACGAGCCCAGGGAAGCGTCGACGTAGGCCGCTTCGCCCGAATAGGGATCATTCTTGAATCTTGAGGAATAGGGTTCGGGCGCTTGGTAAGGCGCATGAGGGTCCCAGATGTGAATCCAGCAGAACCATTTCCCTGTCCGTCCCGATAGCCAGGCCTCGGCGGCCTTCAGGACGTCCTCCGCTTTCCGCTCCGAATAGGCCGAGGGATTTGCCGCCCGGAAGGGAAAGGAGTCGTCATAAACGTCGAAGCCCTGGTCGAGGCCGAACCGGGAATCCAGGGGAAAAGCCCCGATGAACGCTCCGGTGGCGAAGCCCGCGGCCTTGAGATGTTCGGCCAGGGTGAGGAATCCCGGGCCGAGCCGGGATTTGGAATTGTCGGAGATGCCGTGAAACGGGGGGGCCGCGCCGACGAGAATATTGACGTGGGACGGGAGCGTCAGCGGCGTATGGGCGAAGGCTCGTTCGAAAAGAACGCCCGCGCCCGCAAGGGCGTCGATGGCCGGCGTTTTAAGATAGGCCGGGCTGTAACAGCTGAGCCGGTCCGGGCGAAGAGTATCGATGGTGATGAGAAGGAGATTCCGCGGAGAGACGGCGCCCGGATCCGCCGCGTCTGCGGCAAGTTGAGCCGGGCCGAAGAAGGCCAGGCACATCCAGACGACGGCCGCTGAGCCCGCCGCTGGGAACATCCGGCTCTGTTTCATGAATGAAGTATAGGGAAAAGGCCGGGAAAAGAAAAGAAACCCCGGCCCGGTCCGGCGTCCTTGATTCCCGATTCCGTTCGGTCTACACTGAGGCGGCGAAGAGAGCGAGGGGATCGGGACGCGGCGGATAAGCATTTCGCCCCGCTGCGGCGTAGACCATAGTACGAGAGGCCTAAATGAAAAAATCGATCCTGATCCTGGCTGCGGTTTGCGCGCTTTCGGCTTGCGGACCGGCGGTGAAAGACGCCGTCCAATCGGCCGCCGCACCCGATGACCTTCAGGCGGTCCAAAGCGCCGGAACCTTGGCCGCCCGCGGCTCCTATACCGCCCTGAAAGAAGCGTGCCGTCTCTATGCCTCGGCC
>CAYPKX010000092.1:725-11985 GCA_964411395.1 uncultured Eubacteriales bacterium | reverse complement strand
TTTCACCAGCGATCGGTGGGACCATAGCTTCATCGGCATTTATGATCTCGCCGCGCGGAAAATCATTTATCTCGCCCCGTCGGTCGACCGGGATTCGAGCCCGACCTGGTCGCCGGACGGAAAGAGAGTCGCCTTCATCCGCCGCCCGGGACAACCGTTCGCCTGGAATACGGCTCCGGCCAACCAGCCGAGCGCCGGCCGGCGCGGTGGTTTTCCGGTCCGGTTTCCGGGTTCCGAAGCTCCGCTCCGCAATCCCGCCAACGCCCCCCAGACGGCGCCCCTTCCGTTGATATCGCCCCGGCCGCCGCAAAACGCCGGCGGCCCCGGATTTGCGGAAGCGAAGTTCGAAGACGGATCGGCCCTGACGTTCTGGACGGCCGACGCCGCAACCGGCGAAGGAGCCCGAGTCTGGACCGAGCCGTCCGGCGATTCCTCCTGGCGGCAGCTTCGGGAAATCGTCTGGGCGGGCGAATCGTTGGTGTTCCTGCTCGAGCGGGACAATTGGCGGCATTATTGGTCGGTGCCGGCCGCTCCGTCTTCCGCGACGGCCAGCGCTCTCCCGGTCAACCTGACGCCCGGAGAAGGGGAAGCCGAATTCATCGGTTATTCGCCGGACGGGAAAACCCTCTTCTACACGTCCAATGCGGGTGATATCGACCGGCGGGATCTTTGGTCGTCGCCGACTTCGGGCGGCCCGGGAGTCGGAAAACAACTGACCAAAGGCGACGGGATTGAAACCGAACCGGCGGCCCTCGGCGGCCGAAGCTCCCTGGTCGCCGTCTTCTGGAGCGACGCCGCGCATCCGCGTTCCGTGGCCCTCGTCCCTGTTTCCGGCGGCGAAGCCCGGGTGATCACCTCGCTTCCCGCCGACTTCCCGGCGGCCGATCATGTCGTTCCGGAAAGCGTGGTTCTCAAGGCCGAGGACGGACTGGAATTTCACAATCAGGTCTGGATTCCGCGCGACCTCAAACCGGGCGAGCGGCGTCCGGCCATCCTCTTCACTCACGGCGGCCCGATGCGGCAGATGCTCCTCGGTTACCAGTACATGTACTTCTACCACATGGCTTATGCCGTCAACGAATACTTCGCCAGCCGCGGGTATGTGGTTATCAGCGTGAATTACCGGTCCGGAATCGGTTACGGACAAAAGTTCCGGACGGCCCCCAACCGGGGGAGCCAGGGTTCGAGCGAATATCTTGATGTCCTGGCCGCGGCCCGGTACCTTCAGTCGCGGCCCGACGTGGATCCTGAACGAATCGGCCTTTGGGGCCTGAGCTACGGCGGATTGTTGACGGCCATGGGGTTGGCTCGAAACAGCGATATCTTCAAAGCGGGCGTGGACATCGCCGGAGTTCATCTCTGGGGAACCAGCCTGGACGTCGAGAGCACGTCCTTCCGGTCATCGCCCATCGCCTCGATCGACCAATGGACGTCTCCCGTTCTTCTCGTTCACGGCGATGACGACCGGAATGTCGAATTCAGCCAGACGACCGGACTGGTCCAGCTTTTGCGAGCCCGGAAAGTGCCGATGGAGCTGATCATCTTTCCTGACGAAGTCCACGACTTCCTGGTCCACGCCAAGTGGCTCGAAGTCTTCGAGGCGGCCGACGTTTTCTTCGCCAGGCACCTGAAAAAATAGACGGGGCCGGAGTTCCGTCCGGCGGGAGCGGTCAGCGGCCGGCCGGGGCCGGATCTCGCTTTTTCAGGCCCAGGGATTGGACGCCGAAGGCGAAAACTCCGGCCAGGAGGATCGCGTCGATCCCGACGCCGAGACGGAAAGCTCCGAAGAGTCCGTAAAACAAGCCAAGGACGACCAGCGTCCGCGACCAGACCCTCGACGAGAATCCGTTGGCCAACAAGGCGAATCCCACAACCATGGCAAGCGTCGGACAAGGGATCAGGCCCAGAGGGGGAGCATAGAAATAAGCGAGCCGGGAAGCCCCCGGGACGAAGTGGGGATAGAACCAGGCGAAGGCGATCATCAATGCGCCGGCCGCCGTTTGCCACCGCGCCGGCTGAACAATCGGTTCTTTCGGAAGCCGGAGACCGAGAGCGGCGAGAAGCGCGGCAAACAAGGCGAAGACGATCCCGTTGAAAGGATTGCCGTGAATCCAGGCCAGGACGGCGACGGAGAGAAGAGGCAGGGAGAGAACGACCGCGCCCGAGCGGCGACCGGGACGCCGGCCGAGAAGCAAGGCGATGATCGCCGCGGCGAGGAGGACATGCCAGACGATGGCCAGAGGAAGGCCGCGAGAGGCGATCGTCGTCAGTCCGGAAAGGATATCGGCGGGATTCGGCATGGAAACCTCCGAGCAAATATAAATGAGGCGGAATTCTGTTCCCGGCTGGTGAGGCTGTCAAGAAGAACGCGGACTTTGCGGCGGATCGTCCGATCGGCGGGATTACCGGCGGAACGCTTTGATTTTGGCGGCGACATCGGAGCGGAATCGGTCGATGAGGCTCAGGACGTATCCGGCGATGTCGCGTGTCGGGTCGGTCAGAAGCGGCGTCAGATCCATGGCGAAAGACAGCTCTTCGGCTTCATCCGTCCCATGGGACCGGAAATAGCTGGCGTTGGCCCGTCGCCGGCCAATCGTCGCCAAATCGTACCGCTTTCCGCCGGCGATTTGAGATTCGAAAATATTGACGAGGGCCGCGGCCAGGTCCGCCCGGCCGCCGACATCCAGCGGCACTTTGTCCGCATCGTCCAGCCAATCCAGCGCCCGCCACACTTCGCAACCGAGAACGCGGCCCGGCCGGCGTTCGGCCGGAAGCCGCCGGAGCGAATCCAGGACGGCGAGCGACACGGCGACATGGGTTTCATGTTTATCGGCCGGATTGTGGGTGTAGACGACTTCGGGCCGGCAGCGGCCGAAGATAAGGTCGAGATCCCGCGGAAGAGATTCATCGGCGGTATTTCGGACGACGGCGCTGGGATGGGCCAATTGAGCCAGGACGCCGTATCCTCCCATGAGGGCGGCTTTTTCCTGTTCGGCCTTTCGAAGGAGGGCTATCTCCTCGTCCCGGCAGCCGGCCCAGGCGCCTGACCGAGGGCTGCCGCTCCCGGATGTGCAGATGACGGCGCCGAACCATCGATCCGGTTTCCCGTAACAGGCGGCGATGCCGTGAAAGGCCATGATCTCCAGGTCATCCTGGTGGGCGCCGATTCCGAGATGGCTGATTCGCCGGAACGCGGCATCGGCCGGCGTCCCGTCGGGGACAAAAACGGCGGCCGCAGGATGATTCAACTCCATGCTATTTCAGCTGGAACGAGTCGAGAAAGTACCGAACCGCGGCCTCGTCCTCGTATCCTTTTTCGGCGATCACATACAGCTGATAGAGGCTGGTTCCGGCCAAAAGAACCCGGCTGACGACCGAAACGCTCAATCCTTGAGAGGTTCCCGTCAGCTTCAATTCCAGCCCGGCGTTTCCGTCCAGCACCATCTGTCTCTCCGAGACGACCGTGCCCGAAAATTGGGCGAGGATGCCTTCGCGCGCGCCCTGGAGCAGTTCCACCGGATTCCGTCCGAGAAGAAGCGCCTCGGGCATTCGGTTGACGACGATGAGATGAAGGCGGCGGAAATCGGGCTGGGCGGTGAAGCGGAGGAGCCGGATCTCGCCGGCATCCGTCGGTGTCACCTCGGTGTTTTGACTGAAGATGACGGGTGTCCGAACGAAAAATCCCGCCTCCTCGGAGGAAAAGGGAATCCAGCCGGAGAAGTCCGCGGTTTTGGGAGCCGTTCGTTCGTTTGCTCCGGTTGAGATCGCGGCTCGAGGGTCGGGCGCTTCGCCCTTCTTGCAGGCCCAGGCCGTTCCTCCGGCCAGGATCAAAAGACCGAGGAGGGGAACGAATCCCGCGGTCTGTGGCGCCGATCTTCTCATGCCTCCCTCCTAGAGGATGAATCCCAAACCGACCGTCAAGGTCACCGTATCCGTCCGGAGCAAACGCCCCAACTCCGGTCCGAGGTATTCGA
Source organism: uncultured Eubacteriales bacterium (assembly GCA_964411395.1). Classification (GTDB taxonomy): domain Bacteria; phylum Acidobacteriota; class Aminicenantia; order Aminicenantales; family UBA4085; genus JAAZPG01. Next base: position 8,011 of record CAYPKX010000092.1, on the reverse strand, counting down.
GGCGGAGATTGTTGATGTCCCGGCCCTTTCCTCCGCCGAAAGCGTAGAGAAATCCGATCCAGCGGTATTGGGCCCCGGCGTTCAAGATGACGGATGGGCCGATTTCAAAAAGCAAGCCCGCGCCGAAATTGAGTCCCGCCCCGAAATAGGCGGCATTGGAGATGTTTCCCTCGTAGGCCGCGCCGTTTTCCAGCCGGATGAACGGGATCGAAATCCCGCCCTGAAAATAAGGATGGACGAAGAGCTTCTTGAAAAAGAACGAGCGGCCGTTCAGCTCAAGGGCCTGGAATGTCGCCGTCCGGTTGCCGTCCTCGAACCGGGCGATCTGAGTGGAATGGAGAAACGACACCTCCCAGGTTCCGCCGCGGGTTTTCCCGCCGATTCCAACGGCCAGGGCGACATCCCGGCCCATCCGCGGGACGCGGAAGGATTTATCGAAATGCCAGAGCGTCCGGTTGGCGGTCAAGTCCCTCTGGAAGTCGAGGACCTGGGTGGAGAAAAGGACGAAGGCGCCGGGGCGGCCCGGCCCGGAAAAAAGCGGAACGGCGAGCACGGCGAGGCCGAGCGCCGCGGCCGCGGCTGTGAAAAAACGGTGACGGACCACGCGGGAACTTTAGACCGGGGAGGGGGTAAAGTCAATGCCGCCGGTCCCTTTCCGGGTAAAGACAACCCTCCCGCAATCCTTTATAATGGACGGTGAGAGGAGAGAGGCCATGGAAAATTATTCGACCGATATCCTGATCATCGGAGCCGGGCCGGCCGGCTTGAGCGCGGCCATTTACGCGGCCCGGGCCGGGAAAAAGACTCTCGTCCTCGAAGGCGAGAGGGCTACCTCGCGCCTCTCCCTCGGATATGAATTGGAAAACTATCCGGGCTTCATTTCGATCAACAGCAACGACCTTCTGGCCCGGTTCCGGGACCAGGCCAGAAATTTCGGGGCCGAATTCGTCAAAGGGGACACCATCGCCCTGTCCCTCGAATCATCGCCCAAATATGTTTCCACCACCGATTCCTTCATCTCCGCCCGGGCCGTCATCCTGGCCACGGGCAAGCCGTTTGCCAAGTCGCGCCAGATCCCGGGCGAGGAGCGGCTTCTCGGCTACGGTGTGAGCTATTGCGCCGTCTGCGACGGTCCGCTTTACAAGGGAAAAGACGTGGCCGCCTACGGCCATACGCCCGAAGCTGTCGAAGACGTCTGGATCCTGCATCAAACCGGAGTCCGGGTCCATTGGATTCCGGGCAAGGTCAAGGATCCGGCCGGGCTGGAGGAAGCGTTTACGAAGGCCGAGAAATTCGGGATTCCGGTCTATGGGGACGCCGCGATCAAGGAAATCGCCGGCGAAAAGAATGTCGAAAAAGTCATCCTGACGACGACGGCCGGCGAGCAAGCGCTGGACATCGCCGCGGTTTTCATCTTCCGGGAGGTCCCGACCGGGCCTCTGTTCGAAAAATCCGGGCTGGCCATGGACCACAAGCAATGCCTCTCCGTCGATCGTTTTCAGCGGACCAACCTCGACGGAGTGTATGCCGCGGGCGATCTGACCTGCGGCGGCCTCCAGGTCGTTTCGGCCGCGGGCGAAGGCTGCGTCGCCGCACTCCAGGCCCTGGCTTATCTGCGGAAATAATCCGTCCGACGGCGGCCGCCCCCGGCCGAACCGCCCGGCCGCTCAGACCGCCGGAAATCGAACGACAAACCGCGAACCTTCTCCCTCCCGGCTCTCGATCTCGATCGTCGCCCGGTGAAGGTCGGCCACCCGTTTGACGATGGAAAGCCCGAGGCCGGCTCCGCCCGTCTCCTTCGAGCGCGACGCGTCGACGACCGCGAAGCGGTCGAAAATTCCCGGCACGGCCTCCGGCGGGATGCCGATCCCGGTGTCGGCGACGACGATCCGTCCGGCCCCTGAGGCTTCCCGGTCCACGGTCACGTCCATCCGGCCGCCGGGCGGGGTGTAGCGGACGGCGTTCTCCATCAAGTTGGCGGCCAGGCGCTCGAGGATGTCCGGATTCCCCCGGACAGGAACGCTTTCGACGATCCGAAGCGTCGGCTGGAGTCCTTTTCCTCTGGCCGAGGCGGCGGCCCGCCCGTAGGCGGCGGAAACGGGATCTTCCAGGCGGATGTCCCCTTCGAAGGAATTTCCTTCGACGGTTTCCAGGCGGGAGAGAAAAAGGAGGTCATTGACGATTTTTTCCAGTCTCCCCGTCTCCTCGAGGGCGCTCCGGAGGGCGGCGAGGTATTCTTCGGGAGCGCGTTTCTTCCGCAGGAGGACTTCGATTTCGGACCGGATGGCCGTGAGCGGGGTCCGGAGCTCGTGGGAAACATCGCCGGAAAAACGGCGGATATTGGAAACGGATTCATCCAGGCGGGCGATCATTCCGTTGAACGTGTCCACCAGTTCGCCGATCTCGTCCTTGCGGCGGCGGGCGGGGAGTCGGAGAGACAGGTCGTCGGCGGTTATTTTCCGGGCCGTCCGGACGATGTCCTGGACAGGGCCCAGGGCTTTGCGGATGATGAGGCTTCCCCCGGCAAAGGCCAGGCCGAGAAGAATTCCTCCGGCGGCCAGCATCAGGAGGCCCAGGCCGCGCATGTCCTCGTTCCAGGCCTTGGGGACTTCGCCGTACTGAAGCACCTCGTCATGGGAAACCGGACGCAGGACGGTTCGGACCGGACCCGACGGGAGCCGCGGATCGCGGATCGTCAGGAAGAGGGGCAGCCCCCCCAGCGTCCGAAAAGCCCGGTCGTAGGCTTCCTTGGGGAAGAGAAAGGCGTTCTCCGGAACATTCGCCGAGCGGACGGCGGGTTTGGCGGTTGAGGAGCCCCGCGATCCCGGATAAACGAGCGTCTCGACACGAATGAAGGGACGATCCGGACCTTCCTGGGTCTCGGCGATGGCCTGCTCCCAGGTCAAGCCGCGCGTTCTCTCCCAGCGTTCGGCCAGAGCTCCGGCCCTGTTCCGCAACCCCCGGTCGAACTCCGTGAGCCGCTTTTCCTTGAGGACCTGAAAAAGGAAAATCCCCGAAGCGGCGATGATCAGGCCGAGCAGGACCAGGTACCACAAAGTCAGCTTGAAGCGGAGGGAGTTAATTCTCATCGATTTCTCCGACCGTGAAGCCGTGGCCGCGGACGGTCCGAATGAGCTTCCGCTCCGCTCCGCGGTCGATCTTGTCCCGGAGGCGGTTGAGGAAGACGTTGACGACGTTGCCGCTCCCTTCGTAATTCATGTCCCAGACATGCTCGAGGACCATCGTGGAGGAGACGACCCGGTCCTTGTTCCGGACGAGGTATTCCAGCAGGGCATACTCTTTTCCGGTCAGGTCGATGCGGCGGCCCCCCCGCTTGACGATCCTCCGGACCGGATCGATTTCCAGGTCGGCCACGGAAAGGGATCCCGGCCGAAAATCCCGGCTCCGGCGAAACAAGGCGCGAATGCGGGCCAGCAGCTCCTCGAAAGAAAATGGCTTGGTCAGGTAATCGTCGGCTCCCTCGGTCAGTCCGGTGATTTTATCCTTCAGCGTATCCCGGGCGGTGAGCATCAACACCGGCATCCACAGGCCCTGGCGGCGCAATTCCCGGCAGACCGCCAGACCGTCCAGTCCGGGGAGCATGAGGTCCAGGACGATTAAATCGTACGGATAGAGGTCGGCCAATTCGAGCGCTTCCGGCCCGGATCCGCAGGAATCCACGGCATACTGCTCTTCCCGGAGGCCGCGTTCCAGGGCCGCCCTGACTTTCCGGTCGTCCTCGACGATCAGGATTCTCACGGCGACCATTATATCCCGTCGTCCCTGCGGGAGAAAAGCACGGCCGGCCCTCTCTTTCGACTCAATGAAAGAAGAACCCGTACCCTCCCATCGAGCCGTTCGACCCGAAGCGGGGGTTGACGACGTTGCTGTAGATGGACCCGAAGGTGTAGCTTAGGCCGACCGACAGGCTGTAATTGTAGTCCGTGGCCAGCTCCCGCCGCTGAAGGAGCACTTCTTCCAGCTTCAGGTCTCCTTTCGGAAGTCCCAGCTGATCCCGGATCCGCTCGTAGGAGGCGCTCATGGTCAGCGATAATCCTTTGAAGAGACGCAGGCTGACTTCGCCGGACAGCTCGAGCCGGTTCATTTTCGCGTTGTGGAAGTAGTGGGATCCTTCGATGGAGGCTTCTGCCGTTCCCCAGGGTTCCTTCACCTCCAGGGCGGCTTCCAGGGACTGGCCGAACAGGGTTTCGTTCATTTTGTCGTAGATGGTTTCTTCCCGGTAGCGAACGCGCTTGAGGTTGAGCCGGTAGAGGAACCGGAGCTGGCGGCGGGTCGATTCGGCATAAGGGAAAACATCATATTCGACGGCCGGAGAAGGGTTGACGGAGAAATCGATGTTCCGGAACGTGGAGGATTCCACCGTGAGGAAGATTCCCGCCGACCAGTGCCCGCCCAAGCTTTTGACATACAGGCCGTCGAATGTGGCGCTGTCGGATTCGCTGATGATGTCGGCGCCGTCAAACGAGAACCGGCTTTTGGAATAATCGCCCGAGAGACCAAGCCGGAGCTTGGCCGCCGGGGTGATCCGGTTGGCCGAGAGATTTCCGTAGAGCATCGTTCGGGCTTGCGACTTCTCGCCGAATTCCATGCCGTTCAGGCTGAAGCTGAAGACCCAAAAGTCCCAGCGATCCCGGACCATCCCGGCGTCCACTCGGTCCAGGAACGAAACCGTCAGGCGGGAGTGAATCGGCGTCCGGGCGGCATAGCCGACCAGTCCGATTTTCAGGATTTGAGCCAGCCCCTGCCGGATCTCGTCGTCCGTCTGGGTTTTATCGGAGACGAATTTCAAGGTGTTGTCGACGCCGGCCCAGCCGTTCTGGCCGATAAAGGCCAGAGTGTACTCCCGGCCGTCGCTTCCGGTGTCCTGGATCGTGATCAGGACATGGACGTCGGCCTCCTTCCGGTCCCGGACATAGTTGACGAACGTGATTTCCGTCCGGATATAGTCGATGTCGCAAAAATCGCAATCGATGAAGACCCTGGCCGCGCCTTCCTTCAATTCCCGGATGTCCCCGCCCGGCGGGGGCGTCGGCGGGACCTGGGCGGACAGAATCGAGGCGACCGCGCCGAGAACGAATCCGATAAGAACCCATTTCAACCGCACATAATGCCATTTCATCGGGACCTCCATTCCGACAGTCGGTCGGACGCGCCGGATTATAGAGGAGGCCGGATGAATCCCGACTAACGGCGGGATAAATGTTTTCTAATGTCGGCCGCCTCCCCCAGGGAGGGTGTCCGGCCGGGATGGCGTGTCTTGGCCGTCGAATTGTTTCAAGCGGGCCAGGTCCCGGTGGAGATCCCGCTCCATCTGCAGGAGGCGGTTCATGCTGTCGTAATACATGGTCAGCTCATAGACATACTCGATGACCGAAATCTCGCCGCTGTCCAGGGCTTTTTTGAGCAGAGGGGTGTTGTCGAGGCCGGGCAGGCCGGCCCGGTAACCGCGGGCAGATTCGGCCCGGGCCCGGACCTGGTCGTAAAGAATCCGCATGCGGTCCATGAATTGCCGCTTCCCGTCCGCCTCCAGGCTCCGCATGGCTTCGGCGCTGCGCTCCGCGTGCCGGACGGTGTGCTTGCGTTCGAAGAGGGGAAGGGAGATCCCGGCCGTGAGGCCGTGATAGCTCTCGCCTTCAACGGATTCGCTCATGTAGCCGAGGGAGAATTTGGGAAGGCTCAGGGCCTTGTCCAGCTTCACCTGGATTTCGAGATGCTCGACTTCGCCGCGCAGCCACTGCAGCTCGGGATTGTTTTGCTCCGCCCGGGTGATCCACGTCCCGAAATTCTCCGGGAGGTCGGCGGTTTCGAAGCGGTCCTCGGGCAGGCTGACCGGTTGCCCGCCGTTGAGCCGGGACAGGTCGGCCAGGAGAGAGCGGCGTTCCATTTCGTTGACTTCGACGTCTTTCTCGATGTCCAGGAGCGCGAGCTTCACCTTGTTCAACTCGAGGATATTGGCGTCGCCCTTCTCGAATTTCGCTTCGATGGCCCCGGCCACCTCCCGGGCGTTTGTCCGCCGCGCTTCAAGCTCCCGTTGCAGGGCGTTGGCATAGATCAGGTCGAGGGCCAGCAGCCGCGCTTCGAGCCGCAGAGCCCGGCGCTCTTTTTCCCACTGCCGGTCCCATTGGCCGCTCGCGGTTTCCGCGATCCGGGCTTTGTAAACATAGGCCGAGGGGAAGTCGAAGGTCTGCCGGACGCTGATATCGAACCGCCGTCCCAGCGAAGCCGGGCTCCCGCCTAAAAAGCCGAATTCGACCTCGGGGTTTTCGGGGAGAAGGCCGATCCGGGCCCCGATTTTCCCGGCGTCGCGCTGCACCGCCAGGGCTTGGAGCGTCGGATTGTTTTTTTCGATCTGATCCAGGAGGAAATCGAGGCGGTCCTGGGCCGGGGCGGCGAGGGCCCGGAAGAATAAACCGAGGCATAAAAGAAAGCGGATCATGATTCCCTCGTTTGGCTCTTTTTGCGGCCTCCGAACAGGCTGTAGATCACCGGAATGAAATAGAGATTAAGCAGGGTGGAGGTCAGCAATCCCCCCAGAATGACTTTGGCCATCGGGCTCTGGATCTCGTTTCCCGAGAGATCTCCCTTCAGGGCCAGCGGAATCAGGGCCAGGGCGGAGGTCAGGGCCGTCATCAGAATCGGGTTGAGACGGTCGACGGACCCCTTGGCCACGGTTTCTCCGGGCGGAAGGCCTCGGTCCTGCAATTGTTGATAGCTGGAAATCAAAAGAATACCGTTCCGCGTGGCGATGCCGAAAAGGGTGATGAAGCCGATGATGGCCGGAATGCTGAGCGTCCCCGAGCTGAAATAGATCGCCAGAATTCCTCCGATCAACGCCAGGGGCAGGTTGAGGAGAATCACCGCCGCCAGCTTGTAATCCTTAAATTCGAAAAAGAGAAGGAGAAAGATGATCGCCAGGGACAGGATCGAGGCGAGGAGCAAGGTCTGGGATGCCCGGGCCTCGCTCTCGAACTGGCCTCCAAATTCGATCCGGTATCCCTGGGGCAGAACGACGCGCCCGTCGATCCTGTCCCGGATATCCTGAACGACGCCGCGCAGGTCGCGTTCCGAAACGTTGGCCGAGACGACGATCTTGCGCTGAACATTCTCCCGGCTGATGGAACCGGGCCCGGCCACGGACGCGACCTCGGCCACCATCTCCAGGGGCACCTTGCGGCCGTCGTCGGTGTCGATCAAGGCCGAGCGGATCCCGTCGATCGTTTCGGTGTAGTCCCGGTTGAGGCGCAGGGCCAGATCGAAGCGCCTCT
>CAYPKX010000092.1:0-715 GCA_964411395.1 uncultured Eubacteriales bacterium | reverse complement strand
CTGTCCTTCGTAGATGTCCGACAGCTTCTCTCCGCCGAAGGCGAGGTCCACGAATTCGTTGAACCGGGCGAGGCTGAGGCCGTAGGCCGCCAGCATCTCGCGGTTCGCCCGGATTTGAATTTGCGGCACTTCCACCTGCTGATCCACCGTCACATCGACCAGACCGGCCACATCGGCGACGGCGCTCTTGACGGCCGAGCCCAGTTGGAAGAGGGTGTTGAGGTCGGATCCGAAGATTTTGACGGCGATATTGGCCCTCGTCCCCGAGAGCATATGGTCGATTCGGTGGCCGAGCGGCTGGCCGACAGTGGCGGCGATGCCGGGGATTCCGGCCAGCCGGCTCCGGACCTCGGCCAGGAATTCAGGGCGACGGCGCTCTTTGAGAGAGAAGTTGACGTCGATCTCGGCGCTGTTGACCGTCTGGGAATGCTCATCGAGCTCTCCGCGGCCGGTGCGGCGGGCGGTGCTCTGAACCTCGGGGAGGGCCAGCAATTCCATCTCGATGAGATTGCCCAGACGATTGCTTTCCTCGAGCGACGTGCCTTGCTTGCAAACGACCGACAGGGTGAGGGAGCCTTCGTTGAATTCGGGCAGGAAGCTCCGCCCCAGGGTGGACAAGGCCAGGAGCGAGGCGAGGAAAAGCCCCACGGCCGAGGCGATCACGATCTTTTTATGGATCAGGACCCAGGCCAGAGATTTTTCATATCCGGCGGAC
>CAYPKX010000091.1:6722-12053 GCA_964411395.1 uncultured Eubacteriales bacterium | reverse complement strand
TCCGGGTCGACGGCCGGAAGATCGAAGGGAACGTCCTTCCCGTTTCCGACCGGTCGGAGTGCCGGGTTTTCGTCCGGATGTAAGAACCGAAGTCACGCAACCTCTTCGGCCGCCAAAGGCCGGCTTCCCAAGCAACCCTGATTCGCAAGGCTCATGTAGGACGGCAAGGCCAGGCATCGGCCGTACCCGTCGCAGCCGAAACGGCACTTCATCTTCACCCAGGCGGCGGTGACGACGCGCGAAGGAGAAATGATCCTGGCATCCATGACCGCGCGCTTGCCTTTGGCCATCGCCATGAGCGTTTCATCAGGAAGAACTGCGCGGATATCTTTTTTCGTTTCAATCGCTTTCTTGCCGGCACGAATTCGCTTTGTCATGATTTCCTCCCGCAAGCCGCCGAAATACTAATAAAATATCATAAAAAGCAGAACGATATTCCTATCGCCACGAGCTCCCCAACCGCGACAAATCCCGATAGCTCAAGATGTTGTCGATATAAATGAAAAGATAATTAATTGACAACATACTGCCAAAAAGGTAATATGCTGTCAAATAACTTGCTTGAATATATAAAAGGAGACTGCGGCATGAAATCCGAAAATCAAGATGATAAAAGAGATGTTCACATGTTTGTGCTTGATTCCCTGGCCGATTGGGAGCCGGCCTTTGCTGTCGCTCATATTAACAGGCCCGCGCCGGGTGTTGCCTCAAAATATCGCGTGAAAACTGTCGGAATGGATCACAGAATGATTCGATCCATGGGCGGCATCACCATTCAACCTGATCTGTCTTTAGATGAGCTGAGGCCGGAGAAAAGCTCCATGTTGATATTGCCCGGTTCAGAACTCTGGGCTGATTCAAGGACAGACTCCGCCCTTGCCAAAGCCCGGGAATATGTAAATACCGGAGTTCCCATTGCCGCAATCTGTGGAGCCACTTTTGGTCTCGCAAGAGCGGGACTTCTCGACGATCGGCGTCACACGAGCAACGACCCCAATTGGCTGGCCTCCAGCGGGTATCGAGGGGCGGCAAATTATGTTCAAGAACCCGCGGTTGAAGACGGCGGGGTTATTACGGCTTCTGTGACGGCCTCGCTCGAATTTGCGAAACTGATCCTCGGCCGGTTGGGAATCTTTTCGTTCAAGACACTTCAGGCTTGGTATAACTTATACAAAACAGGAAACTCCAAATATTATTTTGAATTTATGGAGGCCGTAAGTCATGAAGGAGAGAAAGAGGTCATCCGTTGAAGTCGTCAATGGAATTGTCTTAAACGTATTTAAATTGAATGGCTATTTTTTAAAGGCGGCCGATTGTCTTACGAAAGGGAGTGAATTAACATCGGCCCGCTGGCAAGTCCTCGGCACCGTTCTGCACGAGCAACATACGGTCGCGGCCATAGCGAGAAGCATGGGTTTGGCGCGTCAAAGCGTTCAACGCATTGCTGATATACTCGTAACGGAAGGACTGGCTGAGTTCCTGCCTAATTCCGCGCATCGCCGCGCAAAACTCTTATCATGTACGGAAAAAGGACTGAACTCCATAATAAAAATTCGCGCCAAAGTCGTTGTCTGGGCGAAGAAAGTTCATGATTTGCTGGGAGAAGATGAGCTGAATGATGCCGATAAGGCAATTCATAACCTTCTTTTAAGACTGATGTCAGCAGAAGAACAGCTCATAAAGAGGTGTTGAATATGAGGAGGGCCAATATCAATGGATCTTCTATATTTGTTTCGGCGGGCTCAGGCGGGACGGCAGGGTCAGGCCTCGAGAAAAGCTTCATCCGGACGATGTTCGCTCCGGCCGTCAACGGGATCGAGTTGACCGAACTGATCACGGGAAGGGGATCGAGAGGCCGGGGAATTCGGGCGGAAGCTGAAAACCAGGGGAATAGCCGTCCCCCTGAGCGATCTTCTCATCGCGACGCTTTGTCTCGAACACAACCTCGTGTTGATCGCCCGCGACAAGCCTTTCCGGGATATCGCGAAATATCTCTCCTTGCATGACTCCGAAAGCGAAAGAGGGATCGGTTTATCCTGATCGGTTCGGGCATAATCCGAGATGACCGGCGGAAAAAAATGTAACGAAGGGCCGGGAAAGGGCCCTATAATAAAGAGGAAAGAAGTCCTTCCATGAACAAATTCCGTCTTTTTACTCGCACTGTGCTCATTTTGGCCGTCGGACTCGTTCCGGCTTTCTCCCGTCCTCTTGTCGAGGAAACTGTCGCCGGCGAGCTTGGCCGGACTCTGGACCGGTACATGAAGCGGGCCGAAGCCAACGGATTCTCCGGTTCGGTCCTGGCGGCCCAAGGCGGAAAAATCATTCTGGCCAAGGGCTACGGCTGGGCCGACCGGGAAAACAAGGTCCGGGAAACCGAGGCGACCGTTTTTTCCGTCGGCTCGATCACCAAGCAATTCACCGGGGCGGCGATCTTGAAGCTCGAGGCGGCCGGGAAGCTCGCCACGGCCGACGTCATCGGTAAATATTTCAAGGACGTCCCGGCCGACAAAACCGGGATCACGCTCCACCAGCTCGCGACGCACACGGCGGGCTTTGCCGGTGCGCTGGGAGACGATTACGAGCCGATCGGCCGGGAAGACTTCGTCAAGCGGGCGATGGCCTCCGAGCTTCTGTTTCCCCCCGGCACCCGGTATGAATATTCCAACGTCGGATTCAGCCTCCTCGGCATCATCGTGGAAATGGTTTCCGGTGAGGGATATGAGGAATTTCTTCAGGAGGCCCTCTTCCAACCGGCCGGAATGACCCGGACGGGGTATCAGCGGCCCGGATTTGTGAAAAGCGATTTGGCCGTCGGCTACCGGGACGGAGAGCGCTGGGGAACGGCCCTCGACCGTCCCTGGCGTCCCGAAGGCCCCGGTTGGCATCTCCGGGCGAACGGCGGAATCTTGTCCACCGTCGGCGACATGTATCGGTGGTACGTGGCTTTAAAAAACAACCTGGTTTTTCCCGAAGCGGTCCGGGCGAAATATTTTGCTCCCCATGTGCGGGAATATCCCGACGGGCCGTCCTATTATGGATACGGCTGGGTGACGCAAAAGACGGAAGCCGGTTCGACGCTCGTCTGGCATAACGGGGGCAACGGAATCTACAACGCCTTCATGGGATTCGATCTCCAGAACGATTCGACCGTTGTCGTCTCAAGCAACGTCTCCGGAAAAATATCGGACGATTACGCGGAGCGAATCCTGGGCATTATGACCGGAAAAATCCGTCCCTTGGAGGAAAGCCGGCTCAAGCCCAGGACCGGCCTTTACCGCTTCGAAACCGGGGAAGAGATCGATCTCTCTTTCAATGAAAACGATACGCTGCGGACGGTCTATACCGCCGCCTCGCTGGTCCCGCTCCTGGCCGGCTCGGGCCGTGAAAAGCCCGAGGAAACGGCCGCTCAGGACCTCAAGGCGGCGGCGATGATCTCCGGTGCTTTGGCCGGGGATTACGCCGCCTTGGCTGCGGCCTGGGGCGAACCGGTCAAGGCTCGGGCTTCGGTTTATTGGGGCGGAAAGAAAGCGCGCTTCGGCCAAGTCAAGGCGGTGACGGCGCTGGGAACTGTGGATCGGCCGCGCCATTGGGTGTCTTTCGTTCGCGTGGATTTCGAGAAGCAGCCGCAGTTTTTCACCTGCATCTGGGAAAAGGAAGGCGGCCGGATGACCGATCTCCGCGATGCCGGGGTATTGGAGCGCGATTTTGAGCCGCGCTCGGAGGACGCCTTTGTTCAGCCGCTGATCGGGGCCTCGATCGGTTTTGAACAGGATGCGTCCGGCCGGATCGTGATGGCGATCACCAAGAACGGGAAAGTCACCCGGGCCGTGAAACGCTGAACTTTTCGGAGTCGATCGGAATCAGAAAACGATCGAAGCCTTGAGGACCCCGTCGGTCCGGTCGGCGGCCGTGGCGAAGGCCTTCCCGGCGTCCTCGATTTTAAACATGTGGGTGGCGATCCAGGCCACGTCCAGATGCTTGGCTTCGATCAGGAGCAGCCCCCGCTTGAGGCAGCGGTTTTGCCGACGGACATGCCGAATCCCGACTTCTTTTCGCCGCAGCTTGGCCGAAGGATAAGAGATTCGTTCGGCCAGGGGAATCCCGATCTGGTAGATCCAGCCGCCCGGCTTGACCAGGTCGAAAGATTGTTCGATCGCCTCCGGGTCGCCGGAAACTTCGAAGACCGCGTCCAAGCCGAGGGGTTCCCGCTTCATAATCTCCCGGGCGACATCTTCCCGTTCCGGATTGCCGGACCAGGCCGCTCCGGCCCGGACGGCCGCGGCCGCCCGGGCGTCGGACCGGTCTGCGGCGTATGTTTTTCCGTAACCTTCGATTTTAAGGACTTGAATCAGGGATAATCCGATCGGCCCCGCCCCCAGGACGCCGACGGCCGGCCCGATCCAGCCCCCGGCCAGGGACCGGGCGTGAAGGGCGATCGACAGAGGTTCGACCATCATGGCCTCGATCATGGTCATCGTTTCGGGGAGGGGAAAGAGATTCCGTTCCGGGAGGACGAAGAATTCGGCCAGGCAACCGTCCCGTTCGCCCGGATGACCGAGAAATCCGATGCTGCGGCAGGTGTGGGGCCTCCCGGACCGGCATTGGTCGCATTCCCCGCAGGAAATCGAAGGCTCGACGGCGACCCGGTCGCCCGGTTTGAAGCGCTTGACCGCCCGGCCGACGGCCTCGACGACTGCTGAGCATTCGTGGCCGACGACGGCCGGATAAGCGACGGACTCGCTTCCGACCCTGTCGGAGATGAAGTAATGGAGATCGCTGCCGCAGAGTCCGGCGACCGCCGTCCGCAGAAGAACATCGTCGTCCTTCCGGAGGTCGGGTTGGGGGATTTCACGGATTTCCACGCTCCGGACGCCGGTGAGATAAGCAGCTTTCATGGGCGCGGTCTCCTTTGATCCCGCAAGTCATGTTCCCCCATGATATCAGAAATTCCACCGGAATGGCCAGGGTTCGAAGAGCGAAAAAAAAGCCCCGTCTCCGGCGGAGACGGGGCTTGGAAATAAGCCGAAGAACGGGATTTACTTTTTCGGTTTGACCTGGATCTTGTCCAAACCGGGTTTTTTGGCGCATTCCGCCTTGAAGTCCTGTTCCCGCTGGGAGTTGACGTAATCAGGAGACTGGAAGCGGTAGTTGAACTTTGTGTGCTCGTCGTACTTCCCCTCGACCAGGGCGATGACGTCTTCGATGAAGACGCGTTCCTCGTCGGTCGGGATGACGTACACCTTGACTTTGGAGTCGGCGGCTGAGATCTCGGTTTCAGCGTTGCGGGTCTTGGCCAGCTTGTTCTTGGCCTTGTCCAGCTTGATGCCCAGG
>CAYPKX010000091.1:0-6712 GCA_964411395.1 uncultured Eubacteriales bacterium | reverse complement strand
CGGCGTAGTAGGCGCCGATGTACTTCTTGATCCGGTAGGCTTCCAGTTCAACGGCCAGAGCCGCCCGGGCATCGCCCGCTTCGGCCGCCTTCTGGACGTCGCGGCGGTCGGTATACTTGCCGGTGATCCCGAGAAGACCCGACTTCTTGTTCAGGAGGTCGTTCATCTTCGACGGGGCGATATTTTCCTTCTCCATCATCATCAGGTCGATGGCCGCGTCGTGATCGCCCGAGCGGGTGCCCATGACCAGGCCTTCCAGGGGCGTCAGGCCCATGGAGGTGTCATAGGAGACGCCGTTCTTGATGGCGTTGGCGGAAACGCCGTTTCCGATGTGGAGACAGATCAGGTTGGTCTTGAACGGGTCCTTGCCCAGCAGGAGGGCCGCCCGCTTGGCCACGTAGAGGAACGAGGTGCCGTGGAACCCATAGCGGCGAACGCCGTACTTCTCATACCACTCGTAGGGCAGGGCGTACATGTAGACGTGGGCCGGCATCGTCTGGTGCCAGGCCGTGTCCATGATGGCCATGTGGGGGATGTTCGGAAGGACTTCCATGGCCGCCTCGATGCCCAGGACGTTGGGCGGATTGTGGAGCGGGGCCAGGCTGTAGAGGCTCTTAAAGGTCTCGAGCGAGTGGGCGTCGATGACGACGGATTTTTTGAACTTCTCGCCGCCGTGGACGACCCGGTGGCCGACAGCCGAGATCTTTTTCAGATCGTCGAGCACGCCGACTTTGGGATCGAGGAGGGTGTCGATGATCAGCTTGAGGGCGTCTTTGTGATTGGCGCAGTCGTGGTCGAGCTGGATCGGCTCGCGGCCCAGGCCGGCTTGCTGGATGAAGCTTTTGCCGATGCCGACGCGCTCGACGATCCCGGTGGCCAGGGTTTCTTTCTTGTCGTAGTCGTACAGGCGATACTTGGCGGACGAACTGCCGCAGTTTAAGGAAAGGACGATCATGGGGTTCTCCTGTTTGTTCTCAGTCTATGCGCAACCGCTCACAGGCCGGAGGCCTGGACGGCGGTGATGGCCGTGAGGTGGACGATGTCTTCGACCGAGCAGCCGCGGGACAGGTCGTTGACCGGCTTGGCGATGCCTTGGAGGATCGGCCCGATGGCCTGGGCTTTGGCCAGCCGTTCGACGAGCTTGTAGGCGATGTTGCCGGACTGGAGGTCGGGGAAGACGAGGACGTTGGCCTGGCCGGCGATCTTCGAGTCGGGGGCTTTGGACTTGCCGATCTTCGGGATGATGGCCGCGTCAGCCTGCATTTCGCCGTCGATCTTGAGGGCGGGCGCCATTTCCTTGGCGATGGCGGCGGCTTTCTTCACCTTGTCCACGAGCTCGTGCTTGGCGCTGCCGTAGGTCGAAAACGAGAGCATCGCGACCTTCGGATCCATGCCGCAGAGAACCCGGCCGGTTTCGGCCGAGGCGATGGCGATCTGGGCCAGCTCGGCATCGCCGGGGGCGGGCATGACTGCGCAGTCGGCGAAGATGAACATGCCCTTGTCGCCGTATTCGCAATCGGGGACGATCATGACGAAGGAGCTGCTCACGATCTTGATTCCGGGCTTGGTTTTGATGATCTGAAGGGCCGGGCGGATCGTGTCGCCGGTCGAGTGGACGGCTCCGGAAACGAGGCCGTCGACTTCGCCCTTATGGAGCATCATGGTTCCATAAAAAACCGTATCGGCCATGAGCTTGCGGGCTTCCTCAACCGTCATGCCTTTTTCTTTCCGGATCTCATAGTAGGCCTGGACGTATTCCTCAAACTTCGGGGATTTGAGCGGGTCGATCGAGGGGATGCCGGAGACATCGACGCCCTGTTCTTTGGCGACGGCCTCGATCTTCTCCCGGTTCCCGACGAGAGTGACCTGGGCCAGCTTCTCCTTGACGATTTGGACCGCGGCTTTGACCGTCCGGGGCTCTTCGCCTTCGGGCAGGACGATGCGGCGCGGAGTGGCCTTGGCTTTTTCTTTGAGCTGTTCGAGCAGGGTCATGAAAGATTCCTCCAGAAACGGATTCCCTTTGCGCTTATGAAGTCGTTATAAAGCAAGGGTTTGAAAGGGGTATTTTGCCCCGACAGAGCTAAAAAGTCAACGAGAACGGGGCGAAACCGGTTCGAGGCCCGGTCGCGACTCGGGATCTTGTTTCTTATTTGACAGTTGTCGGTCGATCTCGGAATAAATCGTCGGTGAAGGCTCGGCTCGCCTCAAACTCCGGGGGGAAGTCTGGTAGAATGGAAAAAGCCGATCGCGAGGAGGCGTTCCGATGAAGCGTTTTGTTTTTAAAGCCGGGCTGATCCTGGCCGCCGGCTTGGCCTTCAGCCTCCCGGTCTTGTCCCAGGACGAGCCGTATGTCGTTCACGACACCAGGCCGGTCATCATGGCCGGGCCGTATCTCTCTTCGCTGTCCGAAACGGGGGCGACAATCGTCTGGCTCACCGATACGCCCTGTCATGTCAAGGTGGTTTATGGTCCGAAAGGCGGCGCGCTGGAAATGGAGGCGGACAATGCCGCCCACGGCTTCCTGCCGATCGGCCTGATTCATACGGTTCATTTGAAGGGACTCGAACCGGGCCGGGAGTACGCCTACAAAGCGGTTGCCGTCCGGGTCGTCAAGATGAAAGCGTACTGGCCGGAGAAGGGACTGGCGGCCGAAAGCCCGGAACGGGCGTTCACGACGTTTGACCGGAGAAGGCCCTCGGTTTCATTCTGCGCCATCGCCGATACTCACGAGGATGCGGCCCGGGTTAACAACCTCTTGAAGGCCGTGGATTGGAAGAAGGCCGATTTCCTGGTTCACCTCGGCGACGCCTTTCACGGCCTGGAAAGCGAAGACCAGCTTCTCGGCCGCTGGCTCGGGCCGGCCGATAAGGCTGCGGCCGGCGGGAAGCTCCTGATGTTTATCCGCGGAAACCACGAGATGCGGGGCTCGTTCGCCCGCCGATTAATCGATTATTTTCCGACGCCCGAGGGCCGATTTTTCTATACCCGCGACCATGGACCGCTCCATCTCATCATTCTGGACACGGGAGAGGACAAGGCCGACGAGACCAACGTCTACGCCGGGCTCAATAAAAGCGAAGAATATCGCGCCGGGGAACTCGCCTGGCTGGAAGAGCACCTGTTGACTGATATGCGAGCGGCCGAGGCGCCGTTCCGGGTCATCCTTCTCCATCAACCGAACTGGGGCTGGGTCCGGGACCGCGGACCGGAATGGACGGCCCTGGCCAATGGGGGCAGGATCGACCTGGTCATCGGCGGCCACTTTCACCGGTTGGGCTTGATCAAACCCGGGACGGAAAACAACGATTTTCCGGTCTTGGCCTTGGGACAGGATCAGATCGCCCGAGTGGAAGCCACATCGGAGGAGCTCCGGCTCACGGTGACCGGGCTTGACGGAAAGGTGCTCGAGAAGATTTCCATCAAGTCCCGTCGTTAGAGTTGTCTGGGGTCAGTTATCTGGGGTCGGCCCTCAGCATTTTATTTATTATCATGGCTTTAGGTTGATGCAGGGCTGTGGCCGGATTGTAAATACTCGCATCTCATTCTAATTAATGAAGATGCTGAGGTCCGACCCCAATGCCCGCCCTTAGTAAGTGACGAGCCCGGCGGCCTTCAGTACCTCGAGATAATTCAGGATCCCCTGAAGAGACGACGGCTGCTCGTTCTGGGCGTCGAGCATCTTCTTGATGTCCAGGGCGCTGTGCCGGCCGTCGACCAGCAGTTGGATTTCCGTTGTTGAAGCCACTCCAAACTCGCCGGTTCGGGGCGAGGGATATTTGGCTTTGATCTCGGCCGGGACGGCGTTGATCAACTCGGCATAGCCGTTGTAACCCTTTTCCCTGACTTTGGCCGTCGGCCGGGGGATCAGGATGGAGGCTTTCTTCTCCAAGGCGGAGGGGACGAGCTTGACCGGAGGAACGGCCAACCGGACGGAAAGCATCTCCATGTGGGCTTTGAGCGAAGCCAATCCGGCCGTTCCCACACTCCCAACCGATTGTTTGGCTTTGACGATATAGGAGCCGAGCACGGCCTTGTCCGCCGCCAGCTCGAGAACCGAATCCAAGGTATCCTTCTCGTTCATCATCGCCGCTTCGATCTGCCCGATGGCCGCCGCATAAGCCGCGGCCATCCCGGCCGCATCGGAGGCGTTGAGCTTCTCGAGGCCCACGGTCAGGGCGTGGCCGAGGCGGCGAATGGCGTTGCCCGATATTTCCGCGACGATTTTAGCGGCCATGGCTTCGTCGGCTGCGGCGACGGTATAGGCGCCCGCTGCCCCGATGGCCGCCGCCCGCTTGAGCTGGGTGGCGTCGGATTTGTCGGACACATCGCCGGTCGTGTGGTACCAGCGGTCGGGCCAGGCGATCATCATGATCCCCGGGACGCCGACTCCCCAATTGTTGAAGACTTCGTGGTCGGAAGCGCCATAATGAGTCTCGATCGCATAATGGAACGGTTCGTCCGCCCCGAACGGGCTGACGATGCGGACAGGGACGGGATAGGACTGGCTCCGGTTCTGGATGCGTTCCCGGCCCGCCTCCCCGATAAAGCGGTAATAATTCTCCATGACGTCGTTGATGTAATGGGGATTGCCGTAGGTCGTCCGCATCAGGCAGAAGAAAGCCTGGTTTTTGCTCAGCCATTCGCCGACCATGTCCATGTTGATGTTGCAGAGGGTTTTCTCCATGATCGGCTGGTTTTCCTGAACCCAACGGCCGATGCCGGAGAACTCCGGTCCCCAGATGAAACGGATGGAACGGCGGGGCCGGGGAAGGCGGCCGTCCTGGATCAGGGCCTTGAGGATCCGGGCGGCTTCAAGAATCGTCGCGCTTCCGGAGATGTTGTCATTGGCGCCTTGTTTGGCGAAGCCTTCGAAAAGATGGGCCGAGAGAATGACTTCGCCCGCTTCGAGTTCGGTTCCGGGGATGAGAGCGATGACATTTTCAAGATCCACGGTTTCCATTTTGCTTTCGACCACGGCCCGGACAGTGATCTTCTCCCGATTGAGGAGCCGTTTTTTCAGGAAGTCACCCTCGCGCACGGGGAGCTGGAAGGCGAATTTGGCCGGAACTTCAACCGCGGGAGCGGCTGTCCCTTGGGCTGCCGCCGGAGGCCGCCGGCTGCGCAATCCGCTCCAGGGCATCTGGAGCGGGTCGAAATAGGGCCGGGACATGGCGATCGAGATCACACCCAGGGCGCCTTGGTTCAAGCAGGCCTCGGAGTGAACCGCCGAGGCGCTCCCCTCGGTCACGACGATTTTTCCGGTGACCTTGGCCGCTTCGATTTCGGCTTTGGACCCGCCGCCGACCCAGACCAGTTCGGCTGTGACATCGGCCGGGCGGCTGCCGTTGACCAGCATGCCGATCTCATCCTGATAGGAGGCCAGCTTCTGGCGGAAAGGAGAGAGCTCCCAGAGTTCGCCCTTCAAACCGCGCCAGGCCTCGCCCGAAGGGTACGTCGCGATTTGAACGTTGGCGAAGCCGTAGGATTTGAGCGCCCGGGCGATGACCTGAGTTTCCAAGAAATTTCCGGCGAACTCGGCATCATTGCGCTCGCGGTTATAGCCGTTGATATCCATAATCGTCCGGCGGGCCGTTTCGCCGGACGACTCTCCGGCGATCAGGTCCATCTGCTCGCGGGGGAGCAAAGTCCAGTACAGCCAGGGCGTGTATTGGGCCGCGGCGATGCCGGCGGCGGTTGCAGCGATGACCAATCCGAGGATAAGGCGGCGTTTCATGAGGGCTTCTCCTTGTCGGATCTTCCGTGAAAGGAAATTCTTATTCCTTTAAGGGCTTCGGGTCAACTGGGGTCGGACCTCAGCAAATTATTTATTATCATTCATTTCATAAAATCATGGTGATGGGAGAATTTTTTTTATCTGTTCTATATTGTACTTATTAATAAAGATGCTGAGGTCCGACCCCAACAAGAAAGCCTTACTCCTCGATGCCCCGGCGGGCGGGGACACCCATCTCGAAATAATGCTTGATCAATTTCATCTCGGTCACCAGGCCGGCCCGGTCGATGAGAGCTTGGGGCGCCCGGCGGCCGGTCAAGATAAGCTCGATGGAATCCGGTTTTTGATCGATGACGGCGAGAATATCGGCGATCTCCAGAAGGCCGAATTGAAGAGCGACGTTGACTTCATCCAGAACGACGAGGTCGTAGCGGCCGGAGAGCATCGCCTTCCGGCAGAGGTCCAGTCCGCGGCGGGCCAGGCGGATATCCTCGGGATCGGGCCGGCCTTTCATTTTCAGAAGGCCCTGTCGTCCGAACATCGCGAAAGTGATGAGGCCGCCGAGCTTTCGCGCCGCGGCCCGTTCGCCCGACGGCCGGGCTTTCATGAATTGTCCGAAATACGTCCGGTACCCGCGCCCGGCGGCTCGCAAGGCCAAGCCCAAGGCCGCGGTCGTTTTGCCCTTGCCGTCGCCGGTATAGATGTGGATTTGCCCTTGCCGCGCCTGCGGCCGCGCTTTTGTTTTCGCTTTTTGTTTTTGGGACATGAAGAGCTCTCCTCACAATTCTATCACGGCCGCCGGATCCCCGGAAAGCGAAGCCCCGGCCGGGCGGCTTGCTTTATCTTCTCCAGGATCTTATATTAAAAGCGTACCCCGGTTCTTCACTCGCTTCACCACGAAAAAAACAAAAAAAGGAGTCGTTCATGGCCAAGAACATCACCCTGACCCGGACCGATTATGACCGGCTGAAGGCCATG
>CAYPKX010000090.1:0-12535 GCA_964411395.1 uncultured Eubacteriales bacterium | reverse complement strand
GGTCAGCCCTGGAAGGACGGCTACCGGAAATACAGGATCAGGGGCGTCACCGGCCCGGACGACACCGCCGCCCTCCGGGAAGCCGTCACCCGTCGCTATCAGCGTCTCTTGAAGGAAGGTCGTCCGGGACCCGACCTGGTGCTGGTCGACGGCGGCTTGCCCCAGCTGACGGCCGCCCGGACGGCGCTGGCCGACCTCGGCTTTCTCGCCCTGCCCGTCGCCTCCCTGGCCAAACGGGAGGAAATCATTTACACTCCCGACCAGCCGGGGGGATTGCGCCTCGAAAGGACCTCCCCTGCCCTCAGGCTCGTCCAGCATGTCCGCGACGAAGCCCACCGCTTCGCGGTCGCCTTTCACCGGGCCCGGCGGACAAAACGCAGTTTCACATAAGGAGAGGACATGATCCTCGGAATCGGCGTCGACATGATTGAAGTCGAACGGGTTCAAAAAGCGATCGAACGGAACGCGCGTTTCGTTGAGAAAGTTTTCACTCCGGCCGAGCTGGCTTACAGCGAAGGGAAGAAGAACAAATTTCAGCATCTGGCCGCCCGGTTTGCGGCCAAGGAAGCGTTCATCAAGGCCTTGGGCCGGGGCGTCCCCTGGGCTTCGGTCGAAATCGTCAACCTTCCCTCGGGCAAGCCTACCCTGTCGGTCCGGGATGCGGAGACCTATGGATTTACCGCCTCCCATGTCTCCCTGACCCACCTGGCCTCGTATGCCGTCGCGGTCGTCGTCCTGGAAAAGTAACCGGTTCTCGTCTATGATAAGCAAATCCTGTTGAGAGGAGTTCGTTGATGAAGACACTGAAAAATTGCGTTCTGTTCGGGATCCTGGCCGCCCTTCTGGCCGGGACGGCCCCGGCCGACGAAGGCTTGTGGCCGTTCAATATGGCCCCGGTCGACATCCTGAAGGCCAAATACAATTTCCAGGCTGCTCCCGAATGGCTCGATCATATCCGCCTGTCGTCCGTGCGATTCGGCGGCGCGTCGGGATCGTTCGTCGCTCCCGAAGGACTTGTCCTGACCAATCACCATGTCGGCCGAGGAGCCATCCAACAGCTCAGCACCAAGGACCGGGACCTGATGAAGCTGGGCTTCTACGCCCGGACGCGGGCCGAGGAGCTCAAGGTTCCCGGAATGGAAGTGACGGTTCTCCAGAGCATGGAGGACGTGACGGCCCGCGTCGCCGGCGCGGCCGAGGCCGGCCTGACTGCGGTCCAGGCAGCAGAAGCCCGAAGCCGGGTTATCGCGGCGATCGAGAAAGAAGAGGGGGCCAGAACCGGCTTGCGCTGTTCGGTCGTCACCCTGTTTTCCGGGGGCCTCTACCATTTGTACCGGTACAAAGTCTTCGGCGATGTCCGCCTCGTCTTCGCCCCCGAAAACCTGATAGCCTTTTTCGGCGGAGACCAGGATAACTTCACCTTTCCCCGCTACGACCTCGATATCACCCTCTTCCGCCTCTATGAGGACGATAAACCCTATGCCACTCCCCACTATCTGAAGTGGAATGCCGGGACTCTTAAGGAGGACGAATTGGTCTTCGTCTCCGGTCATCCGGGCTCGACCGGCCGCCTCCTGACGTATTCCCAGCTCGAATTCCTCCGGGACATCAGCTATCCCTGGACGCTGGATAATTACGCCCGCCGCCGGGCCGGGCTGAAGAATTTCGCCAAGCGGGGCGCGGAAGCGGCCCGAATCGCCCAGGGAACGCTGTTCGGAATCGAAAACAGCCTCAAGGCCACGACCGGATATCATTCCGGACTTCTCGACAAAGCCCTGATGGACAAAAAGCTCAAAGAGGAAAGCGAGCTTCGGGACGCCGTCCGGAAAGATCCGGAGATGGAGAGACTATACGGGAAGGCCTGGGATGAGATCGCCGATGCCGAAAAAGCCTATGCCGGGATCTTCAAACTGTACCGGTTTTTTGAAGGCGGAACCGGTTTCTCCACGACGTACTTCTCGACCGCCCGGACTCTGGTCCGACTGGCCGTCGAAAAGGCGAAGCCGGAAGATGACCGCCTCCGGGAATATCGCGACGCCGCCCTTCCGGCTCTAACCCGCCGGATGTCGAATGTCACTCCGATCTATAACGACCTCGAGATCTTCAACCTGACCGATTCCCTCATTCAACTCCAGAAGGAATTCGGAAACATGGCCGAGGTCAGAGGCCTCTTCGCCGGCCGGCTGGCCGAGGATGTGGCCAAAGACCTCGTGAACGGGACCAAGCTCGGAGATCCGGCCGTCCGGAAAGCGTATCTGGACGGCGGCTTTGTGGCCGTCTCCCTGTCCGATGATCCGATGATCAAGCTGGCTTGGCTGATCGATCCCGTTTCGCGGGGCGTCCGCAAGCGGTACGAAGACGAGGTGGAGTCCGTCGAGACCAAAAACGGCGCCTTGATCGCCCAGGCCATGTTCAAGATCAAGGGAACGACGATCCCGCCCGATGCGACCGGCTCGCTCCGCCTCAGCTTCGGACAGGTCAAAGGATATTTGGAGAACGGCAGGAAGATCCCCTTCTTCACGACATTTAAGGGATTGTACGACCTCGCCGCCAAGAATAATTATCAAGATCCCTATGAGCTTCCTGAAACCGTCCGCACGGCGAAAGCCCGGGTCAAGCTCGATACCCCGATCAACTTTGTGGCCACCTGCGATTCGATCGGCGGCAACTCCGGCTCCCCGGTCATCAACCGCAAGGGAGAATTCTCCGGCGTCCTGTTTGACGGAAACATCCAGAGCCTGCCGTCCCGGTTCGTTTACACCGACACGCAGAACCGCTCGGTCATGGTTCATGCCAGGGGCATCATCGAAGCCTTGACCAACATCTACAAGGCCAAGCCGCTGGCCGACGAGATCCTCGGAAAAAAATAATCCTTCGTCCGCTCATCGAAAGGGGCGCGGCGACGCCGCGCCCCTTTTTTTTCCTCCGAGGGTCCGGCGGCCGGGAGGAAACGGGATTCGCGAAATCTAAAGGATCAGAAGAGACGCCGCCGGCGGCCCAGAAAGAGAAAGAGGAAGACGAGGATGAAACTCGGGACGACCAGGGCTTTTCCGGTATAAAAGCGAAAAAGGTTTTTTCCAAGAGTTTCCCGAAGCGTCCCGCCGATGAGAGCGAACTGAGCGGACAGTCCGGCCCGCTCGCCTTTTCGAAAGCCCCCCCAGGCGGACAAGAGTAGAAAAACGGCCGGCCCGCCATAAAGATAATTATAATTCCATCCGAGCGGCGACAGCATCGGGATCATCAACAAAAGACAGGCCGAATCGGCCAACCAGGACTCGGGAATCTGTCCCTTTGTTCCTCGGACGACAAAGGCCAGAAGGAGAACGGCCAGGACGGCGGCCGCCATTCCGCCGGCGAGCATCGCCCCGGTATCCGAAAGACCGGTCGTCTTGGCGAAAAACGCAACCAGGGAGGCATTGTCACCGACGCGCAGCAGTCCGGGCGTGGAAGCGGAAAGGGTTCGAATCCATTCGCCGAGAAGGACGGCGTTCCCGTTGAATCCGTAGACGACCGCGGGAAGAATCAGGCCGGCCGCCAGCGCCCCGAAACCCGCGGCGACCGCCGCCCAGCTCTTTTTTAGAATCAGATATGGCAGAAATACGGCCCCGTAAGGCTTGAAAAAAAGCGAGAGGCCCCAAAGAATTCCCGCCCGCCCGGTCCGTCCCGAACTTTCCTCCCGGGCCGCCAGGAGGAGGAGAAGCAGAATCAGGAGATTGACCTGTCCCAGTTCGAATTCGCGTCCCAGAAACTTGGCCAGGACAACCAGAGTCCAAATCAAGGGCCATCGGACAGTCCGGGCGCGTTTTCGGCTCCATCCGGCCAAAACAGAGGCTATCCAAGCCAGACAACCCAGCATGACCAGATACCAGACGGCTTTGGCCGCTTCCCAAGGCATGATGGCGAAGGGAGCATAAGCCAGAGCCGCAGCCGGAGCATACTTGAATTGGAGATGGCCGTCCGAAGGACGATAGAGCGTTTCTCCGGCGAGAATCCGGGTTCCCGCCTGGAAACATACGCCGAAATCGCTCATGTCCCGGCGGAGACCGAGGAGATAAACGGCGGCGGCGGCCGCAACCGCGAGAATGACGGCCGCCATTCGCCTCGTCGACGGGGACATTTTTCCAAACAAGGGAGCGCTCATCGGTTTCCGGGACTATAATAAAAACCCGCCGGGAAAGCAAAGCGGCCGGACGGCTCGATTCCCGAAACCGGACATCGTTACCGGGTGGAAATTGACATCCCGGCCCCCATTTGGTATTACTAGAAAATGGTAAAGTGGATTTCCGAAAAACTCTTCGGGACGAAGAGTGAACGGGACCTGAAAAAGCTTACTCCCTTCGTCCCTCTCATCAATGGATTCGAATCCCGCCTCAAGTCCCTGAGCGATAGCGCCCTGCGGGCTAAAACCGCCGAATTCAAGGAAAAACTGAGCCAGGGCTCGACGCTGGACGACCTTCTGCCCGAAGCCTTCGCCGTGGTGCGGGAAGCTTCCCGCCGGACGACCGGCATGCGTCATTTCGACGTCCAGCTGATCGGCGGCATCGTCCTCCACCAAGGCAAGATCGCCGAGATGAAGACGGGCGAGGGGAAAACCCTCGTCGCCACCCTGCCCACCTACCTCAACGCCTTGACCGGCCTCGGGGTTCACATCGTCACCGTCAACGATTACCTGGCGAAACGCGACACCGAATGGATGGGCCCCATCCACCGATTCCTCGGCCTGACGGTCGGGACGATTCAGCACGATATGCCCGACGCCGAACGCCAGACAGCCTACCGGGCCGACGTGACCTACGGCACCAACAATGAGTTCGGCTTCGATTATCTCCGGGACAACATGAAGTTCCGGCTCGAGGACCTGGCCCAGCGGCCGTTCCATTACGCCGTCGTCGACGAAGTCGACTCGATCCTGATCGATGAAGCCCGCACCCCGCTGATTATTTCCGGTCCGAGCGAGGGCTCGACCGACCTGTACCAGAAGGCCGACGCGGTCGTCCGCCGATTCGAGCCGGACAAGCACTTTAAAATCGACGAGAAATCCCGGGCCGTCTCTCTTCTGGAAGAGGGCGTGTCCGCGGCCGAAAAAGCCCTGCATGTCGTCAATCTTTTCGATTTGGCCCAGATGGACCTCGTGCACGGCATCAACCAGGCCCTCAAGGCTCATTTCATCTTCAAGCGCGACGTGGACTATATGGTCAAGGACGGCCAGGTGATCATCGTCGACGAGTTCACCGGGCGGCTCATGCCCGGCCGCCGTTACAGCGACGGCCTGCACCAGGCCCTCGAAGCCAAGGAAAAGGTGAAGATCGAACAGGAAAATCAAACCCTGGCTTCGATCACCTTCCAGAATTATTTCCGGATGTACAAGAAGCTGTCGGGAATGACCGGAACCGCCCTGACCGAGGCCGAGGAATTCGCCCACATCTACGGCCTGGACGTCGTCGAAATTCCAACCAACAAGCCCCTCATCCGGATCGAGCACCCCGACGTCATCTACCGGACGGCCGAAGAAAAATGGGAGGCCGTCCAAAACGAGATCGTCGAGTTCAACACCTCCGGCCGGCCGGTCCTGGTCGGGACGACATCCATCGAAAAATCCGAGCTCCTGAGCGGCAAACTGCGGCGCAAGGGCATCAAGCATGTCGTCCTCAACGCCAAGTACCATGAGCAGGAAGCGGCCATCATCGCCCAGGCCGGACGGGCCGGCTCCGTCACCATCGCCACCAATATGGCCGGCCGGGGCGTCGACATCCTGCTGGGCGGGAATCCCGAGGCGATCGCCCGGGAGGCTCTCCGAAAAACCGGCCTCGACCCGGCCCAAATCACGCCCGAAATGCTGGACAAGGCCATGGCCGAGGCAAAAAAACCGATCGGCGAAGAGCATGACCGGATCGTCGCCCAGGGCGGTCTCCACATTCTCGGAACCGAGCGCCACGAAGCCCGCCGGATCGATAACCAGCTTCGGGGCCGGGCCGGCCGCCAGGGAGATCCCGGCTCGTCGCGGTTCTACCTGAGCCTCGAGGACGACCTGATGCGGATTTTCGGCAGCGACCGGATCAAGGGCTTGATGGCCCGGATCGGCATGGGCGAAGGGATTCCGATCGAACACGCCATGGTTTCCAAGGCGATTCAGCGCTCCCAGAAACAGGTCGAAGGCCACAATTTTACCATCCGCAAGCACCTTCTCGAATACGACGACGTGATGAACAAGCAGCGGGTGACCGTTTACACCCAGCGGAAGGAAATTCTCGAAGGAAAGGACATGAAAGAGTATGTCCAAACGCTGGTCGATCAGATTCTCGACTGGCAGATGGACACCCATGTTTCGGCGGAAAAATCCCCGGACGAATGGGACCTCGAAGGTTTCCGTAACGCCCTCGCCGGCCAGTTCGGCCTCGATCCCAACGGCCTCGGCCTCGATTGGTCGGCCGTCTCCCCCGACGATCTGAAGGAGAAGATCCTCGCCCATCTCCGCAAAGTCTACGAGGACAAGGAACGCCTCATGGGGCCGGGGATGATGCGCCAGTTCGAACGCTTCATCCTTCTCCAGATCATCGACAACCAGTGGAAGGACCACCTCCTGGGGATGGATTATTTGAAGGAAGGCATCGGACTGCGCGGCTACGGTCAGCGCGATCCGCTGGTCGAATACAAGAAGGAAAGCTTCGACATGTTCCAGGCCATGCTCGACCGGATCGAGGATGAGACGGTCCGCTACCTTTATCTCCTCCAGCCGGCCGTCGAACAGGAGATGGCCCGGAAACCGGAGCGGACGGTGATCCGCCGGGGACCGCCGGCCGCCTCGTCGGGCGGAGGGCCGAAGACGGCGGCCCGGGCGATGATTCCGAAAAAACGCAAGCATTAAACAAGGAGGCGCCATGCTGGACGAAGCCATTCGCGAGGGTCTCACGTTCGACGACGTCCTTGTCGTCCCGGCCAAGTCGGCCGTCGAACCGGCCGACGCCTCGGTCGCCACCCAGTTCAGCCGGCGCCTCGACCTTCAGATCCCTCTCGTCGCCGCGGCGATGGACACCGTCACCCGGTCGACGATGGCCATCGCCCTGGCCCAACAGGGCGGCCTGGGGATCATCCACCGGAACATGTCGGCCGAAGCCCAGGCCGACGAAGTCGACAAGGTCAAGCGCTACGAAAGCGGGATGATCCACGAACCCATCAGCATGCGCCCGTCCGACACGATCGGCCAGGCCCGGGAGACGATGCACCGGTTCCACATCTCCGGCCTCCCCATCACCGACGCGGCCAACCGGCTTCTGGGCATCCTGACCAACCGCGACATCCGCTTCGAAACACGATCCGACATCTCCATCGAAAGCGTCATGACCCGGGCCCTGGTCACCGTCCCGGTCGGGACCTCGCTGGCCGAAGCGGAAAAGCTCTTCCACGAGCATAAAATCGAAAAAATCCTCATCGTCGACGAGTCCCATCATCTGAAAGGCATGATCACCTACAAGGACATCCTCAAACGGATCCAATATCCGAACGCGGCCAAAGACGCCTTCGGACGCCTTCGGGTCGGGGCCGCGGTCGGCGTCGGAAAAGACGCCATGGAACGGGTTCGGGCGCTGATCGCAGCCAAGGTCGATGTTCTCGTCGTCGACACGGCCCACGGCCACAGCCAAAGGGAACTGGACATGGTCAAAAACATCCGGGCGGAGTTTCCGGAACAGGAGCTGGTGGCCGGAAATATCGCCACGGCCGAAGCGGCCGCTGAACTCATCGACCTGGGCGTGGACGCGGTCAAAGTCGGCGTCGGGCCGGGGTCGATCTGCACGACCCGGGTCGTCAGCGGTTGCGGCGTTCCCCAAATCTCGGCCATCGCCGAGGTCGCCCGGATCGCCCGGCCCAGGGGGATTCCGGTTATTGCCGACGGCGGCGTCAAGTTCTCCGGCGACGTGACCAAGGCCATTACGGCGGGAGCCAGTTCGGTCATGCTCGGCAACATGCTGGCCGGAACGGACGAAGCTCCGGGCGAAGTCGTCCTGTATCAGGGCCGGTCCTACAAGATGTACCGGGGCATGGGCTCGCTGGAAGTCATGCGCGAGGGCCGGAGCCGCGACCGCTACTTCCAGGACACGGCCCTGCCCGAGGCCAAGCTCGTTCCCGAGGGCATCGAAGGAATGGTGCCCTACAAGGGCGCCGTCGCGTCCATCATCCACATGCTCATCGGCGGACTCAAATCGGGAATGGGATATGCCGGATGCCGGACGATTCCGGAGCTGAACGAACGCGGCCGGTTCGTTCGCATCTCCCCCGCCGGACTCAAGGAAAGCCACGTCCACGACGTCATCATCACCAAGGAAGCCCCCAACTACCGGCACGAGTAACGCGGCCGGCGCCGGCCCGGACGGTCGGCCCCGTTTTTCGCCTCCGGCCGGGGCTTCGAAGAGATGGAATACCGGTCAGTTCTTTATCCGGTTTCGTTCGTCGAGCAGAACCACCTTCGGTTTGAAACCCGGGACTTCTCCCTCTTCAAATTGAGCATAAGCGGCGATGATCAGGAGATCGTCCGGGCGGGCCTTGTGGGCCGCCGCTCCGTAAATGGCCACCTTGCCCGAGCCTCTCGCCTCTTTCAAGATATAGGTCGAAAACCGGGCCCCGTTGGTGACATTGTAAATATGAACTTTTTCATACGGGACGAGGTCGGCCGCCTCGATCAAGGCTTCATCGAGGCCGAGACTGCCTTCGTAATGGAGGTCGGATGCGGTCACGACGGCCCGATGGATTTTCGATTTCAGCAAAATGCGACGCATGGGTCCTCTCCGTTCAAACGATCATATTGTCGATCAATCGTGTCCGGCCGATGAAGACGGCCAGAGCGATCAGCGTTCCATCCCGCAGGGAAGCGACGGGATTCAATTCGCCCGGGTCCACCGCTTCGACATAATCGATTCGTGCCCTCGGCTCGGCTTCGATCGCGGATCGCATCCGGCCGAGAACGGCGGCCGGATTCCGTTCGCCCCCGTCGACGGCCGACCGAGCCAGTTCCAGGCTTTGGGAGAGAACGCGGGCGGCCGCTCTCTCGGCGGGGTCGAGATAGGTGTTGCGCGAACTCAGGGCCAGGCCGTCCGGTTCCCGAACGATCGGGCCGATGATCATCCGGACCGGTATGTTCAGGTCGGCGACCATACGCTTGAGAATCAGGGCCTGCTGGGCGTCTTTCTGCCCGAACACGGCGCAGTCCGGTTCGACGGCCTGAAAGAGCTTCATCACCACGGTGCAAACGCCCCGGAAATGGTCCGGGCGGGTGCGTCCGCACAGCCGGGACTGCAGCTCCCGGACCTCGATGAAGGCGCGCTGCTCCCGGGGGTACATTTCCCCGTCGGACGGAGCGAAGAGATAGTCGGTCTGCCCGGCCCGAAGAATCGCCGTATCGCGGTCAACGTCCCGGGGATAGGACTTCAAATCCTCCTGCGGTCCGAATTGAATCGGATTGACAAAAAGACTGACCACAGTTACGTCGGCTTCGCTCCGGGCCAGACGGACGAGACTCATATGCCCCTCGTGCAGAAAACCCATGGTCGGGACGAGGCCGACCGTCCGGCCCCGGCTTTTTTCCCCGCGAACCGTCCGGCGCATGTCTTCGATCGTTCTGATGATTTCCATGAGCTCCCCTCCCTGGCTTTCTTCCGGTTATCCCGCCTGCGTCGTTTTCTTTCCGCGCCGCCTCATGGTCCGGGCGGCCTCCGGCTTCAGATGATAGGCGTGCTCCTGGTCGGGAAACAGGCCCGAACGAACGTCGGCGCCGTACCGAACGACGGCTTCGGAAATCACCCCGTGGAGGTCCGCATACATCTTGACAAACTTGGGCAGGTATCCCCCGTGACAACCCATGAGGTCGTGGAAAACGATGATCTGGCCGTCGCAGGCCGGGCCGGCGCCGATGCCGATCGTCGGTATCCCGACCGCTGCGGTGATCGCCCCGGCGACTTCGGCCGGAACACATTCCACGACCAGGGCGAAGGCTCCGGCCTTTTCGACCGCCCTGGCTTCGGCGATCAGACGGCGAGCGTCTTCAGGAGTTTTCCCTTGGACCTTGAATCCCCCGAGCCGGACCACGGATTGGGGGGTGAGTCCGATATGGCCCAGCACCGGGACGTCGGCTTCGACGAGAGTTTCGATGAGTTGGAGGCGGCGCGGAGAAGCCCCTTCGATCTTGACGGCTTCCGCTCCCCCTTCTTTGATAAAGCGGCCGGCGTTGGCCACGGCCTGTTCCGGAGAGAGATGGTAGGACATGAAGGGCATATCACCGATGACCAGGGCCCGCTTGGCCGCCCGGGCGACGGGCTTGGTATGATGGATCATCTCGTCCATCGTCACCGGCAGGGTGTTCTCATATCCCAGGACGACCATGCCCAGGGAATCCCCGACCAGCAGGATGTCGATCCCGGCCTCATCCATGATGGAGGCCAGGGCGTAATCGTAGGCCGTCAAAGCGGTGATTTTTTCCCCGCTCTTTTTTCGGGCGCGAAGGAGCGGGACCGTCACCCGGTTGGGTTCTTGAATGTTCATCGTTTCGTCCTTTCTCCCCACCCCGCCGGCGCGCGGGGTTGAGGTAAAGTCAGCGTTTTTTCGTTCCGGCGCCGTCGAAGCTCGACGGCACGTAGTAAAGCGATGTTTTTTTCATCCCGGCAATCTGGGCGACCAGGTCATCGAGATGATCTTCCCGGGAGGCGTCGAGCTCGTCGGATTTGACGACAAGCAGCGGTGAGGCCTGGTAGTTGAAGAAAAAATAATCATAGGCTTCGATGAGGTCCTGAAGATACTTCTCCGAAATGGTCCGGTCCAACGGAGTTCCCTGCCGGGCGATCCGGCGCAACAGGGTGGGAAGGCTGATTTGAAGATAGATGACCAGGTCCGGACGGGGAATGCGCTCGGCGAAAACCCCGTAGATTTTATCGTAGACGACCAGTTCATCGTCGGACAGTGTCTGATACGCATAAATCTTGTCTTTTTCAAAGATGTAATCGCAAAGGATCCGCTCGTCGAACAAATCCCGCTGGATCAGACGGGATTGCTGGTGGTAACGATTGACCAGAAAAACCAGCTGGGAGAGAAACGCGGCGCCGTCTTTTTCGTCATAAAAATCCTTGAGATAGGGGTTGTCGGCCTTGTCTTGAACGACTTTCCCGCCCAGCCGCTGGGCCAGAAGCCCGGCCCACTGGGATTTTCCGGCAAAAAAGACCCCCTCGAGAGCGATATGTCTGAATTCGGCGGGCTGTGGCTCGGTCATACGCAAAACTTTCCTCCCCTTTTATAAAGGAGAACCAGCGGGATGTCAACGAAAACAGGGCCCCGAGCGCCGCTAGATGTTGATTCGGATCGGCAAAATCACCGCCGGAATCCCTTTCCAGCGCAGCTCCTGCTGAATGGCAAAACCCGTTTCATTATGCAGAAGGCGATGGATCATTCCGGTGTGGCGAAAGACGGACTGGCCGGCGAAAACCATCGATTTCGGGTAGAGACGATTCACGTTCTCGATCAAAGCCGAGGCCGTCTGCACGATATCGGTTCCGAGATCATATTGCGAATCCGCCGGGAAACCCAATCGCCGGGCCAGGTCGACATACTTGCCCAGTGACTCCCGGGAGGCGATTTCCAGGTCGCCGACCGCCTCCGATCCCTTGAACGAGCCGACATCGACCTCGGCGACGGAGACGAAAACAAACTGCTTGTAAAGCCCGGGAAATTCGCGGACGATCGAGAGGAACGTGTGGACGCCGAAGCCGTTATACCCGTTGACCAGCTGGATGGCCGTCCGCATTTTCGGATGGAGCGGTTCCCGGTTGACCGGTCCGTCGACCGGCAGATTAAGCAGCTCGTCCAGCTCCCGAACGCCTCCCCGCACCCGGTGATAATGGCGCCGGGTCAGGAAACACAACCCGACGACAATTCCGGTGATGAGAAACGTCAGCCAGCCGCCCAGGGCGAATTTTTCAATCGAGGTGATGATCAGGATCGTCAGGCAGAGGACCAGGGCCACAAGATGAACCGGCAGGTAGCGTTTCCATTTCGGCTCGGTTCGCTTGTTTTTCAGAAAAAAGCGGGTCATGCCGAACTGGCTCAAAGAAAACGTCAGAAAAACGTTGATCGAATACATCACCACGAGATGGGTGATATTGCCCCCGGTGTAGAGCACAAGGAAGATGGCGGCCACGCCCATCAATAAAACGCCGTTCTGAATCGTGAAGCGGCTGGAAAGCGAGGCGAATCGATGCGGGAACCAATAATCGACGGCCATGTTGGCCATGACCCTGGGCCCGTCGAGAAATCCGGCCTGGCCGGCGACAAGGAGGAGCGCGCCTTCGGAAAAGATCGTGAGGAAAGCCAGCACCCCGCCGATGGCCCAGGAACCGAAAACGCCGTCGGCCAGCACGGCATTGAGGGTTCGCCCTTCGACGTGCCGGACCCCCAGCAAGAGATAGCAAATCAAAATTCCCCCGGCGGTAAAGGCCAGGGAGATCGCCATATAAGTCATGGTGATCTTCCCCGTCCTGGCTCTCGGTTCGCGGAGGAT
>CAYPKX010000089.1:0-12670 GCA_964411395.1 uncultured Eubacteriales bacterium | reverse complement strand
GGTATGCCCGGGCGTAGCTGCCCGTGGCGTCGGCGATCCGGCCGGCCAGGATCGGGCCAAGGACGCCTCCGGCGCCCCAGGCCGTGAACATCAGGCCGTAGTTGATCCCCATGTCGGCCATGCCCCAGCGCTCGGCGACCGTAGCGGGAAAAAGGGAGAGACAGGAACCGTAGTTGAAGCCGGCCGCGGCCGTGGCGAAGATGAGGCCGGCCGGGCTGTGAAAGCGGTCGAAAAAGAACATCAAGGCCGCCTGAGCCAGGAAGACCGCGATCATTACCCGGGGCCGGCCGACGAGGTCGGAGAGGGCGCCGGCCGTCACCCGGCCGGTGGCGTTGAAAACCGCCAGGACGGCCACGAGGACAAACCCGGCCTGAAAGATCCCGCCCGACTGGATCTCGGCGATCTTGGCGATATGGCCGATGATCATCAATCCGGCCGTGGCCACGCAGGCCATCTGGAGGTAGAGCGAGATATAGCCGGGGTTGCGGAGGAGGGCTCCGAGGGAGGTGAAGGCTGAGGGCGAAACCCGGTCGATTCGCGTCCCCGGCGGATTGACGATGAGCGAGGCCGCGAGGCCGGCGACGGCCAGAAACAGGATCCCGAGAAAATCGAACGTCCCGGCGATCCCCCGCTTCTCGATAAGCATTTTAGCCAGGGGAGCGATCGCCACGGGAGCCAGGCCGAAGCCGGAGATGACGATGCCGGTGATCAGGCCCTTCTTCTCCGGACCGAACCACTTGATCGCTGCCGGAGTGGCCGAGGCGTAGCCGAAGCCGATGCCCGTTCCGGAAAGCAGGCCGAATCCCAGAACGATCGGCCAGGCCGAATCCGGACCGCCCCGTCCGGCGACGAGGAGCCCACAGCCGCAGAGGACGGCGCCCGCGGCGGCGACGGCCCGCGGTCCGAAGCGGTCCTGGAGTCGGCCGGCGGGGACCATGACCAGCCCGAACACGGCCAGGGCGAGAGTGTAGGGCAGGGCCGCGGCCGTCTGCGACCAGCCGAATCCTCCCGCGGCGGCCGGTGCAGAAAGGGCCTTGCCGATGACGCTCCAGGCGAACAACACCCCCATGGCCGCGTTAAGGGTGAATCCGGCCAGGGTGACGAGCCGGCCTTGGCGCTTGGATGGTCGTTTCGGCGATTCCGGCATGTGTGGAATCCATTCTAATATTTGGGGCCAGGTTACTCAACTGCCGATCCTAATCGATACCTGACGAATTCGGGAATTGAGTAACCTGGCCCCGAACTTCCCTAATAAATATTGCCGGCCAAACGCCTGATGAGTTAAAATTCGACCAAGGGGTAAGCCATGAAAAAATCAAAAATCGTCGTCTTGACCCTGGTCTATCTTCTGATTCTCGGGCTTGTTGTTGCCGTTATTCTTGCCCGGAGTTTGAAATTCAATCTCGCGTTTTTTACTCCCGAGTACCAGGCGAAATATGCGACCCCGGAAGCCGCGTTCGAGGGGATTTGGGAATCCCATATCGGCGGCGATAAGAAGCTCTATGAAACCGTCCTTGGCCGTGATTTGCCGGGAGCCTCGTGGTCCCCTTCCTTCGCGAAAACCAGGCCGGTCATCGAGAAAGTCGTGCGGGGCAAAACCCACGCTTACATCAAGGCGGCCGGCTGGGGCGGAAGCTTCGAAAAGCTCAACGGTCGATGGATTTTCCAGAACGAAAAATTCGGCTTATATTGCCGGCAGTTTTTCCGTTTGTTCGGGATCGAGCTGGCTCGATTTCAGTAAATCAAGGCTTGCGCGTCTCGGCGATCACCGCTCCGGCGAGGCCGAAGACTCCAAACAGAAGCATCATCCCGACCCCCGACCTGGCCGCCGCCAGGCCGAACGGGGTTCCCGCTTCAACGACCGCCGTCCCAAAATAAGGAGCGAGGATTTTAAGATATGGCGCAAGGCCGGCGAAAAGGCCGAGGACCGCCCCGCCGGTCATCCCCCTGACAACGCGCTGTCCCATCCGCAGGCCCGAGGCCGTTCGGGCGATGAAAATCCCGGCGAGAAGGGGAATTCCTATGCCCAGACCCCAGATTCGGCTGAAGGCAATCGTCCCGCCGAAGGCCTTCGTGTAGCCGGCTTCCAAA
Organism: uncultured Eubacteriales bacterium; assembly: GCA_964411395.1. GTDB lineage: Bacteria > Acidobacteriota > Aminicenantia > Aminicenantales > UBA4085 > JAAZPG01. The sequence goes on along the minus strand of CAYPKX010000089.1, from coordinate 10,579 downwards.
GCCCCCAGGGCCGCCGCCCCGGCTAGGACGATGAGAGGCAGCGCCCACTCGCGCTTTTTCTCTCCGGCCCGCTTTTCCGCCCGCATCCGGATTCGCCGTCTCAGGGTCAAGGGAAAGTTATAGAATGCGTCAAAGACGAAATGCTCCAACCAGGCGCCCTTCTCCCCGAAAATCGGGATTTTGTGAACGGCTTCATTGGCCCAATGGCCGGCCATGAACCGGGCCAAGTCGGGATACCGGTAGGTCATCTGAATGGGGAAAGCCAGGTATCCCAGGACCTTGAGGAAGCTCACCCCGAAGGCGATGTTGGAGTCCTTAAAATTCCGTTCCTTGATCATCAGACCGATGACATAGAAACCCCGGACGAGCGACCCGGGAGAAATCGGCAGAAGGTTCAGGCCGGCAATAATGACCCCGGCCCGAATCGTGGCCGCCTGCCACGAGAGGTCCGGATGGCCCAGGACGTAGACGATGGCGGTGATGAGAAACACGGTTTCCGAGACAAACAAGGTGGCCGCGTGGACGGCGAGGCTCTTTAGATATTTCTGGATATAGGGCTCTTTCACTTGACCTTTGATGTGGGCGGCCTCCGGCGGGATCAAAAGGCCGTTGGCCTGCCCTTGGTCGATCATGTCGATCATCCACCGCTCGCGCTCGGCCGGACGCACGAGCAACCGGACCGGCTGGATGAACATCGCCTGCATCCGTTCCTTGAAGTAGGCTTTTTCGGTTAAAAAGCGGTGAAGTCCGGGCGGGAGAACAGACAAAGGGAGCTGGACATAGTAACGCCAGGGAGCCTCGGCGATTCTCAAAGCCCGTGTTTCCGAAGCCCGGCCGGCCCGGATCCATCGGACCATCGCTTCGGCGATTCGAGCCTGCCCGGCTTTTAAAAAATATCGGGGACTCGTGATCATTCGGCCGTAGTGGCGGCGGAGGTCGCCCCGGCCCCAGATTTTTCGGACAAGCGGCGCCAGAAACAACGGCAACAGCCAGAGGGGATATTTCCACCATGTCCGCCCCGGCCAGGCGAAGAGCAGCAGCGCCGGGGTCGCCAGGGAGATCCACGGAGCCAGGAGAAACAGAAATGACAGCAGCCCGCTTTTTCTCAGGGCGGCATCGGTTCGGTCGTCGGTGACGTTTCGGACCCGCCAGCCCTCCCGAAATCCGGCCATGATCCGGCGGCGAAGCCGTCCGCCGAACAGCCGAACATGATGAAATGTCCAATCGATCAGGGAGTCCCGGTAGGCGGCATCTTCCCGTTTGAGTTCTTTCAGGGCCGTCTCGAGGTCGGTAAAATCGGCCCGGTGTTCTGCGACGAATCGATCCAACGCCTGAAAGTCGCCTTTGTCGAACTGGACGAGCCGGCCGCGGCCGATCCCCTTGAGGATCAATTTAAAATCCACGGGGCACTGGGGATTGAACGGCATCAGGGCCATTCCGGCCCGGAAGTCGACGGCCGTCAACCCGGCCCGGGGATCGGGATCGGTCGAGGTCCGTTTCATCGCGTTGGGCTGGCTTTTAAGCGACCACCATTCATACTGGCGGGCGAGTTCCACGGCTCCCATCCGCCGCATCAGGTCGACCAGCCTCTGCATGAATTCGCGCTTGGACCGGTATTCGGGCGACCCCGGGCCGTCGCCCGGATCTCCCGGCTTCCAACGCCGGCGGGCGTCGAGATCGTCGTCGACTTCGAACCGCCACATCCGTCCGTCGACCCATTCGATCAGTTCGCCGTAACTTCCCAGGCGGGTGTCGCAGAGCGTCCCGATGACGTCGGCGACCGCGTCGTCCCGGCCGAATTCGAGCCGGGCGGCCCGGCGGATGAATTTCTGCCAGAGGGCCTGGGAGCGGCCGGCCGCGGCCAGGGATTGGAGGGAAAACGGAGCTTGAAAGCCAAGGCCGTAAAAAAGGTTCCGGATCCAGGCCCCGAATCCCGACGCAGGGATCAGGATTTTCAGAGCATAGGCCCGGCCGGTCTCCAATCCTTCGAGCCGTCCTTCGATCGGCTCGATGACTCGGGGAATGACCTTGTAGACCTGGCCGGCGAAACCGCCGCCGACGAATTTGAGTACTTCGAGAGCGGCTTTCGCCCGCCCGTCCGGCAGGATGCCGCGAATCTCGTATTCCAAGACCGTTCCGGCTTCGTAGCGGCCGGGACGAAAGGGACGGTCAACGCCCTTGGCGGAAAAGATCGCCTCGAACCGGCGCATAATCTCGGGCCTGTATTCCATCGGTATCGGGTTCCCGTTTTCTCTCCTGAGGCGGGGAGCCCGCATTGTATCCGATGGCCGGGAAGCGGTCAAACCGAGCCCGGCCCGTCCCTTATTTCACGTCGACCGTGACGGCATTTATTACTTTTTTGGTCTGTGGATCCTGGACGAAAACGACGACTTTCAGTCCGTTCCGGTTGATTTTGAAATGCCGTTCGGCCCATTTGAAGTTTGGAACCCGGGTGTACGTTTTCTCGAATTCGGTCAGGTAGGCATCCGTCGTCTTTTCCGAGGCGGCCAGGTCGAACACCGCCGCGGGCGCTTCAGGCGCGACGGCGCGGATGTCCCGGACGACCATTTTGTGGAAGAGAATTCCGTTGCTCCCCTTGTAATGAACTTCGTCCTGGACAAGGGCGGCGTGAATCTCCGACCCTGCGACCGGTTTGTCAACGGCCACTCGGACCTCGACCTTGTCGCCGGCGAAAACAGCCTCGGCCTTGATGGTCAAAGCCGGCGCTTCGCTCAGGCGGGCCGTGATCTCGCCAAGGTATTGCTTGTATTTGTTCTCCGCGTTGCCCCGGCCCCCTCCTCCGCCGTGCCTGGATTCTCCGTCGAAAAACGTGGACGGGGTGCTGTTGACGCCATAGAACTTCTGCCGGGCGCCGGTGGCCGGATTCATGATCGGATCGGGCCGGGGAATGGGGAGGTGATACTCGAGGATGGCCAGATACTTGGCCGGAACGGACTCGATCAGCCCGTCGAAACCCAGGTCGGCGCCGACGCAGGGCGGACACTCCGAACCGGTGAAGATTTCGGCTAATACCGTTTTGCCCTTCCAGTCGGCCGGAGCTTGGAAGGCGGCCGGATGGTAGGGAAGTTCTTTCTGTTTGGCTTCGAGAGCGGCGGCAAAGCCCTCTTCGGACCCTTTCAAGCCGATCCAGGCGGCTTTGGCTCCGGCTTCGGCCTCCTTGTGGTTTTCGACGGATGCGATGAGATAGTTTTCCAGCGCTTCCGTCTTTTTGCCCAGCCGGGACTGCGCTTCGGCCAGGGTGAAAGAATAGGCGCCGTCGGGCGCACCGCCGGCGGCCTTGTACTCTTGCAGGGAAGAGGCGGCCGCGGCCGCCTCGCCGGCCTTGACCTGGGCCTTGGCCAGGACGACATGGAACCGCTTGGCATAGTCGAGCGCGTATGGCCTTTGAGCTTCGGGAAGGGATTGGATGAGGCCCGGATCGGCCAGGAGCTTATCGCCTTCGGCCTTGTACGCCTGGACGGCTTTCAGGACGCCGGCCTTGTCGAATGTTTCCCATTTGTCATGGTCGACGATATCCGTCGCCGCGCTGAAGTAGGACAGCCACTTCATGAAGCCTTCCCCCTTGCCGAGGTCTCCCTTCTGCAGTTGGAGGACGGCTTCGAGGGTTTCGGCCATTTCGAGCTTGATTCCGTAGATGTTGGCCTCGATCGTTCCGAGCATGGGGCTTTGGGGATACGCGGTTTTCAGGCGTTCGAATTCTTTCAACCGGGCGGCCGGGTCGGCGATTTTCTGAGCGGCGACGATTTCATTGTATTCGGGGGGACGGGTTTGCCCCGCGGCTTGAAATGCGGCCGTCGAAGAAACGGCCAGGGCCAGCAGGAAGAAAGCCCCGAGAACGGATATCCGCGGCGATAGTTTCATGGTTGACTCCTTTTCAGGCGATAATGTATATCAAAAATATCGGAACATGTCACGCAGCGGCTTTTCTCGAGTTGACTTTGTTCCGGCTCCGGCTTATCTTCCCCCTTGCCTTGCCCCCTTTTTAAGAGAGGGGGAAGCGAGGCGGCCTGGGCGGTTTACTCGAAAAAGCCCCGGGTTACGCCTCCAAAGAAAAGAGAAGAAGGAACGGAATTTTTAATAATTGCGGTTATCATCCGAATGACGATCGGCAGAGAGGGAGGATTTCAATGAGACGGACGGTGACGAAGATCGGCTCTTTTTTGGGCCTTCTGGTTCTGACCGCCGGTTTATCGGCCGCCGGCAGGGCTTATCAGGCGGCGGCCGATATCCCGGCCAAGCTCGGCTTGACCGCGGCTGAGGCCAAGGAAGGTGTTTTAGAAACCCTCATGAGCGGGCGTCCGTATAACGACGCGGCGTTCCGGGCGTTCAAGATCCTTCCGCCTTCCGGCCGGGCGGCCGTCGTCCGCGGCGGTTTGGCCTGGATCAAGGCCTACGTCCAGACGGCCGAATTCAAGACAGCTTTTGCCAACGCCCGCGCGCTGGAGAAGCCGGAGCCGCCGGACGGCTTGGCCTCGGCCGACGAGATGATGAAGAAACAGAAAGCCGAATTCGCCAAGCAAGTCGCGGAAATGAGGAAGAATATGGCCGGCTTGGACGCCGAAACCCGAAAAACGATGGAAGAGGCGATCAAACAGATGGAAGCCCAGATGGCGGCGATGGAGAAGGACCCTGCCCAGATGGCGGCGATGCGGCAGGGGGTGGAGATGCAGAGTCAAGCCGACAAGGAGCGGTATGCGGAGCAAGTGAAGGTCTGGGAGGAGAATTATCCGGCCGACCTGCGCCTCCTGATTCGAAAACGGATTGAGGAATTTCTGGAACTCAGCGCCGACGTCAATTTCGAGGCCAAGCTCGTCTCCTCCGGATCGCGGATGCGGTTTGCCGACGATGAATACGAGGACAAGCCCTCGGATTGGAAAATCTGCTTTCGGGCCGGCAAGGAAGCGACGATGGCCGCCCGGGAATTCGCCAAGGCCTGGCTGGCCGAACTGTCCCAATGAGGCGGAATAAATGAATATTTATCCGGACTTGATCACGAGACTGCCGGAAATCGAAACACCGATCCCGGGCATTTCCGGTCGCCTGATCCAGGGCGAGAAAACGCAAGCCGTGTTTTTCGACATCGCCGCGGGCTCGGTCGTTCCGCCGCATTCCCATTGCGCCCAATGGGGCCTGATGATCGAGGGGGAGATGGAGCTGACGATCGGCGGAGACACCAAGACCTACCGGAGAGGCGACCGGTATTTCATCCCCGCCGGCGTCGTTCATGCCGCCTCGTTCCGCACCCGGGTTTTCGTCCAGGACGTCTTTGACGATCCCGCCAGGTACAAGGCCAAATAGGGTCCCGGCGGCTCATTAAATATTTTTCAGCCGAAGCGGCCGGTGATGTAGTCTTCCGTCCTCTTGTCGGCCGGCCGGGTGAAAATATCCGCCGTGCGGCCGAACTCGACCAGTTCGCCCAGAAGCATGAAGCCGGTTTCGTCCGAAACCCGGGCGGCTTGCTGCATGTTGTGGGTGACAATGACGATCGTATAGCGTTCCTTGAGCCGGTGCATCAGCTCCTCGACCTTCATCGTGGCCATGGGATCCAGAGTCGAACAGGGCTCGTCCATGAGCAGCACCTCGGCTTCGACCGCGACGAGCCGGGCGATGCAGAGCCGTTGTTTCTGCTCGAGGGAAAGAGAGAGCGCGCTCTTTTTCAAGCCGTCTTTCAGCTCGTCCCAGAGGTTGACCGCCCGAAGGCTTTCTTCGACTCGGGCGTCGAGATCCGTCCCTGAGGCCATCCGGTGGACGCGAGGCCCGAAGGCGATATTCTCATAGACGCTCAAGGGGAAGGGATTGGGCCGCTGAAAAACCATCCCGACGCTTTTGCGCAGCCCGGTCAGGGAACAGTCCTTTTGCCTGATGTTCTTCCCGTTGTAAATGATCTCGCCCTCGATCCGGATGCCGTCGATCAAATCGTTCATTCGGTTGAGGCAGCGGAGAAGCGTGGACTTGCCGCAGCCGGAGGAGCCGATCAAAGCGGTGATCGCCCGAGGCCGGACGGAGGCCGAAACGCCGATCAAGGCCTGAAAATCGCCGTACCAGAGGTTGAGCCCGCGGACTTCGAGGACGGGGGCTGCGGTGGGAGAACTGTTGACCTTGCTCATGAGCTCACCCGAACCTGCCGACGATGTAGTCTTCCGTCCGCTTGTCGGCGGGAGCGGTGAAAATCCGGTCGGTCGGGCCGATTTCGACCATATCCCCCATCAGGAAGAAGGCCGTCCGGGTTCCGACCCGGGCCGCCTGCTTGGTGTTGTTGGTCACCAGGACGAGCGTGTGATTTTTCCGCAGCTCGAGCATCGACTCCTCGACCTTGGCAGTGGAGATCGGGTCCAGGCCGGAGCAGGGCTCGTCGTAGAGGATGACGTCGGGTTTCAGGGCGAGGGTGCGGGCGATGCACAGCCGTTGTTGTTGCCCGCCGGAGAGTTTCTGTCCGGACATGTCCAGGCGGTCTTTGACTTCCTCCCAGAGGTAGGCGGCTTTGAGACTCTCCTCGACCAGGGCGTCGAGCGTCCCGGCTTCCCGGACGCCGGCCATCCGCGGGCCGTAGGTGATATTGTCCCGGATGGACAGGGGCAGGGGGACGGGCATGGCGAAAATCATCCCGATTCGTTTCCGCAGGGATTCAGCCGACATATCGCGGACGATGTCCACGCCGTCCAGGCGAATGGATCCGGTCGTCCGAGCGTGGAGATGCAATTCGTTCATCCGGTTCAGGCTGCGAAGAAACGAGGTCTTCCCGGAGTTGGACGGTCCGATAATGCTGAGGATCTCTCCGGTGAGGATATCCAGGTCGAGACTCTTGAGAGCGGACACGGAACCGTAAACAACCGTGAGGCCGCGCACCGACACCTTGACTTTTGCCGCGTCCCCGCTCATCGTTTTTTCCCCGTTTTCGAGCGGATGATCGTGGCGATGATATTCATCGCCAGCACGAACCCGATGAGGACCAGGGCCGTTCCGTAGCGGAAGGATTCCGGGATGCCCGGAATCTGGGTGGTGATGACGTAGAGATGATAGGGAAGGGCCATGGCCTGGTCGGACAGGCTGGTTGGGAGATTCGGCAGGTAAAAAGCGGCCACAGTGAACAGGATCGGAGCGGTTTCTCCGGCGACCCGGCCGATGCTGAGAATCGCCCCGGTCAGAATGCCCGAAAGAGCCCGCGGCAAAACGGCGTGCCGGACGGTCTGCCAGCGCGAGGCGCCCAGGGAAAAGCTGACTTCCCGATAGGAGGCCGGAACCGCCCGAAGGGCTTCCCGGGTGGTGGTGATGATGACCGGGAGCGTCATGATCCCCAGCGTCAGGGCCCCGGAGATGATGGAGACGCCGAATTTGAGGAAGACGACAAACAAGCTCAGTCCGAATAAACCGAAGACAACCGATGATACGCCGGCCAGGTTGATAATGGCCAGGTTGATGATCCGGGTCAGGGCGTTGTCCTTGGCGTATTCGGAAAGATAGATCGCGGCCATGACTCCGATCGGCAGGGCGAAGGCCAGGGAGATGAAGACCAGGGTGACCGTCCCGACGATGGCCGGGAAAATTCCCCCGGCCCGCATCCCGTCCCGGGGCATGGAAAAGAGAAATTCCCAGGACAGGGCGCTCCATCCCTTCGTGACGATCAGGACGACGATGGCGAGAACGGTGATGACGATGAGAAGAGTGGCCGCCAGCAGCACGCCGAAGCCGATTCTCTGCCGCCGATCTTCGCGCTTCATCGTTTCTTCCCCCGGTTGAGGAGGATGTCGGCGGTCAGATTGATTGCGAAGGAAATGATGAACAGGACAATCCCGACGGCGAACAGGGCGAAGTAGTGGTCGCTGCCTTTGGCCGCCTCGCCCATCTCCGCGGCGATGGTTGCGGTCAAGGTTCGAACGGGTTCGAAGAGGGACCGGGGGATGACGGCCGCGTTTCCCGTCACCATCATGACGGCCATCGTCTCGCCGAAGACGCGGCCGATGCCGAGCATGGCCGCGGCGATGATCCCCGGCAGGGCGCCGTGGATGATGACGCGGAAGAGCGTCTGCCAGTGGGTCGCCCCGAGGGCGAGAGCTCCGTCCTTGTATTCGCGGGGAACGGCGTTGATCGCGTCCTCCGAGATCGTAATGATCGTCGGCAGGGCCATGAAAGCGAGCATGATGGACCCGGAAAAGGCGGTCAACCCCGTCGGCAGGTTGAGGGCGCTTTTAAGCAGCGGGACGAGCACGGTGATGCCCAGGAAGCCCAGGACGACCGAAGGGATGGCCGAAAGAACCTCGACGCAGGACTTGAGGATCGTCCGGAGACGTTTCGGGGCCACTTCGGCGATGTAGAAAGCGGCGGCGATTCCGATCGGGACGGCGATGACGACCGCCCCGGCCGTGACCAGGAGCGATCCGAGAATGAGGGGAAGGACGCCGAGCCTGGCCGGGGTGGAGATGGGATACCAATAATGCCCGCCCAGAAACGAGCCGAGAGAGACGGCTTTGAGGACGGAAATTCCCTCCCGAAGAAGGAAAATGAAGATCAGGAGGACAAAGATGACCGAGGCGATTCCGCTCAGAAAAATGAGCTTTTCGATCAGGAATTCGCGGAACCGGCGCGACGTGAGATTCATTTGACGGGCACGAAATCGATGGCCTTGACGATGGCCTGACCTTCGGGGGAGAGAGCGAAATCGAGGAAAGCCTTGACCGTCCCGGTCGATTCCCCGCGGGTAAAAAAGTATAGCGGACGCGAGATCGGGTAGGCGTCGGACCGGATGGAATCGATCGTCGGAGCGACCGCCGGGGAGTGGGCGTCGGGAGCGACGGCCAGGACCTTTTGGCGGGGACTGATGTAGCCGAGGCCGTAATACCCGACCGCGTTCTCGTTTCGGGCGGTCTCCTCGGCAATGGCATACGAAGACGGCATCATCAGGGCGGCCGGAGCGAATTCTTCAGGGCCTTTGCTTTTCCCCCGGCGGAGCACGTGCTCCTTGAAAAAGATATGCGTTCCGGAGTTGACTTCGCGGGACAGGAGGACGATCGGACGGTCCTCTCCGCCGAAGCTGCTCCAGCGCGTGACGTTCCCCATGAAAATCTCCCGGAGCTGGTCCAAGGTCAGGGAGGAGACGGGATTGGAGGGATGGACGACCACGACGATTCCGTCGAGGGCGGCGATGGTCTCATGGAGGTCGATCCCGGCCGCCGCGGCCGCCTGGATTTCCTTCTCTTCGAGGGCCCGGGAGGATTCAGCGATGTCGCACGTTCCGTTCAGGATGGCGGCGATTCCCGTTCCGGAGCCGCCCCCGGTAACGGCGATATTGATTTCCGGGTGGAGCTTGTTGAAGGCTTCGGCCCAAGCCTGGCCGAGGTTGACCATGGTGTCGGAGCCCTTGATTTGAAGGGCCGCCCCTCCCGGGGAGCCGGTCGTCTTGCCGCCGCAGGCCACGGCCAGGATGGCGAAGCCGAGAATGGCGGCGGCCCGCGACCCGCTCCGGACAGGGGCCCGCCCTTCCCTCGTCTTCACAGTGGTCTCCTTACGGGATGGAAAAGGTCTTGAAGAACAAATTATAGAAAGCGGAGACCCCCCTGTCAAGAAATCCGCACGGAATCGCCTCAACGGCCGACCAAAGCCCGGGAAGGAATACGAAAAACCGATTTTTAATGCGCCCTTCATCACATTTTCATCTTATCGGCTCATTCTGGCTCCGAACAATCCCTCCGCCCCGGCTATTGCCAAAGCGGACCGAATATCCGAAAATGACCCGGGAGGAGCCCATGGAACGCGTTTTCGACGAAGAGCTGCAATTTCTCAAGGAACGACTCCTGCGGATGGCCGCTTCGGTTGAGGATGCCTTGTCGCTGGCCATCGAAGCCCTGAAGGACCAGAAAGAGGACCCGGCCCGGGAGGTCTTGAAAAACGAGGAGAACATCAATCTCCTCGACGTCGAAGTCGACGAAACCTGCATGCGGCTTCTCGCCCTCCGCCAGCCGATGGCCGGCGACCTCCGTTTCATCACTTCGGCCATGAAAATCAGCAGCGACCTGGAGCGGATGGGCGACCTGGCGGTCAATGTCGCAGAACTGGCCTTGGAGCTGGCCCGCCTTCCTCTGCTCAAGCCTCTGATCGACATCCCCCGGATGGCCCGCGCGGCCCAAGCCATGGTGCGGGATTCCATCGACGCTTTCATCAACCGGGACGAGGCCCTGGCCCGCGATGTCTGCGTCCGGGACGATGAGGTCGATGCCCTGGATGAACAGATTTTCCGGGAGCTCCTGACCTTCATGATGGAGGATCCCCGGACGGTCCAGCGGGCGGTGGCCTTGATCCTCGTCAGCCGGAATCTGGAGCGGATGGCCGACCATGCGACCAATATCGCCGAGGATGTCATATATATGGTCAAAGGCAAGACGATCAAGCACCATATCGAAAAGAAGGACCTCCCCAGGTCGCCCGAAAAAGAGGCTTGATTTTTCGTTTTCTCCCGTTTATAATGAGTCCAATGTTTTCTTGTGCCGGCTGGAGAAAACCTACATCCTTCCTAATACCAATATTTTCCCTTTTCTGCTGTTAAACACAGCCGGCATTCTCCCCC
>CAYPKX010000088.1:6200-12911 GCA_964411395.1 uncultured Eubacteriales bacterium | reverse complement strand
TGCACAAGCCGTCCTACATCGGCCGGCTCGACATCCTCGAGGGCATCCGCGAGGGCGGCACCTTCCTGCTCAACTCCAACTGGAAGGCTTCCGAAGTCTTTGAAAACCTGACCGAGGACATGCAGCGGACGATCATCGACAAAAAGGTCAAAGTCTACACGATCGACGCCCTCAAGATCGCCGGCGAGCTCGGGCTCGGCCTCCGGATCAACTCGATCATGCAGGCCTGTTTCTTCAAGCTCTCGGGCGTCCTGCCGGAGACCGAAGCCATCGCCCTGATCAAGAAGGCCATCGAAAAAACCTACGGCCGGAAGGGCCCCGAAGTCGTAAAGATGAATTGGGATGCCGTCGACCGGGCCGCCTCCGGCCTGGAAGAAGTCCCCGTCCCGGCCAAACCCGGAAAAGCCGTGCCGATCGCCAAGATTGTCCCCGATGATGCCGACGCGTACGCCAAGGACGTCATCGATCCGGTCACCCGGTTCAAGGGCGATTCGGTTCCGGTTTCCAAGATGCCATTTGACGGCGCGGTGCCGACGGCCACGGCCTGCCTGGAAAAACGAGGGATCGCGGTCGAAGTCCCGGTTTGGATCCCCGAAAACTGCATTCAGTGCAACCAGTGTTCGCTCGTCTGCCCGCACGCCGCCATTCGGCCCAAGCAGATCGCCCCGGCCGACCTGGCCGGCGCCCCGGCGACATTCAAAACCATTAAATCCAACTCCAAGAACGACAAGGATCTGGCGTTTCGCCTTCAGGTCTATGTCGAGGATTGCGTCGGCTGCGAAAATTGCGTCGAAACCTGTCCGAGCAAGGTCAAATCCTTGAAGATGATTCCGATCGACGAGGCCCGCAAAGCCGGCGAGAACGAGAACCTGGCCTTCTTCGAAAAAGCCCCTTACGATGTTCTGGACGGCAACAAGCGGGAAACGATCAAGGGCAGCCAGCTGCTCCGGCCGTTGTTCGAATTCAGCGGAGCCTGCTCCGGCTGCGGGGAAACCCCCTATGTCAAGCTGGCCACCCAGCTCTTCGGCGACCGGATGATCATCGCCAACGCCACGGGATGCTCCTCCATTTACGGCGGAACGTTCCCGACCTCCCCGTATTGTAAAACGGCGGAAGGGAAGGGCCCGGCCTGGGGCAACTCGCTGTTCGAAGACAACGCCGAGTACGGTTTCGGCATGCGGTTGGCCGTCGATGCCAACCGGAAGCTTCTGGCGGCTTCGATCGACGCCGCGCTGGCGGCCGGCGTGACGCCCGCCCTGGCCGACGCCCTGAATAAAATGAAGGCGGTCTGGACGAAATCCGACGACGAGGCCAAGACGGCGGCCGCGGCGGTCAGAGCCGCCCTCCCGGCTGCGGTCAAGGGAGCCAATGGGGCCAAGGCCCCGTTGGCCAAGATCGTCGAACTCCAGGATTTCCTGGTGGAAAAGAGCGTCTGGTGCATCGGCGGCGATGGCTGGGCGTACGACATCGGATACGGCGGCTTGGACCATGTTCTGGCCTCCAACCGCAACGTCAACGTCCTGGTCCTGGACACCGAGGTGTATTCCAATACCGGCGGCCAGGCCTCCAAATCCACTCCGACCGGCTCGGTGGCCAAGTTCGCCGCTTCGGGCAAGAAAACATCCAAGAAGGATCTCGGGCGGATGGCCATGAGCTACGGCTATGTCTATGTCGCGGCGGTGGCGATGGGCGCGAACATGAACCAGTGCCTCAAGGCCTTCCAGGAAGCGGAAACCTACGACGGTCCCTCGATCATCATCGCCTACTCGCCCTGCATCAACCACGGGATCAATATGAAGAAAACCCAGGCCGAAGAGAAGCTGGCCGTGGAGGCCGGTTACTGGATTCTGTACCGGTACAATCCGCTTCTGGCCAGGGAAGGAAAGAACGCCCTTCAGCTCGATTCCAAGGAACCGAAGCTCGAATACGGCGATTTCTTGAAAAACGAGGTCCGTTACCGGACGCTCACCCAGCAATTCCCCGAGATCGCCAAAGTCCTGTTCGCCCAGGCGGCGGAGGAAGCGAAGAACCGTTTCGCCATCTATAAGAAGATGGCCGAGTGAAGCGAAAGGACAAAAGAATGAAAACAACAGTCGGATTTGCCCTTTGCGTTCTCGGCTTGATCCTCGGGACGGCCTGCGGCCCGAAGTCCTCGGAATCCCCCGAGGCGGCGGCCCCGGCCGGCGGGAAAAAGGAGGCGGTTCCCATGGATGCAGGCGTGAAAATCGCTGATGAGATTCTGAACGTTTTCGACCAGTGCGTGGCCGAAGCCGCGGCCCTGGCCAAGGACAAGCCGGAAGCGGCCGTCCTGCTTCCCCAGCTGGAAAAGCTTTATGCCGATTATGGCGAAAAAATGGCCGGGTTGAACGCGAAGTTTCTGGCGCTCCGGGATCAGGACATCTTCCGGTTCCGCGAAGCCAACGGCCGCCTGAGCGACAACCGTCCCCGGCATGTCTTTGCCAAAGACAACGTCCTGGGCCCGATGATCGCCTACTACAATTTCGAGAAGGGCGAACAGGCTGTCGTTGAAATGCTTTCCCTGAAGATCGTGAAGCTTCTGGACGACGCGGTCAAGCAGTAAACCGTCCAAGGCCGGACCGGAACCCGAGTCCCGGTCCGGCCTTTTTTTTCTCATCCGCCCGTGCAGTTGATTTCGACGCCTCGATTTCCCGGGGGAGTTCCAATCCGGCGATGATCTGCCGGACCCGTTTGACCCCGGCCGCGGTGTCTTCGGCCGTGACCGGGTTCCGCTCGGAGTGTCCCTCCCGGCGTTCAGCGCTTTGAGGCCGGCGAGTCGTTTTCTTTCATCGGCGGTTGACCATAAGGGGAAGCCGGAGGGGCGGATTCCTTGACAGCCTCGGAGGCGGACTCTATGATGGGTCCGGGGAGGCGAAGGTCGGGTTCGCGGCTGAACGTCCGGAAGAGGAGCGACGAACGAGATGACCCGCTACCTGAAACGCCACGAGCGCGATCTCCTTAAAGCGATGGCCGCCGACCCGAATCCCCAATCTCTCAAAGAGCTTCTGGCCTTCCACGACAAACAGATCGCCTGGCTTCAGCAGGAGCGGCTGGCCCACCTTTTAACGATGCTGTTTGTCTTTTTGTTTTTTGTCCTGGCTCTGGCTTTCACCCTGTCGAATTTTTCTTTCCCCGTGCTGGCCCTGACCGCGATGCTTCTGATTTTATCGGTGGCGTACCTGTTTCACTACTACCGGCTGGAAAACACCGTCCAGAGGTGGTATTCGATCTCCAACCGGATCCGGGCCAGCCTGCTTCAAGCCGGCCAATCGGCCGCGGCCGTTCGGACGCCTCAATCGATTCCGGAAAAATAAAGGAACCAATCGACGCTGAGCGCGTCGACGGCCCGAACCAGACGAACGATGGTTTCGCCGCCGTTGCGGTTCGGGTCGACCCGCAGAACGAATTCGCTGAGACCGATGTGGCGGAGGGGATCCCCCCAATCATAGGTGTATCCGAGACGCGTCCAGGGCCAGCCCCACGTCCAGGGATTGTGTTCATCTCCGACGGCGTAAATCGTGTCGGCGCGTTCGCTGAACCATTCCTTGTAGGTCAGGGCCGGGGCTCCTTTGGAATCCTTGAAGAAGGCGTCGGTCCGGAGAGCCAGGAAGGGATTGGCCTCCCGGGGAAAAATCCAGGAGGTCCCGGCGCCCGGAGCGGAGACGGCCCAGGCGCTGCTGTCGGGATAGGCCAGTTCGGCCTCATGGTCGTTGATTTCCGGATCGGGAGCGGGCCGGAAAAGATCGACGGGATTGACGTACATTTCGACGATCACGTCATAATCGTAAGCGGGATGGAGGCCCAAGGCTTGCTTGACCCGAAAGGGGGTTGGGATCATCGTCCAGGACGGCGTGAGGCCCTGATCCAGAAAGTATCGACGAAGCTCCGGAACGACGGTCACCCAGAGGCTTTTCGTCAAGACATATTCCGGCAGCCCGGCTTCCAGGGAGGCCCGGTAGTACCGATCGTAGGAATCGCGGGACATGAAGGCCGCAACCCGGAGGCGCGATCGTCCCGGCTCTCCCTCCCAGGCGATCGATCCGCCTTTCAACCGGGCGGTGTTGACCGGATCGTCGAAGGGGAGGACGGCGAGAAGATCCCGGGCGATTTCCGTCTGTTCGGAAACGGCGGCATCGCGCAAAGCCGCCAGATACGCGGCCTGGACTTCCGGAGCGATCTCGACGGCTCCCGGCCGGATCAGCGCCGCTGCGCCGAACAGCATCCCTCCGGCCAGAACTAACGCCGCCGCGACGGCATGTTTTGATTTCGGCATTCCGTGCTCCTTTCGACGGTCGAACGGCGGAACGCTGAGGACGCGATCTCAGCGGGTCAGGATTTTCGCCAGACGGGCGACGCCTTCGCGGAGATCGGCGGGCTTGGCATAGGAGAAATTGAGCCGGATTTCGTTTTTGGGCCCGGTTCCGGAGGGATAGAACTTGCTCCCGGGAATGTAGGCGACGCCGGCCTGGGCCGCCTCGTGGAATATCGCGTCGGTGTCGAAGGTCTCCGGACATGTCAGCCAGATGAACAAGCCGCCCTCAGGCTCCGTCCAGCGCACATACGGCGGCATCGTTTCCTTGAGGGCTGAGATCATGACCTCGCGTTTCTCCCGGTAGATCGCCGTGATCCTCTCGAGATGCGGTTCAAGGAGGTTTCGCTCGAGAAAGCGGGCCACCACTCTCTGGACGACGCCCTCGGGCGAGACGATGGCCTTTTGAGCCCATTTGGCCATTGCCGCGATCAGGTCGGTCGGGCCGGCGGCGAATCCCAGGCGCAAGCCCGGACCGAGCACTTTCGAGAACGATTTGCATATCGTCACAGTGTTCTCATCGTTGAATTCAGACCGGGCGATGTCCCAAATCGAATCGATCCTCCCGCCCATGAACCGAAGGTCCCGGTAGGGCTGGTCTTCGAGGATGAGGACCCCCAGTTCCCGGGCGACCCGGATCAGTTCCCGCCGGCGGGCCAGGCTCATCGTCCGGCCGCTGGGATTCTGAAACTCCGGGATCGTGTAGACGAATTTGACCGTCCGGCCTTCCTTCCTCCGGGCCAGGATGGTCTCTTGGACACGGTCGACGAGAAGGCCCTCCTCGTCCATGGGGACGGCGGACAGCTCGGCTCCGCAGGCCTCCATCGCCACCAGCGTGCCGTTGAACGACGGAGCCTCGCACACGACGACGTCGCCGGGATCGATCACCGCCCGGGTGAAAAAATAGATGCCGTTGGTCGCCCCGTCGGTGATGAGGATTTCCTCCTTGCGGACATCGGGCTCCTTCTCGCAGCGAAGGATCTGCTGTTTGAGAACATCGTCTCCCTCGCTTTCGCCGTACTGGAGGACATCGGAGCCTTCCTTCTCCACGACGTCCTTGAAGAGAGCCGCCAGCTCGTTTCTGGGAAATGAATCGGGGCTGGGAAGGCCGCCGGCCAGGGAAATCATTCCTTGGACGCCTTTGGTGGCGCGGACCATCTCGCGGATGAAGGACACTCCCATCGACCGGGTCACCTGGGACAGCATGTGTTCGGGAAAGGACACGTCCACGCTCCTTGTTCGAACATTAGGAAGGATTGAGGTCGGGCACCGCCCGTATTATAGCCGAACCCAGGCCGAAAGCGGAAGTTTTCACGTTGCCTGGACGGATGTTCGGATGCGGTTGACTTCGGTCGCGGCGGAGACATATAGTTTCCCCTCGCGCCGGGCGGCGATGGCCCGCGGAGCCGTCTCCGGCGCGCCGAACGTCCGGTGTGGGAGAGAGGACGCTCCATGATATCGAAAATCTTCGCTCTTCTTCTGACGATGTTCCTGTCCGCCTCGCGTTCGGGCCGGCAATCGGCTCCCGCCGGAACCGCCGACCGCGGACCGGCCGGATTGCCGTCAGATCGGTGCATCGTTCCGGCGGCTCTCCGCGATCCCATCCTTCAGGAATTTTCCGGGGAACAGGCCTTCCTCCATGTTCAGATGCTTTCCGGAACCCGGGACCGGCTGGCCGAGGAGTACGAGACCCAGTATTTTGAAACAACGTACATCCGGGACGAGGCCGTCAAGGCGGGTCTGTCCGATGTCGCGGTTGATTTTTTTCCGACCCGGGATGTTTGGGACGCGATCGAAGGCGACCTTTACCTGGTGCTGCCGACGGCAAAAAAAATCGCCTCGCTCAATCAGGTTCCGTCCTCCCTGGCTTCGGGGAGCGCGGACGCCGACATCGAAGCCGAAGTCGTCGATGTCGGGGCCGGGCGCGAGGAGGATTATGCCGGCAAGGATGTGGCCGGCAAAATCGTCCTGGGGAGCGGATCGACGTCCTCGCTTTTCCGAAGAGCGGTCGTGGACAAGGGAGCCGCCGGAGTTCTGGGGACGGGTTCGGCCGGGGTGAGCGGCAACGCCGCCGGCTACACGCTCGACCAGATCGGCTGGTCGAGTGTTTCGCCGGTCCAGGGCAAGGGCGGCTTCGGTTTCGCTTTGTCTCTCCGCCAATACCGCGAGCTTCACGGCCTCCTTGAGCAGGGGCGTAAAGTCGTTGTTCGGGCCCATGTCCGAGCCAGGACGTATCCCGGGAAAATGAATGTCGTCTCGGCTGCGATCCCGGGGACCGACGCGGCGGCGGGGGAGCTTTTATTTGTGGCCCACGCTTTTGAAACGATCAGCAAACCCGGAGCCAACGACAATTGCACGGGCGTGGCGGTGCTCCTGGAAATGGG
>CAYPKX010000088.1:0-6190 GCA_964411395.1 uncultured Eubacteriales bacterium | reverse complement strand
CCGAACGATGGCCCGCCTGATCCGGGACAAGGCGATCCCCGCCCCTCGGCGGACGATTCGTTTTGTCTGGGGGAACGAGATTTCCGGAACAACGGCCTGGATGTACAAGCATCCGGAGATTCAGGACACGCTCGTCGCCGCCCTGAATTTCGATATGGCCGGGGCGAATATGAAAACGACGGATACCTACTTGCGGATGAAGACGACTCCCGATGCGCGGCCGAGTTTCCTCAACGCCCTTGTCGGAGATCTTCTGAGATTCGTCGATCAGGCCGAGATTCGGACGACACAAGGGGAGAACGCCCCGTTCAATTACCGGATGGTGCCCCTGGCCGCGGTCACGTCGGGCAGCGACCATTCTGTTTTTCTGGCCGCCGGGATTCCGACGATGCAGTTCAATTACTGGCCGGACAACTTCTACCACAGCTCGGAGGATCGGATCATTCATGTCGACCCGACGGAATTGAAGCGGGTCGGCGTGACCGCCCTTTCGGCTTTTGCCTTCCTGGCCGGGGCCGGCGCGGACGAAGCCTCCCGGCTGGCCTGGGAAGCGGCGGCGGAAGGGGAACAGCATCTTTCCGAAGTCGTCCGGCAATGCCTTCGCCTGTTTGGGCGCGACGCGGGAAAAATTCATGTCCGTTACGGGGCGGTCAGGGACAAAATCGATGGGGCCTATCTCCGGGCCAGGGGCGGCGTCGAGTCTGTCCTGAAATTGGGCCGGACACCGGATGTCGAAGCCCGGGTCAAAATGCTGGTCGGGAACCTCGAACAGATCCGGCAGGCCGCGGCCCGGCGCCTCGAGGCCGTTTATCGCGAACGATGCGCGTCTCTCAAGGTCAAGCCGGAAGCGGCGAAGACGTCCGACCGGGAAAAGGAATATGCCCGGATGGTTCCCCGGAGGAAGTTCAAGGTTTATTCGGCCGAGGCCCAGAAAATGAGTCCGCCCGGCCGTCCGTCCGAGCCCCGGCCCAAACCGGGCGAACAGCCCCAGGCCAAGCCGCCGGCCGCCGCGGCCGCCCCGATGGCGGTCCGGCCGTTCGGATTCGTTCAGACGTCCACCCAATATTTCATCGACGGACGGAAAAGCATCCTCGAGATTTACCGGCTCGTCCGGGCGGAATGCGGCCATGTCCAGGTCGGAAGCCAGGAGGGCAAGTACGCCTATGTCCTCGGCTTGGAGTACCCGGATGTCGAGCTGGAAACGGTCGCCGATATCATAAAAAATATGGAACGGGCCGGAACGGTGGAGATCATCAAGGTCTCCGACGCGAAAGTAAACCGCTGAGAGACGCGGCCGCAATCAGAGGAGAGATTTCTCCGCGCTCTACCGGGAGGCGTGTTCGGCCCTGATCTTTTCCAGATTCGGCTTGGCCGTAACGGCCTTTTCGTGAAAACTCGACAACATGGCGCAGGGATAGTCGAGACAGAAAGCGCAGTTTTCAACCTGTCTGGCCAGACCGCACTTCCGGATCTCGCAGACGGCGCAGTACCCGATGTGGGGACCGTCCACCGTTCCACAACCGGCGCAGTCGACCATCTCGGGAGCCATGTCATGGCCGTATTCCTGAGACCACTTCCTGGCCGTCTCCTTTTGAAGGACCTTGTCGCCGGTCGTATGGACGATAAAGGCCGGGCAAATGGAACAATCCAATCCGCAGATCGCAATGTTAATAAGCTTTTCTCCCGCCCTAGTATCGCCGGAAAATCGTTTCCGGGTCAAGGCGTTTTTGTCTGGGCAAGGCCGGGCATCGAGAAAAGCCTCCTCCGGACGATGGTCGCTCCGGCCGTCATAATCTCCTGTCTCTCCCCGCGCCAAATGGAAGAGAACCTTATTTTTTTGGTCCGACGATGACCCACGAGGCCAGGGCTGGATCAAACACCTGTTTGATGGCGGCCTTGACCTGCTCCAGCGTCAGGGAAGCGAGGACGTCTTGATAAGCGATGATAAAATCCGCTCCTAATCCGGTCGATTCAAAGAAACCGATGGTTTGAGCCCGGGAGGCTTTCGTTTCGTTGGCCCGAAGAAAATCGGCCCACAGGACGGCCTTGCCGGACTCGAGCTCGTCGGCCGAGATTCCCTTGTCCCAAAAGTCATGGAGCGCCGCCCGCAGCGCTTCCTGAGCGGTCTCCCGTCGCGACGCGTCGGTTTCCAGATAACATTCGATGTAACCGGCCTGGAGGAAAGGACAGGCCAGGCAGGAAACGACGTACGCCAGTTGATGTTCCGTTCGCAAGGCCCAGAGGCGGGAACCCGGCCCCCGGCCGAGGATGTTTTCCATGAGGAAAGAAAGGACATAATCCCGGCGACTGAGCGGAGGGAGGGGGAAAGCGCAGGAAACCAGGCTTTGTTGTTGGACCTTCTCGATGGATTGAGGCGGATAGGGCGGAGATTTCGCGGCCAGCGGGGGAGGAGGATTTCTCCCGGCCTCGGCTTTCCCGAGAATTCCGCCGAAATGACGGGAGATCAACGCTTGCAGAGAATCAGGCGACAGGTCGGAGAGGGCGACGATCGTCATATTCCCGGCGGCAAATCGCCGGACATAGAAATCCCTGATGTCCCTGGGTTTCAGGGCCTCGAGGGAAGCTTTTGTTCCATAGGTCAATCCGGCATAGCCTGTTCCGCCAAAAAACGCGTCCCGGTGGGCGAGGCGGGCCAAATGGGAGGCGTCATCGGCCAGGATCCGGCGTTGATGCTCGACCGATTCGATCAGCCGTTCCGTCCGGATGTCGGTGATGAGAGGATCGGCGAGGATGGCCGCCACCGATTTGAGGATCCCGTCGGCGAACTCGGTCAGGAATTCAAGATGGATGACGGCCTCGTCGTCGCGGGTTTGCGTGGACGTGCGAAGAGCCTTGACCAGAAAATCCCGTCCGGTCTCCCGGTCCGGGATCTCGACGGCCAGCCGCGTCGCGAGATAGGACACGCCGGCTTGCCCGGCCGGCTCGGCCGCCGCCCCGCCTTTGATGATGATCTCCATGACGGTGATCGCCGAGGTCGTATCGGTCTGGGTCACGACGGTCAGCCCGTTGTCCAAAACCGTTCTCCGGATGGACAGGCCCTCCTCAACCGGGCGGGCCGAAAGAGCCGCCGCCCAGAAAAAAATCCACGGTCCGATCATCGCCGCTTTTCTCATTGTTTTCCCGGGACGATGGAAACGAGCACGAAGGCGCCGCGGTTGAAAGCGGCCGCCGCCGCTTCACGGAGGTCGGCGGAACGAAGGGCCCCGACCCGCTCCAGGTAATCGATTTTAAGATCCGCCTCGCGGAGAAGGAGGTGCATGGCCATGGACGTGGCCAGCCCGATTCCGCTCTCCCAGGCCTGATGAACGATAAAGCGGATCGAGTTCCGGGCGCTTCCAAGATAATCAAAAGCGAAGTCGCGATCTTCTCCGGCGAAATCCTCCGGGGCGAATTTTTCGCCGCGGACATTTTTGAGATATTCGACCGCCCGGCGTTTCGCCGCCGGCAGGAATTTCGGATCCAGCGTGAGATAGGCCACGAGGGCTCCCGCCCGCTTCAGGGCGATGTAGGTCATCTGGGCCGAGTTGACGAGGTTTCGCTGACCGCTTCGGAGGGCCCCGGCCAGCATCGGGTGGAGCCCCTGGCCAAGAATCTGGGTCAAAACGTCGGCCGCGTACTGGCCGGGATCATTGTAATCGGGGCCGAGGGCGCCGACGAGGAGATAAGCTTCTTCAACGTCCATCTCCTGCTCGACTTCGACGATTCCGGTGAAGGGCGCGGGTTCGGCCGGGGCCGGGGGCGGATCCTCTCCGCGGGGAACGTCGGCGAAGACCTCGCGGACTTGCGCTTCCATTTCAGACAGGGGACGGTTTCCGACGACGGCCAGGACGGCGTTGTTGGGGACGAACAGGCGCCGGTAAAAACGCTCGATGTCGGCGGCGGACAGGTTTCTGATCTTGGCCGGATCGCCGTGAATCGGCCGGCCGTAAGGATGGCCGGCAAAAAGACGGCGGTAGACCAGCGACTGTCCCAGGCGGAAGGCGTCGTCTTCGATTTGCCGGATTTCTTCAAGGACAACCTGCTTTTCGGCCGCCAGCCCTGCTTCCCCGATTTTCAGCCGGAAAAGGATCTCCTTTTGGATATTCAGGCCGAAGGTCAAATGCTCGGAGGGCAGCGAGACTTCAAAGAGGGACAAGTCCTGGCCCGTATGAGCATTGAAGAAGGCTCCATGGCGGCGCAGGTCGCGGGCGATTTCGCCGCCGGAACGCAGATCGGTCCCCCGGAAGAGAACGTAGTGCTCGAGGAGATGGACCAGGCCGGACGTCTCGTCCGTCTCGTCCTTGGAACCGGCATTGACGCCGGCGACGATGTTCACCAGCGGGACGGATTCCCGCCGGACGAGAAAGACGCGCAAGCCGTTCTCCAAGGTGAAGATTTTTTCCGTCGGGAGAGCGGACTGCCCGGCGAGGGGAGGGGCGAGGACCGTGGCGGCCAAAACCAGAAGGAGGAGGTTCACAATCCCGTTTCCCGTCGCGGACCGTCGAAGCGCCTTTCGGAGGACCATTGTACCGCCACGGTCCATTTTATCCGTTATCACCCTCAAAAAGAAGCAACCTTCGTGCCAGGCGGCGTTTCCGCCTGAAAAAGCGGGAGCGACGGTGATTTTACGGAAAAATCGTGCAAAGAGTCGTTACGCGGTGTAAGGAAACAGGCGCCATTCGTCCCGGGCTCCCCTTGTGCTAGAATACGAACGAGGAATATCCCATGAAACCCGACCGTAAGGCCCGTGTCCTGGTCATCGACGACGAGGAAAAGATCCGCAAGTCGTTGAAGATGATCCTGGAATATGAGGGCTTCGTCTTCTTCGAGGCCGGCGACGGCGAAGACGGCCTGGCCAAAATCGACGAGATTCCGGGGTTGGACCTGGTCCTTCTGGATATCCACCTTCCCGGCCGGGACGGCATGGATATCCTCAAGGAAATTCGCAACCGTCCCTTTCCACCCGAAGTCGTCATGATCTCGGGGCAGGGGACCGTTCAAACGGCGGTCGAGGCGACCAAGCTGGGGGCCTTCGAATTTTTAGAGAAACCGCTGCACCGCGACCGGATCCTTCTAACCCTGCGCAATGCCCTGGATAAAAATAAACTCGCCCGGGAGAATCTGGACCTGCGGCGGAAAGCCGAAAAGCGGTACGAACTCGTCGGCAACCACCCGTTGATGAAGAAGCTCTGGCGGGACATCCAGGCCGCCGCCCCGACCAACGCCACCGTCCTGATTTTCGGGGAAAGCGGCACGGGCAAGGAACTGATCGCCCGGGCCGTTCATGCCCGGAGCCATCGGGCCAAGGAAGCTTTCATCCAGGTCAATTGCGCGGCGATCCCGGAGGAGCTCATCGAGTCGGAACTGTTCGGCCATGAAAAAGGCTCCTTCACCGGGGCCACCGAAAAGAAGGCCGGAAAATTCGACCTGGCCGATGGCGGGACGATCTTCCTTGATGAAATCGGCGACATGAGCCTCAAAACCCAGTCCAAGGTCCTGCGTGTTCTGGAGGAGGGCGAGGTCCAGAAAGTCGGCTCCAACAAGATGTCCAAAGTCGACGTCCGGGTGATCGCCGCCACCAACAAGGATCTCAAGGCCGAGATCGAAAAGGACCAGTTCCGGAGCGACTTGTATTTCCGGTTGAACGTCCTGCCGTTGTATTCGCCGGCCCTTCGGGAGAAGCGGGAGGATATCCCGCTTTTGATCGATTATTTTTCCGGGATGTTCGCCGAGGAGAATAACTTCAAGCCCAAGACGTTCACCCCTGAGGCCGTCGAGATCATGACTCGCTGCGCCTGGAAGGGGAATGTCCGGGAGCTCCGGAATGTGATCGAGCGGCTGTTGATCATGACCGAGGGCGACCGGATCGATAAAAGCGACCTTCCCGAACAGATCCGGGGGGAGAAGGGCGCGGTTTTGCCGGAGGCGGCCAAAGTCCGGACACTCAAGGAATTCCGGGATATGGCTGAACGGGAGTTTCTCCTGGCCAAGCTCGAGGCCAACAACTGGAACATCAGCCAGACGGCCCGGGAAGTGGACACGCCGCGCTCGAACCTGTATAAGAAGTTGGAACAGTACGGCATCAAAATCACGGCCGGAGTGGACGAGACGGTCGCTCCCGAATCCGACAAGGAGGAGGGGGAGGAAAGTCCGGACTCCGCAGGGCAGGGTGGTCGCTAACGGCGACCCC
>CAYPKX010000087.1:0-12972 GCA_964411395.1 uncultured Eubacteriales bacterium | reverse complement strand
AATACAAGATCAAGGATCCCTACAAGTTCCTGTTCAAGATGCGGGACACCGAGCAGACCTTCCGGGACATGAACGAAGCCGTCGTCCGCCGGGTCATCGGCGACAACGCCGTCGACGAAACGATCACGACCGGCCGGGCCCGCCTTGCGGCCGAAGCCAAGGATGAGCTCCAGAAGCTCTGCGATCTTTACGAAATCGGCATCGACGTCAACCAGCTGATTTTCCAGGATGTCAATCCCCCCGATCCGGTCAAACCGGCGTTCAACGACGTTAACGAAGCCCTCCAGGAAAAAGAAAAGAAGATCAACGAAGCCTGGTCGGAATACAACCAGGAAATCCCCAAGGCCCAGGGCGAGGCCGAACAGGTGATCCGCGGAGCCGAGGGCTACCTGGCCGAGCGGGTCAACAACGCCCAGGGCGATGCCAGCCGCTTCGTTTCCGTCTACCGGGAATACATCAAAGCCCCGGCCGTGACTCGAAAGCGGCTGTATCTGGAGACGATGAACGACGTCATGACGAAAATCACCCGTAAGGTCATCGCCGATGACAAGTTGAAATCCGTCCTGCCGCTCCTCAACCTCAATGAGGAGGTGAAAAAATGAGCCCGAAAACGAATCCGAAAATGAAAAAGGGCCTGGCCCTCGCCGCCGTCCTCGTCCTCGCAGCCCTGCTCGGAGGCGCCGTCTATATCGTCAGCGAGACCAACCAGGTCGTCGTCACCCAGTTCGGCGAGCCGGTCGGCGGGACGGTCTCCCGGCCCGGCCTCCATCTCAAGCTCCCGTTCATCCAGAAGGCCAATTATTTCGAGAAACGCTGGCTTTCCTGGGACGGGGATCCCAACCAGATTCCGACCAAGGACAAGAAATACATCTGGGTCGATACCTATTGCCGCTGGCGGATCGCCGATCCGCTCGTTTTTTTCCAGCGGGTCACCGATGAGCGAAACGCCCACTCCCGCCTGGACGATATCGTCGACGGCGAAACCCGAAACACGATCGCCAAGTTCGACTTGATCGAGATCGTCCGGTCGAGCAACCGGGAATTCGAGATCTCCGAGGACGCGGCCCTCTCGGACTTTTCCGAAGTCACGGCTAAAATCGAGGCCGGCCGCGAAAAAATGGCTTCCATCATTCTGGAGAACGCCTCGAAAATCACCCCGCAATTCGGCGTCGAGCTCAAGGACGTCCGGATCAAGCGGGTCAATTACGTCGATGAGGTCCAGAAAAAAGTCTTCGACCGGATGATCGCCGAGCGCCAACGGATCGCCTCCAAGTACCGGTCCGAGGGCGACGGGAAGAGCGCCGAAATCCGGGGACAGAAAGAACGGGAATTGAAGAAAATCCAGTCCGAAGCCTACAAGCAGGCTCAGGAGATCAAGGGAAAAGCCGACGCCGAGGCGACGAAAATCTACGCCGCGGCCTATAACCTCGATCCCGAGCTCTACCAGTTCATGAAATCGCTCGAAACCTACCGGTCCAGTCTGGCCAAGGAAACCTGGCTGCTGCTGACGACGGACAGCGAGTTCTTGAAATACCTGAAAAGCTCGGGAAACAGGTAAAGGCGGTTTCGGCCGTCGGGCGGACGGCGGCTCCGACGCTCAATCGCAGTAGCCGGCGAGCTTGTGCTTGTTTGGAAAAAGAGCCGTCGTTCCGCCGGTATGAAGGAAGACGATTTTGTCGGAGGATTTGAAATAGCCCCGGCCGATCAGATCGAGCATTCCAAGAAACGCCTTGGAGGTATAGACCGGATCGAGGACAATACCCTCGGTCCGGAACAATCGGCGGATGACGTTCGTCACCTCGCGGTTGACGATGCCGTAGCCGTCCTGAAGATAATCGTCCAGACAGATGATGTCTTCCGGGCGGACATCCGCCGGCTTGTCCAGGAGCCGCTCGGTCGCGGAAACAACGTTCCGGACGATGGCGGAAAAAGCCTCCTTCGGGTCGGAGACGTTGATGCCGACCACCCGGGTTTCGGGTGAAGCCCATTTCGCCCCGCAGAGAAGACCGGCCTGTGTTCCGCCTGATCCGGTGGCGAAAACGACGGCATTTGGACGAAATCCGGCCGCCTCGGTCTGCCCGGTCATTTCCAGAAAAGCCTCCAGGTAAGCGACCGCGCCCAGCGGCCGGTCCATGTCCCCCATCGGGATCGAGCCCCCGACCGAGACAACATAAGGCCGCCGTCCGGCAGCCCGGGATTCCGCCGCCGCTTCCTCGGCCGCGCCCAGGGCGGCGGCGTCGGTCAACATCTTGCCCTTGTCGGCCTCCCGAAATCGGATGTCCGCCCCCAGAAGCCGTTCTAAAAGAACGTTCCCGTCGGGCTCCGGAGGCAGGTCGTACTTTTTAAACAGAACCAAAACCGGGTGGAGTCCGGACATCGCGCAAGCCGCGGCCGTCTGCATCGCCCAGTTGGACTGGACCGCCCCCCAGGTGACCACGGTGTCGCATTTCTTTTCCAGGGCATCGGCGATGATGAACTCGAGCTTGCGGGACTTGTTCCCGCCCAGGGCCAAGCCGGTCAAATCGTCGCGCTTGATCCAGATCTCAGGTCCGCCGAGCTCGGCCGAAAGGCGGGCCAGCTTCCGCATCGGCGTCGGCCGATGAATGAGCGGCACACGGGGAAAGACCGCGATTTTTTTTCGAAGAAACTCGACAGCGGTTTCCATGAGGTTCGTCCTTCCTTTCGATGATCTTTTCCGAAGCGGAAAGAGGGTATCTTATCTCCGCGGGCCCGGATATTCAAGGCCGGGAGCGGAACGCTTGCCAACGCGAAGCGGCCCACAGCCGGAGGCGTTCGCCATGGACATAGAGGATCGGGATCACGATCAGGAGAAGAAGCGTCGAGGTCACCAGGCCGCCGGCCGTGCACAAGGCCAGGGACGACCAGATCCGCATTTTGCCGGTTTGGGTCGGAATCAGCAGCATCGGCAAAATCCCGAAGACCGTCGTGCCCGTGGTCATGATAATGGGACGGAGGCGGTCCCGGGCGCCCTCGACAGCCGCCTCGACGACCGTCAGCCCCTCTTTCCTTCGGCGGTTGATATGGTCGACCAGGAGGATGGAGTTATTGACCACGATCCCGGCCAGCAGGATCACGCCGATATAGGCCGAGGAATTGAAGGAGGCCCCGGAGATGATGAAGGCAAGGAAAACGCCGATCAGGCCGAGGGGCACGGTCATCAGGATGATGAACGGCTGGATCAAGGACTCGAACAACGCGGCGATGATCATATAGATCAGGACAAGGGAAATCCCGATCGCCGACCAGATCTGGGCCTGCTCCCGTTCGGTCATAAAGTTGTCGCGCTCCATCGTTGCGGTGAAGCCGGCCGGAAGATGAAGGCTGGCGAAAACGCCTTTCCGGTACCGCTCCTCGGCCTTGGCCGGCCCGCGGAACTCCCAGGCCACCGTCTGCTGGAATTGCTGGTTTTCCCGGTCGATCGATCCGGCGATCGGCCGCTCGATGAAGGCGGCGATATCGCCCAGGCGGAGGTATTCCCCCCGCCGGGTTTGAAGCAGGGCTTCTTTCACCCCCCGGAGGTCGAGGGTTTCGGCGTCCGGAAATTTAACCGAAACGGCGATTTCCCTTCCCCCCGTCTGGATCTTCGGCGGAGACCCGAAGGTTCCCCGGAGCAACGTTTGCATGTATCCATAGAGGTACTGAGGGTCGACATCAAAGGCCCGGAGCTTGGCCAGGTCGATTTTCAGGATGTTTTCGAGCGAATCCACCCGCGACCACCCGTACCGGTCGGACGTGATGGAGACATCCTTGATCCGGGGATTGCGCCGGAGGGTGCGTTCGACCTCGGCCGTGATTTCCTTCAGCTTCTTGAGATTGTAGCCGTAGAACTTGATTTGGGAGCCGAAATACGAACCAGTGCCCATGTTCGAGGAATAATACTGGGGGTCGAATCCGGAGACGAATATATTCATTCCGGCGTACTGGGCGGCCAGTTGGATCAACTGTTCTTTCAGAAGATAGGGAACGGCCGAGCGCTCCACCTCCGGCGGGAAGCTGATTCGGAGGGAGGCATTGACTCCGGAGACATACGCATTCAGCTCCTTGGCCGAGGGATCGGACAGGGCGATGTCCTCGAACGTCCTGATGACGGCGTCGGTCCGCTCGATCTCGGTGCCGGCCGGAAGTCCGATTCGGACGTTTAAAAATTCCCGACTGGAGGGATTGAACCAATCTCCGGTCGGGACCTCGGCCTTGAACCACAGGTACGATCCTCCCAGGGCCGCCGCGGTCAGAAGAAGGACCTCCAGCGGATGCCGGAAGCAAAATCGGAGAAACCGCCCGAAAAACCGGCCCGGTTTGTTCACCGTGAGTCCCCGGCGCTTGTGGAGGAGGCGGGGGCTCAGGGCCGGAATCAGGGTGAAGGAGATCAAGAGGGAGGACGCCAGGGCCGAACCGATGACGATGGCCAGGGGCAGGTAGTACATCTTGAGCCGCCCCTGAAAAAATGGAAAGCTGAAAAAGACGGCGATCGTCGTCAGGGTGGAGGCCAGAACGGCGACGAACACCTCCCGGGGAGATTGGAGGGCCGCCGACCGGGGGTCGAGGCCGCTCTCGCGCAGACGGAGGGTGTTTTCAAAAACGACGATCGCGTTATCGACAAACATGCCGAAGCCCAGGGCCAGAGCTCCCAGAGTCAGCATATTAAGCGAAATTCCGAAAAAATAAATCAGGTTGAAGGTGATGACGACGGAAAAAGCAATCGAGGCCAGGATCAGCAGAGACGGCGTAAACCGTCTGAGGACGACGAAGATCATCAGGAATACGACGGCCGTGATGACTCCGGCCAGGAGATAAAGCTCGCCCAGGTTTTTGGCGATGTCCTCGCTTTCATCGTCGATGGTCTGAAAGTCCAGGCCGGACGGCAGTTCGCGGCGGATCCGCTCCAGCTTCTCCTTGACCGCCCGGGCCACCTGGACCGAATTCATCCCCTTCTCTTTGTGCACGGTGAAGCTGACGGTCGGACGGCCGTTATACCGGTGGAGGGAATAGATCTCGGCATAGGTCGTTTCGACATCCGCCACGTCCCGGATCCGGAGGGCATTGCCCCCGGCATAACCGACGATCGTTTCGGCCAGCTCGTTTTTGTCCCGGATCGAATCGCTCGCCTTGAAGAGCAGCTCCTGCGTTCCGTCCCGAACGGTCCCCGAAGGCAGGGGGCGAAGGCGGGCATCGATCGCCATCGTGATCTGGTACGGCTGAAGCCCGTACGCCTTGAGCTTGGCCTTGTCGAGGACGATCCGGAATTCCGGTTCCGAGCCGCCGTACAACTCGATCTTGGAAACGCCTTTGACCGATCCCAGTCCGAATTCGATCTTGTCTTTGATCAGGCTGCGGAGGCTTTGAATCGAGCCGGAACCCGAAACGGTGTATTGCAGGAAGGGATCGGATTGAAAATCATCGGGGATGAAGGTCGAGACATTCGGCCGAATTCCCGGAGGGAGAACCCCTCTCAGATTGGCCAACTCCTCGCGCAGAGCCAACAGGACGAATTCCATATCGGCCTTGGGATCAAAATCGACGGTGACGCTCGCCTGACCGATACCCGAAGACGACACGATTTTGCGGACGGCCTTGACCTTGGAAACGGCTTCCTCGATCGGAGCCGTGATTCGCGTCTGGACGACCTCGGGCGGCGTGCCGGGCCAGGCGGCCTGGATGATCGCCTGGGGGTATTCTTCTTTCGGTTCCCGCTCCAGAGGCGTGTGGAGGTAGGAATACACGCCCATGGCCAGAAGGACGCAGAAGCTCATGGCCACGGCGACGGGCCGGTCGACGAGAACTTTCATGCCGCTCCTCGAAGCGCCTTCCGCTCCTTCCGGGCTTCCACGGCCTCGTAGAGGACCGGAATGATGATCAAGGTCAGAAACGTCGAGAAGGTCAATCCCCCGATCACGACGATCGCCAGGGGCCGCATCATCTCGGCCCCGGCTTCCAGCCCGAGGGCCATCGGGACCAATCCGAAGAGGGTGCTCAGGGTGGACATCAGAATCGGCCGGAGGCGAACCCGGCTGGATTCGGCCACCGATTCGCGAAGGCCCGATCCGGCCTGACGCAACTGCCGGGTGTAGTCGATCTTGACAATGGCATTGTCGACGACCAGTCCGACCAGGACGACCATCCCGATGATCGAAATGACATTGAGCGTCTGCCCGGTGATCCACAGGGCGAAAAAGGCCCCGGCGGCGCCCATCGGAAGGGTGATGAGGATGAGGAACGGGTGGACGATCGATTCGAACTGGGCGGCCATGATCATATAGGTCAGGAGAACGGCCAGGACCAAGGCCAGGATCAAGCTGTTGAAGGACCGGGTCATTTCTTCACGCTCCCCGCCGAACACGACCCGGTAATCGGAGGGAAGATCGAGAGAAGCGATCGCTCGCTCGATTTCCGGCCCGACCTGGCTGATTTTGGCTTCCTTCAGGCCCGCGGAGACCAGAACCTCCCGCTGCTGATTTTCCCGGCGGATCTCCCGGGGCCCGCGGATGATCGCGACATCGACCAGCTCGCGAAGGGGAATGAGCCGGCCCTGGTGGGGATAAGGCTCGGTTAGGAGCGCGTCGACATTGCGGGTGGCCGCGCCTTCGGCCCGAACCCGGATGTCGTATTTTTTCTCCAGCTCGTTGAACTGGGTGTCGACCCGGCCGTTGACCGCGCTGACCAGAAAACTCCCGATGTCACCGGGCGAAAGCCGGGCGTACTTGCGAAGGGCGTCCTTGCGGACCGAAACACGAAACTCGGGCTTGCCCTCGCCCAGGTTGGTGTTGACATCCGCGAGTCCGGGGATTTTCCGAAGCTTCGCGGTGAGCTGTCCGGCGATGAGCTTCAAGCGCTCGAGGTCGTTGCCTTTGATCCGGAGGCCGACTTCGGCCGTGCTGAGCGCCAGAAAATCCCCCAGGAGGGATTGATCCCGGACGATGGAATAGGTCAGGTCCGGAAACGGAGCCACGACAGCCCGAAGCGTCTCCAGAACGGAGTCGAGATGATCGGGGCGGTCGACTTCGATATGTATCCGGGCCGAGTTGATCGAGATGTTCGGGTCGGCCGCTTCCAGGCCCGAGACGATTCCGACCTGGGACATCGTCGAGACGACCTCGGGACGGCGGCGCATCCGCCCTTCGATCATTTCGGCCATGGCCGCCGTTTGTTCGAGGGAGTAATCGACCGGCGCTTTCATCTGGATTTCGAAGGCCCGGGTTTGAAGCGGCGGCATGAGCTCCCGCCGGAGGGTCAGCCCCAGAAGGAAAGACAAGCCGAAGAAAACCGCCGTCACCGCCATCGTTTTAGCCTTGTGGTCCAGGCACCAGAGCAGAGCCCGGTCGTTGAAGGCGCAGAACCT
This sequence comes from uncultured Eubacteriales bacterium, assembly GCA_964411395.1. Taxonomy (GTDB): domain Bacteria; phylum Acidobacteriota; class Aminicenantia; order Aminicenantales; family UBA4085; genus JAAZPG01. Next base: position 5,615 of record CAYPKX010000087.1, on the reverse strand, counting down.
CTCGTAGACCGCATTGAAGACCCGGAAGACGAACCGAAGAACGGGCCGGAACGGCCGTCCCAGAGTTCGGAACACCGCCGTCAAGATCCGGCCGGTTCCGGTAAAAAGCAGATTCAGGATGAAAAGGATTCCCTTGAAAATCGCATAGACCAGCCAGCGCAGCGCCCGGAACGGCCAAAGAAGAATGCCGCCGGCCTTCCCTCCCCAGGCTTTGCGGAGGTCCCAGTTCCAGGACCAGGCGGATCCTCCACCGGAGCCGGCCGGAGAAAAGGTCCGTGACTGGAGCGTCGCGATCAGAGTCAAGGAAACCAGCAGGGAGGCACAGAGCGAGTAGGTGACGGTCAGGGCCGTATCTTTAAACAACTGCCCGGCCACGCCGCGGACGTACACGACGGGAAGGAAAACGACGACCGTCGTCAAAGCCGTCGAGACGATCGCTCCGCCGACTTCCCGGGTTCCCTCGTAGGCCGCTTCCTTAAGGCTTTTCCCCAGCCCCCGGTGTCGAAAAATGTTTTCGGACACGACGACCGCACAGTCGTCGAGCATGCCCACCCCCAAGGCCAGTCCGCCGAGCGACATGATATTGAGAGTGATGTCGTTGAAATACATCAGGGTGAACGTCCCGATGACCGAAATCGGGATGACCGTGTCGATGATGAGCGGGGTTTTCCACTCCTGGAGGAAAAGGAACAGAACGAGAAACGCCAACAGGGCGCCCTGGACGATCTCGCTTTTGACCGCTCCGATGGCTTGCTCGATGTAACCGGCCTGTTCGGCCACGACGCGGATTCCGACGCCCGGATTTTCCTTTCGGATCGCCTCGAGGACCTCGCGAACGGCCCGCGTCGCTTTCACCGTGTTGGCCCCCGCTTCTTTCCGGATCTGGAGGCCGATGCTTTCCCGGCCGTCCAACCGGGTCATCCCCTGCCGCTCTTTGAGGGACTCGCGGACGGAAGCCACATCGCCGAGCCGGATCACCCCGCCCTTTTCCAGGACCCGAAGGCTGATCTCGGAGATTTCATCGATCGTTTCATATTCGCCGACGACGCGGAGAGAATACTTGAACGTTCCCTTGCGGATCGTTCCGCCCTGGAGGTTGCGGTTGAAGGCCGCGATCCGGGAGGAAATTTCGTCGATCGTCAAGCTGTAGAGGGAGATCTTATCCGGGTCGACTTCCACCAGGATCTCCCGCTCGACGCCGCCGGTGACTTCGGCCGAGCCGATGCCTTCGATCTGCTCCAAACGCGGCTTGATCAGCTCCTCGGCGATCTCCTTGAGCTCGAGAAGGCCGCGGTCCCCGGTCAGGGCCAGCGTCATGATGGGTTTGCTCTGGGGATCGAGGGGCACGATCCGGGGAGATTCGACCCCGTCGGGAAGGAGGTCCTTCGCTCCATCCAGTTGCTCGCGGACATGGAGCATGGTGAAATCCATGTTCGTTCCCCAGTCGAACTCCAGGTTGAGGTAGGACACGCCTTCCTTGGAAACGGATTCGACCCTTCTCAGCCCGGGAACCCGGCTGACGGCGGATTCCAAACGGGCGGTCACCAGGGTTTCCATTTCCTCCGGAGCGGTGCCGCCGAATTGCGTCACGACCGCGAGGCGCGGGAAGCTGATGTCCGGAAGAAGATCGACGCTCAATTCGCGAAGGGAGACGAAACCGAGAAGAAGGACGCCCAGAAACAGCATATACATCGTCACCGGGCGTTCGACCGCGATTCGGGCGAGTTTCATGTCGGATTCCTTGCGCGGATGCTAATTTTTAATTCCGGCCTCGGCGAGGGCCGGCGACGTCCCCCGGATTCTATCCAGCCGGGCCAAGGCCACCCGGTAATCGACGATGGCCCTGATTTCGGCCGACCGGGCGTCGGCCAGCTCCCGGCGGTAGTTGAACAGCCATTCGCTTCCGGATAGTCCCTGCTGATACCGCCGTGCTTCCGATTCGACGCGCTTTTCGGCCAGCTCCCGGAAGCGGGTCGAGGAGACGATGATCCGGGCTTTGGCCGCAAGCTCCCGGACGATATCCTGGACCTCGAATTCGATATCCCGCTTCTGTTTGTCCAACTGGAGCCGGGACTGTTCCTCGGCCGCCTTGGATCGGGACAGCTCGGACCGGGAAAGCAGGCCGGCCAACGGGACTTCCAGAGTCAGATTCACGCTCCAGTTTTTATATTTCGCCTTCAGAATATCGGAGAACGATTCGCCCCGGCCCCCGACGATCTTGTCGATGATGATCCCGGTCAGCGGATTGTCGTCCTGGTAAACATACTTCACCCCGGAAACGCCCGGAGCCCAGAACGACAGATTGAAATCGAGGCGGGGCAGCGATTTATTGCGATAAAAATCGACGTCGCTCCGGCTGTTCTCGGCCCGGCGGCGGGCGATCTCCATCTCCGGTCGCCGGCTCAAGGCGATATCGAGAATGTCTTCGGCGGCAAACTCTTGAAGCTCGACCGTCGGCGGATCGAGCGGAACGATCCGCTCGGCTCCGCCGGCCGGAAGATTCAAGAGCTTCTTCAGCTGATCCTCCCGGCTCTGGACGGCCCGGCCGGCAGAAAGGACGGCATCCTCGTAGCGGGCCACTTCGGTTTCGGCATTCAAAACCTCGATTCCCGACTGCGTCCCGATCCGGGCCGCGGCTCGGGTCCGGACCAGGAGATCCCGGCTTCCGGCCAGGGATGATTCCTGGACTTTGAGGCCTTCCTTTGCCGCGACCAGCCCCCAGTAGGCTTCTTCGACTTCATAAATGGTCTGGAAGGCCCGCGCCCGGAGAGTGGCCTCGGAGATTTGGACGCTGCGAACGGCTCTGATCGCTTCGACATTCGCCGCCTTGAGCCCGAATCCCCGCAGCAGCGGTTGGACGAAATTGAGTTGGAGCGTGCTGCTATAGGACGGATTGATGAGCGCATAAGCCCGGGTGGTGTCGGTCATCGCGCTGGAAATCCCCATATTGACCGAGGTTCCCCAAGCGAAATTTTGAGAAATGGAAAAACTTACATTGTCGGTTTTCGCCTTGATGTTGGATCCTTCCACGCCCCAGGTCCCGGGATTGTCGGTCTCGCTGTTGCGGTAGGTGAGATCGAACCGGGGCAGAAAATTCTCCCGGATCGCCTTCAGCGAGAGGACATCCATCTCCGGGGCCAGCCGTTCGATCGCCAGATCGAGGTTTTCCCGGAGGGCCGTTTCAACGCATTGCCGGAGAGTCAGCCCCTTGGCCGTCTCCTCCCGGCCGTCCTGACCCGGCAGGACCGGAAGGGCCAGGCAAAGGATCGCGGCCGCCGCGGTCCGGATTCGGGGTGGGCGGAAGAAGAAACTCAAGCGCGTCATGGGATACCTCTTGCCCCGCGTGCGGGCGGTCAGCGGACGACGACCTTCGAATCGTGGGCCAGGGTGAAATGACCCTCGACGATGACCGAATCGCCTTCCGAAATCCCCGAGGTCGCATCGACTCCCGGCAGAATTTCGGCGAAATGCTCATTTTCCAAGCCGATATCGACGTAGCGCCACTTGGCCGTATTTCCGTTTTCGACGACGAAGACCAGTTTCCGGCCGCTGCGGACTAGGATCGCATCCTGAGGCACCAGCAATCGGCCGGGATAGATCTCGGCGGCGATTTCGACCTCGGCATGCATTCCGGGTTTGATTTCCTCATGGGCGTCCAGAACCGAGATGAAGACCGGGCAGGTCTTATCCGCGGCGTCGACGATCGGCCCGACCGAATCGACTTGGCCGTGGAAGACCTTCTCGGGATAAGCGCTGAACCGCAAGTCGACGGCGCGGCCCGGCCGCATCTTCCCGATCTCGCTCTCCAATACTTTGGCCCGGACCTTGATCCGGCTGAGGTCGACCAAAGTGCAGACCTCGCGTCCGGCTTCGATCCGCTCCCGCGGAGAGACTTTGAGGTCCGTCAGAATTCCGGCAAACGGCGCCCGAAGAACGGTTTTTTCCAGGGTGCGCCGGGCCGACTTGACGTCGATTTCGGAGCCGGTCAAACCTTTGGTCGTGGCGATGATCTCGTCCTTTTTCCGGCCGGCGTCGATCAAGGCCAGCTCGTAGGCCCGCTGGGCCTTCTCCAGGTCGGCCGCGGAGGACTTGCCGGCCTGGAAGCCGGACAAGGCCGCATCGTAGTCCGCCTGAGTCTTGTCGACCCGGGCCAGGGTTTCCGGCGACACATCCTCATCGGCCGCGGCAAACTGTTTTTCCAGATGGAGCTCGGACAAATTTTTCAGCCGGATGGCTTCGAGTTTCTCCAGGTTCAGCCGGTACTCGGCATCGTCAATCTCGACGAGAGGGTCGTTTTCCCGGACACGCAGGCCTTCCCGGGCGGAGAGGTTCCGAATCGCTCCGCCGATCTCCATTTTTAAAACGATCATTCTCTCCGTGAAGGCTTCGCCCGGCGATTTGAGGGTCATCACCAAATCGCCTTTCGCGGCCGTTACGGCCTTGACCTGGATCGGAGCGGCTTCGGAAGCGGATTCGCCCGGAGCGGGGCCGGAGCTTTCCGAAGCGCCGGCGGTTGCGGACGTTTCCTTCCCGTCTCCGGCCGGATCATTTCGGAGAAAAAGAAAATATCCGGCCGCAGCCAGGACGGCGACAAAAATCAGGACGATGCCGAACAGTTTGAATCTGCGTTGTGCCATGGTTTTAATTCCCTTTCCCTGTTCCTCATTATTCCTATCAAATATTCTCGGTCCGAGCAAGGCTTTTCGCCGAAAGATATTTTTTTCTCTTTCATGGGAGAGACGGAAGATCGCGTCATTTATTCCCACCCGCCTATAATGTCACCATCACCGGTTCGGGATCCTCTTCATAGACGATCTTCAGCTTTTCGTAGACGAAGCGGCGCTGATAAATCGATAACCCGACCAGGACCGCCATCGTTGCGCCGAAAAACCAGGAAAAAAACAAAGGACGGCTGAGCAACGCCCGCTCCCCCGTCGCCTGGATCGCCACAACCAGGACAAAGGCGATCACATAAAAGATCCAGAACGAATGGACCTTGGCCTTGCCCGGAACGACCAGGCAGGAAAACGGGATTTTATCGTACCGCCAGAACAGGACCTCCATAAAAAACACGGAACAAACCAGCCCATAGGCCGCATGCAACGCCGCCGGCCCGACTCCCCAGATCAGGGCGAAGACGCCGAAAACGGCAAGAAACAGCGGCAGAAGCCCGTAAAAGAAGACGCCCTTCTTCAAGGCGATGAAGTACCGCCCGATCGGCGGCGCCTCGGTCAACCGGAAAATCCAATTGGCTTCGGCCGTGAGGGGAATATTGATCCCGGTCCTGAAGGCCAGGAGCACGGCCATCGCCAGCACGGCGGGAATGGCCAGGACGTTCAAACCGGCTCTTCCGGCCGACAGGGAGAGATCGGTCGTTCCCCGGACCAGGACGACCAGAAAGCCCAGGGCGATGGCCAGCATCCCGGCCAGGCGGACTTTCAAACGGGGGCTGTTTCGAACCGTCCGGCCGAAAAAATAAAAAACGGCCCGGTCGATCGGCCGGCGAAGGACCAGAGCGTCGAAGGCCGCCTGCAGCCGGGCGGCCGCGGCTTGAAGCGGCCGGCGGCGGGTCCGGACTTCGAGGGACTTGCGCATGTGCCGCCGATAACTCAAGG
>CAYPKX010000086.1:0-13074 GCA_964411395.1 uncultured Eubacteriales bacterium | reverse complement strand
ATCTCATCGCCGGTCGCTTAACCTTCAATTACCCACACTAAATGGAAGAGAACCTGAAAAGAGAAAGAGAGTGATTCGCATGGTTAAGAAAATCCTCGCCTTCGTCTTCGCCCTGGCCGTCTTCATCGTCCCCGATCTCCCCGGGCCGCAGAAGCGGATCTACCTGGCCAATGACGATCACACCGATTACATGTGGACGGCCGATGTCCCGGCCTTCCGCGACGCGTTCCTGGCCATGCTCGATTATTACCTGGACCTGGCCGATTCGACCGCCGGAAAAGCCGAGGAATTCCGGAGCCGGTTCAATCCCGACGGGACGTTTTGGATCCGGGAATTCGAAAAAAACCGGACGACGGGCCAGTTCGAACGCCTGATCGAACGCCTCAAGGACGGATCGATCGGCGTGCCCATCACCCTGCTCAATCTCTGCTACGGGGGGATGCCGGCTGAAGCCGTCCTCCGGAGCATGTATTACGCCGGCCGGCTGGAACGGCGGTACGGACTCGATTTTTCGCTGGCCGCGGCCCAGGAAAACCAGACCCTGCCGTTCGGCGTCGGGACGCTTTGGGCCGGAGCCGGAGCGGATTATTTCTGGAAGGGCATCTGCGGCTGCGCCAGCCGGAATCCGGATGCCTGGGACCGGCCCCACGACATGTACTGGTGGACCGGTTTGGACGGAAGCCGGCTCCTGGTCAAATGGAATTCCATGATCCGCGGCAACTATTACGACCTGGGCGGATATGCCGAGGCCCGCGACCTGGACGGGGCCATCGGTTTCGTCAGCTCGGACGCCCGGTTCCAGGAGCGACACCCCTACGATGTCATCGGAATTTTCGGTTACGGCGGAGACGACCTTCAAACCCTCTCCGACGCTTTCGTCCTGAAAGCGGAATCGGCCTCCTCCTCCGATCGCAAGCTGATCGTTTCCAATATCGTCGATTTCTTCAAGGATTTCGAGACAGCCCACGGCGCCGAGCTCCCGGCCCAGTCCGTGACCTTCGGCAACGAGTGGGACATTCTCAGCGCCTCGATGGCCGAGGTCTCGGCCCGCGTCAAACGGGCGACGGAAAAACTCCGTCCGGCCGAGGCCATGGCCGCCCTGGTCGGGACACAGGACGCCCAGTTCATGCGCGGACGGGAGAGCGCCGGCGAGGCCGCCTGGGTCGATCTGGGCATGTATTACGACCACGATTGGACGGCCGACGGACCGATCACCCGCGACGCCCGGGCGGCCTGGCAGAGAGAGCGGGCCGCCGGGATTGAAACATACGTCAACACGCTGTATGACGAGGCTAAGGCCGCCCTGGGGGCGATGATCGCCGGGACCTCGGCCAATCCTCAAGTCTTCGTCTTTAACGCCCTGGGTTGGATCCGGACGGGAGAAGCGGATATTCCTTATTCCGGATCGGAAGACGTCCGCGTCGTCGATTCGTCCAACGGGATGGAGACGCCTTCGCAACTGGTCCAGGTCGGCGGATCGACCTATCTCCGCATCTGGGCGGAAGACGTCCCCTCCATCGGATATAAAACCTTCGAGATCATCCCGGGAGCGGGAACGCCGGCCGCCGGAGGGCCGACCGCGGCCGGAGACGTCCTGGAAAACAATCGATACCGCGTCCAGGTGGGGACCAATGGGGCGATTATCAGCTTGATCGATAAGCTTCGAGGCCATCGGGAAATGGTCCGCCCCGGCGATCGCCGGTGCAACGACCTCGGCCCCGGAGGCGGGACCATCGTCTCGACCGAAAGCGGGCCGGTCTCAGCTACGCTTAAAGTCTCCTCGTCCGGTCCTCTGGTTCACACGACGTCGGTCACGATCTTCCGCGATTCCGCCCGAATCGATATCCGCAACGAAATCCAGCAAAACTTCGGCGATGTCCGGACCTGGGACTTCAATGTCGACCTCGATTCGCCGGATCTCCGCCACGAGGAGATCGGGGCCGTCATCCTGGGCCGCTTGACCGGAAACGGAGGCCAGTATGCCGACCAGGCCGCCCGGTACGACTGGCTGAGTCTCAATCACTTCGCCGACCTTTCGGCCGGCGGAAACGGATTGACGATCTCCAGCCCGGATCTGTCGTTTTTCCGGAGAGGCGACAGCGGACCGAAGGCCTTCGACACCCAGAGCCCGCGGCTTTCGATTCTGGCCGGAGGCCAGGTCGACGGCTCATCGCTCGGAATCCCCAACCAGGGCGGAGACGCCTATTTTCTCCAGAGGTTCGCCCTGGAAACACACGGAGCTTACGCCCAGGCTTCGGCCATGCGCTTCGCTCTCGAGCATCAGAATCCCTTCGCCGTCGGCGAAATCACCGGCGGAACGAAGTATCCCGGCGGCTCGTATTCGCTCTTTTCCCCCGGCGCTGAAGGCGTTTTCGTCTGGGCGGTCAAACCGGCCGAAGATACGGCCGCGGGAGGGATTGTCGTCCGGTTATGGAATCAGCGGGCGGAGGAAACCGGCTTCTCTCTCGAATTTCCCGCTTTCGAAATTCTGGAAGCCCGGAAAACATCCCTGATCGAAACTCCCATCGAAGCCGCCGCCTTCCAAGCCGGAACGATGTCGGGCATAATCGCCGGGTTCGGCTGGCAGGCCTACCACCTCAAGCTCAACGGCGATACCGGGACGGGAAAAGGAACGCGGAAGAAAATCCGATGACATCAGAAGGTCAGGGTGAATCCGCCCGAGCCTGAGATCCCGCGAAGCGTCCGCTCTCCTTCGAAAACCCAACCGTACCGCCCTTCAAAACGAAGGCCCCAGGCCTTTCCCACGGCGATCAGTAATCCAAGGCCGGCATGGACTTCGGGATCCAGGCGGTCTTTAAACTCGGGGGCGGGGATTTCGATGACGTACCCGTAGCGGGAGGTATAGGCGGCCTCGCCGGCCAGATAAATGTCCACCCCTCCCCCGGCCAGGAGATACGGCCGGAAGCGGCCGGAGATCGGCGCATAGAGGACCTGGAGAGCAAGCGCAGCCCGCGGCCCGGCGGAAACTTCCAGAATATCGCCGTCGGACGGATCGACCATCTCGACCGGAACCGAACCGATATACCGGGCGTCGATTTCCCATCCGACCTTGTTTTTCATACGGAAATAGGAAAAACCGAACAGAGGCCCGAGGTGGGCCGGAACGACGGGGAAATCGTTCCCGCCCAGGACATAATCGCCCGTTTCGCCGGAAACCAGTTGATAATGGATTCCGCCGAAGAGCGAAAGGGAATTCACCCGCGATTTTTCAGCGGCCGATCCGGAAACCGCAAGAAGAACCGCCCCGATCAAAGCCGCTGAAGCCCGGGCTCTCATGCCGTCATTATAATCCACTTCAAAAATTTTTTCCCCGGCCCTCACCCCCTGGGGGGAGGCCCGGCGGCGTCATTTCACCCCGGCGTTCATCGGCCGGGGGCTTCCGGCCCGTTTCTCGATCAGCTATGATGTCGGTCGAAGGCCCGTCCGGACGTCCGTCTTTGCGTTCCGGGAGGAGCCGAAAGAAAGACCCATGTGCGGAATCGTCGGCATGTTCAACAAGGGCGGCCGGGCCGCCGATCCCGCCGTTCTCCGCCGCATGGCCGACCGGATTTCCTACCGGGGCCCGGACGAGGAAGGCGGTCTGACCGACGGCCCCCTCGGCCTCTACCATAAGCGCCTGGCCGTTCTCGACCTCAAAACCGGCCGGCAACCCATGTCCGCCGAAGGCGTTTCGGTCGTCTTCAACGGCGAGATTTATAATTACCGCGAGATCCGCCGCGAGCTCATCGGCCTGGGCCGGCAATTCGAAACGACCTCGGACACCGAAGTCCTGCTCAAAGCCTACCTCGAGTTCGGTCCCGACTGCGTCAAACGGTTCAACGGGATGTTCGCCTTCGTCCTTTACGACCGGCCCCGGAAAAGGCTGATGGCCGCCCGGGACCATTTCGGCTTGAAACCGCTGTACTTCGCCGAAAACGAAAACGGCTGGTTCTTCGCCTCGGAGATCAAAGCCCTCCTGGCCCATCCCGGGATTCCGGCCGTGGCCAATGAACCGGCCATCCGCGAATACTCCGTCTTCCAGTTCGTCCTGGACGAGGAAACCTTTTTCCGGAATATCCGGAAGATTTGTCCGGGGCATTATCATCTTATCGACACGGAATCCGGCCGGGACCGGGTCGAGCGCTACTGGGACCTCGATTTCACCGTCGACACCAACCATACGCAGAATTATTTCCTCGAAAAGCTCCGGGACCTCCTCGAGGACGCCATCCGCCTCCAGCTCAATTGCGACGTGGCCGTCGGGACGACGCTCAGCGGCGGCATCGATTCCAGCCTGGTGACGCTGCTGGCCGCCCGGCACTCGCCCTCCATCCTGACCTGTTTCACCGGAGCGTTCCGGGACACCCCGGGCTTTGACGAAACCCGTTACGCCCGCGAAGTCGCCCGGAGGGCGGGAGCGGTATCGCGGGAAGTCTTCCCCACGGCCGTCGATTTTCTCGACTCGATTTCCGACCTGGTCTACCACATGGACGAGCCGGCGGCCGGACCGGGACTTTTCCCCCAATATATGGTCGCCCGCGAAGCCGCCCGCCACGTCAAGGTCGTCCTGGGCGGACAAGGAGGCGATGAGATCTTCGGGGGGTACGCCCGCTATACCGTTGCCTACCTGGAACAAGCTCTCAAAGGAGCCATCACCGAAAGCAACGACGAGGGCGAGCACATCGTCTCCCTGAAATCCATCCTGCCCAACCTTCCGGTCCTCCGGGAATATACTCCGCTTCTCGGCCGGTTCTGGCAGTCCGGCCTGTTCGAACCGATGGCCGGCCGGTATTTCCGGCTCATCGACAGGAGCGACGGCGACCGGAGCATGTTCTCGGCCGATTTCCGGGCGGCCTTCGACGACGGGAAGATGTTCGAGAGGTTTTTGGCCGTCTTCGACCACCCGCAAACCCTTTCTTATTACAACAAGATGGTCCATTTCGACCTGAAGACCGGGCTTCCCGCCCTCCTCCAGGTCGACGACCGGATGTCGATGGCCTGCGGACTGGAATCCCGGTCTCCGCTCCTCGACCGGCGGATCGCCGAGCTGGTCGCGACGATCCCCCCCAACATGAAGTTCCATGGCGGCGAGCTCAAGCACATCCTCAAAATGGTCTCCAAGGATATTCTTCCGCCGGTTGTCCTCGGGCGGAAAGACAAGATGGGATTCCCCGTCCCTCTCCATCTCTGGGTCCGGGACGGGCTCAACGGATTCGTCCGCGAAACGCTCCTGTCCAAAGCCTGCCGCGAACGCGGCCTCTTCGACCCGGCCGCCGTCGAGCAGATGATCGACAAGGAGAAAGCCTTCGGCCGGTCGCTCTGGGGACTCCTCAACATCGAGCTCTGGTTTCGCCGCTTCATCGACGGGGCCGGGGAAGGAAACTCATGACACCCGAAAAAATCGCCGTTATCGGGGCGGGAGTCGTCGGCGTCCCCATGGCCGCTTCGCTGGCTGCTTCCCGGCTGGACGATCCCTCGGCCCGCCCGGTCGAGGTCGTCCTGATCCAGCGGAATTCGCCGACATCCGGTTGGAAGGTGGCCGCGGTCAACAAGGGCGACTCCCCTCTCGGCGGAATCGAGCCGGGCCTGGATCCGGTCATCCGCAAGGCCTCTGCGGCCAAGGCTCTCCGGGCGTCCTTCGATTATGCGGAGGTCCGCGACGCCGCGGCTGTTCTCTTCTGCGTCCAAACGGATAAAAGCGGATTCGGCCCCGATTACGGCCCGCTGATGGACGCTGTGGAAGCCGCCGCTCTGGCCCTTCGAGAGAAACCGTCCGGGTCCAGGCCTCTGGTCGTCTTCGAATCGACTTTGGCCCCGACGACGATGAGCACGGTCATGAGGGAGCGGTTCGCCGCCCACGGGCTTCTCGACGGCCACGACATCCGGCTGGCCAACAGCCCCAACCGGGTCATGCCCGGATTTCTCCTTGAACGGATCCGGACCTCGGACAAGCTCGTCGGAGCCCTTCAACCGGAAACGGCCGCCGCCGTGGCCGCCCTCTACCGGCCGGTCGTTTCGGCCGGACATCTGCTCCAGACCAACAGCTTGACGGCGGAAACGGTCAAGACGTTCGAGAACGCCGCCCGGGACGTTCGTATCGCCTGCGCGGCAGAAATCGTCCGCCTCTGCGACCGGCTGGATGTCGATTTTCACGCCCTCCGGACCGAAGTCAACCGGCGGCTGGCCTGGGGCGATGAGGCGTCCGCAAATCCCTCGGCCGTTCCCGTCGGCGGCCTCCTCATTCCGACGATCGGAGTCGGCGGCCACTGCCTCCCGAAAGACGGAATCCTCCTTCTCTGGCGAATGATGGAATCCGGCCGCGACATGCAAAACAGCCTCATCCTCGAGTCGCGCCGCATCAACGATGAAGCCCCGGCCTATGCGGCCGACCGGGCTGCGGCCTTATGGGGCTCGACGGCCGGAAAGAAAATCGCCCTCCTCGGTACGGCCTACCGCCCGAATTCCGAAGATACCCGCAATTCCCCGACGTTGAGTCTGGCTGCCTCGCTCGCCGGCCGCGGCGCTCGGGTCGTCCTCCACGACCCTTATGTCCGTCCCGGGGACCAAAACCTCCGGCGAGCCGGTTTGACCGAGTCGTTCACCCGCGATTTCGAGGAAGCCCTGGCCGGAGCGGACGGCGTGATCATCTGCGCCGCCCACCCATTCTACCGGGAGGAATGGCCCCGCCTGCTCCGGGTTTTTTCCGGACAACCGGCCGTCTTCGACGGCTGTCATCTCTTCTCCCGCCGTGAAGCTCCCGGTCTGGCCGGTTTGGGCAAAGGGAAAAACGCGCCCTCAGAGGAGATCATCGCTTTCGCAGCCGAAAGCTTCCGGACTATGGAGGCCGGACTCGCCTTGGAGATCGAGGCCTATGTCGATTATGTCAACTCGGCCTATCCCGAACCGGGCAACACGCTCGTGTTCGCCGATATCAGCCGCCTGGCCGGAACGTGCGTGACCGGGTGCCGTCTCATCGCTCCGGGCTCGATCCCCTCGGTTCCGGCGTTTGAGGGATGGACGCCCCGGCTTGCGGAACGAGGCGCGGCTTTATCCCGGCGCCGGGAGAGGAAAAGCTCGTGAGCGGACGTCACGCGGCCGGGATGTCCTTCGACCTGGACAACCTCTGGTCGTACATGAAGACGCATGGGGATCCGGGCTGGGAAAGCTACCCCTCCTACCTCGGCCGCCTGATCCCCGACGTTCTCGAGTTCTTCGACACGCGCCGCCTCCGCGTCACCTTCTTTGTCGTCGGACGCGATGCCGTTCGCGACATCAATATCGATCCGCTTCGAGCGGTTGTCGCGGCCGGACACGAAGTCGGAAACCATTCCTTCAACCACGAACCCTGGCTCCATCGACAACCGAAAGAGGACATCGAGAGAGAGATCGCCCAAGCCGAAGAGGCCATCATCCGGGCGGCCGGACAGAAGCCGCTCGGGTTTCGCGGGCCGGGCTTCAGCTGGAACGCCGATTTGCTCGACATCCTGGCCAGTCGGGGGTATCTCTATGATGCCTCGACGTTTCCGACCTTCATCGGCCCTCTGGGCCGCCTGTATTATTTCGCCAAATCGCGCCTGACCGAACGCCAAAAAGAAGATCGCAAGGAGCTCTTCGGCGGACTGGCCGAAGGCCTCCGGCCCGTCCGGCCGTATCGCTGGCAGCTGGGCGGCGGACGAACCCTGCTCGAGCTTCCGGTCACGACGATGCCGCTTCTGAAGACCCCGTTCCACTTGAGTTACCTTCTCTATCTCGGCGGGATCTCGCCGATCCTCATGCGGACATATTTTCGGACGGCCCTGGGGATGTGCCGCGCCGCTCGAAGCGGAGTGAGCTTTCTCCTTCATCCCCTCGATTTTCTCTCCGGAGACGACGCTCCCGAATTGGCTTTTTTCCCGGCCATGGCCATGGACCGGAAGAAGAAACGGGACCTGGTTTCACAGGCCTTCGACTTGCTCTGCGATCATTTTTCGATTTATTCTTTAAACACGTACGCCGGGCGCTGCCTCGCCGCGCCCGCGCTTTCGGATCGAGGTGCCCGATGAAGGACGATTTAAAACTTCCGCTCGTTTCGGTGATCTGCCCGGCTTTCAACGAGGAAGCCGACCTCGACCGCAACCTCCGTCGCCTCGACGCTTATCTGAAAACCCAGGCAGGCTACCGGTTTGAAATCATCGTCGTCAATGACGGGAGCCGGGACCGGACCGGGGATGTGGCCGAAGCCTTCGCCGCCGGACGGGGCGACGTCCGGGTTTTTCATCATCAGTTCAACTTCCGCCTCGGCCAGGCCATTCGGACCGCTCTCCACGGGAGCAATGGAGACATCGTCGTCACGATCGACGCCGACCTCAGCTACGCCCCCGAGCACATCGGTCTGATGCTCGAAAAAATGAGGACCAGCCGGGCCAAGATCGTCATCGCTTCGCCCTATGCCCGAGACGGCCGGACCATCGGCATCCCGTTCGTCCGCCGGGTGATGAGCAAATACGCCAATCGGTTTCTTTGCCGGATGGCGACGCGGGATTTTTTTTCCGACAAGCTGACCAACATCACCGGCATGGTCCGGGCTTATGACGGCCCGTTCATCCGCTCCCTGAGCCTGTGGGCCATGGATGTGGACATCAATCCGGAAATCATCAACAAGGCCAAAATCCTCCGGGCGCGGATCGTCGAAGTCCCCGCCGTCCTGGACTGGACCCCGGCTCTGGGAAGCGCGCCCCGGCCCAAAGCCCGGTTTTCCAACGTCCGCCTGGTCCGGAGCGTCATCCAGAGTCTCGTTTCCGGATTTCTCTTCCGGCCGTTCCTCTTCTATCTTTTCCCCGGGTTCATCCTTCTGGCCGCCTCGCTCTACCCTCTTTACTGGGCCCTGCGGCACACAATCCATTTCTACCTCGCCTTCGCCCCGAAAGGCCTGTCATTCGGCTTCCGGATGTCCGAAGCGATCAGCGAGGCCTTTAAAATGGCCCCCCACGCCTTTATCGTCGGCGGCGTCGTCCTGATGGTCGCCATCCAGCTGATCAGCCTGGGCTTGCTGGCTCTTCAGAAAAAGCGCTACTTCGCCGAGCTTTTCTACCTGTCTTCCATCACCTACCGCGATTGCACCCAGGGCGATCGCGACCGGATCACCCTGCCGACGCCGCTTCGAAAGCTTTAGAGACCGGCAATGCCTTCCCCTACGGATCGGCCGGTCGAGTCGCTGGCCGTCATCGGCGGCGGGATGAGCGGCCTGGCCGCCGCCCTGGCCCTGGCCAAATCGGGCCGGTTCCGGGTGACCCTGTTTGAAAAATTCGAACGGCTGGGAGGTCTCTGCTCCCCGACGACAATCGCCGGGATTCCGGCCGACCGGTTTTACCATGTGATCCTCCCGGGCGATCGATCCACCCTCGCCTTCCTGGACGAGCTCGGATTAAGCGGCGAGCTCGATTTTCGGCCGTCGAAAGCCGGTTTTTTCGGCCGGGGACGGATCGTCCCCTTCGCCACGGCCGTCGACTTTCTGCGCTTTCCTTTTCTCTCCCCCTGGTCCAAGCTCCGTCTCGGCTGGGGCATTCTCCGCACGGCCCGGTCCACCCCGCCCTCCGGATCCGAGGAACCGCCGGCTCCGGAATGGCTTCGGCGGCGTTTCGGCCGGAAGGTCGCCGCCAATTTCTGGGACCCGCTTCTGCGGAGCAAGCTCGGCGACGCCCGGGAGCGAACCCCGGCCTCATTTATGGATGCGACCATCAAGCGCCTTTTCGGAGCCCGGTCGAAAACAAGCGGCCAGGAGCGCATGGGCGGCGTGCGGGGCGGTTATGCTCCGGTCATTCAAGCCGCTGAACGGGCGCTTCGGAAGGCCGGCGTTGAAATCCGGGTCGGGCGCAGGATCGAATCGGTTGCGCCGGAAGCCGGCGGCTTGAAAGTCACGGCCGGGGAAACCCAAAAAATATTCGACCGCGTTTTTCTCGCCGTACCCTTGCCCGAGGCGCTAAGAGCCGCAGGGGCGGAAGCCGGCGATCCGGGCTGGGAGCGCTTCCGCCGGGTGGAGCATATGGGGATTGTCTGCCTCGTCGTCGCTCTCCGCAAATCGCTCTCCCCCTATTACCTCATCAACCTGCTGGATCCGGATCTGCCGTTTACCGGGATCGTGGAAACCACCAACGTTCTCGGCTCCGAGCGATTCCATGGCCTTCATCTGGCCTATCTGCCCAAATACCTGGCCGGCGGCGATCCGGTCGCAGCGATGACCGACGCCGAAATCAGCCGCTTTTTTCTGGACCGGCTGCGGCGGGTGTTTCCGGAGCTGTCGGAGGCCGATATCGTCGAGACGCAAGTTCATCGCGAGACCGTCAGCCTGCCCCTTCCCGTATTCGGCCCTTCGCTTCGTTCGGGCGGCTTCCGAAGCCCGGTTCGCGGTCTTTATGTCGGCGGGACGGCGTTTATCGGAAACGCGACGATCAACAACGATGCCGCCCTGCAGACGGCGGCCGAAGCTGTCTCGGCAATTCTGGCGGATTGAGGAACAGAGATTCCGGCGGGTTATTTCGACGTCGACTCGATCTCCCGGTAGCGGTCCAACGGCCCTTTCAAACAAACCGGCCAGTCGAACCTCGCCCGGACGAAGTCCCGGGCTTCGCCGGTCAGACGCTTGCCCAAGCCCGGCTCGTCCCAGATGCGCCGGATGCAGGCGGCGAAGCTTTCGCCGTCGGAAGCTAAAAGAATGCCCCGGCCGTCTTCGACCTCGATTCCCTCCGCTCCCTTCGGCGTCGCCACGACGACGGCGCCGGCGGCCATGGCTTCCAGGATCTTCAGACGCGTGCCGGACCCGAGGAAGATTGGGGCCGTGGCCACACCGCAGGCCCGAAGCAAGGCCGGGACTTCCTCGAACGGAAGAATCCCCGGATTCTTCAACCAGGGAAACCGCACGGGGACGACTCCTCCGGTCACGATCAACTCGGCGTCGGAGTGGGTTTGCCGAAGGCGGGGCATGACCTCGGTCAATAGAAATTGAACGGCCCTCGTGTTGGGGGGGTAGGCGTACAATCCCATGAACAGGACGCAATGCCGCCCCAAACCCAGGCGGACTCGCAAGGCTTCCGCCTCGGCCTCCGTGACCGCCGCAAACCGGGCGGCGTCAACTCCGTTGGGCAGGAGATTCGGCTCGACTCCGTAAAGCTCCCGGAATCGCCGGGCATCGACTGCGGAAACGGCAAACGCCCCGTCGGCCTTCCTCATCAGCCTCCCCTCCGCCCGACGGGACATGAGCGCCGAAAGACGGGCTCCGTGTCCGCGCCGAAGGTCGTATTCGACATTGTGAGCATGGTAGAAAACGGGGGTTCCGGCCATCTCCCGCCGCAGGGCGCGAAAAAGCCGCTCATGGAAAACCGCCCAGGAGGCTCCTTCCAGAACGATCAGATCAGGACCGAACGCGCGGATCTTCCGGACGACGGCCCGGATGCGGCCAGGAAGCCGAAAAATTTTTTGGGCCGAGGATCCGACCGGTGAATCGATCGATTCGACGCGCAGAGCCCCGGCCGGCTCCTCGCTTCCGGCCCGGTTGGTGACCTGGATCAACAGGCGCTCGCCGGGAAGGAATTTGGCCGTGTTGTAAGAGACGATGGCTGAACCGCTGGACGGGGGATAGGCCTCATAGAAGGAGACGAGAGCGGTCTTCATGGCTCGAGGATTATATTCTGCACGATCGAGCATCGTCAAACGAAGGCAAAATTCATATAATGGCCGCAAAGGAATCGTCATGAGCCTATTGAAGCGTTTCGCCCTCCAGGCCCGGGGAACGTCCCTCCGGACCGAAATCGAAGCCGGGATCACGACCTTCCTGACGATGTGCTACATCATCTTCGTCAATCCCGGAATCCTGTCGGCGGCCGGCGTGCCTTTCGCCGCGGCGACGACGGCCACGGCGGTCGGGGCGGCCTTCATCTGCATCCTCATGGGACTCGTGAGCAACCGGCCCCTGGCCCTGGCTTCGGGCATGGGCTTCAACGCCATGCTCGCCTTTTCCGTCATCGGATTCCAGCAGGCCCGCGTCCCCTGGCGGGTCGGCATGGCCGCGGTCTTCGTCGAGGGGTTGATCATCCTGGTCCTCGTCCTGACCGGCCTCCGCGGGGCCGTCATGAACGCAATCCCCCTCAACCTCAAGCGGGCCATCGGCGCCGGGATCGGCCTCTTCATCGCCGTCCTCGGCTTGAACGAGGGGGGGATCATCCGGCCCGCTCCCCTGACTCTGGTCGAGATCGGGGACCTCGGCCAACCCTATGCCTGGGTGGCCCTGGCCGGACTCCTGACGATCGTCATCGTCACGGCGATGCGCTGGAAAAGCGCGATCATCGTCGGATTAGGCGCAGCCACGGCCGCGGCCCTGCTTTTAGGCCTGGTCCGCTGGCCCGAAACCATAACCGCTCCGCTCGATTTTTCGACGTTCTTGGCCCCGTTTCAGACCTCGGGAGGAAAGACGGCGATCCTTCAGCTTTTGACCCCGTCATTGCTCGCCGCCGTCTTTTCCCTGATGCTGATCGATTTTTTCGATACCATGGGATCGGTGGTGGCCGTTGGGGAACAAGCCGGCTTCCTCGACAAGGACGGTCGCGTCCCCGAAATCAAGGGGATTCTGGTCGTCGATTCCCTGGGAGCGGCCACCGGCGGGCTCTTCGGAGCCAGTTCCATCACGACCTATGTCGAATCCGCCGCGGGCGTGGCCGAGGGCGGACGGACGGGGTTGATGCCCATCGTCACCGGTTTGTGTTTCGCTGTCGCCGCCTTTTTTACGCCGGTCATACGGATGATCGGGGGCGGAATCAGCATCCCGGCCGGCGAACAATACGCCCTTCTTGCCGGCTCCGGATTCACCGTTCCGGCAGGCGGGTACACGGTCATGCCCATCACCGCCGGCGCCCTGATTTTTGTCGGCTATCTGATGATCAAGGCCGTCCGCGAGATCGAATGGGAAAAATTCGACGAAGCCTTCCCCGCTTTCCTGATCATCATCGGGATTCCCCTGACCTCCAGCATCAGCCACGGCATCGGGCTGGGCTTCATCCTCTTCACCCTGGTCGCGGTCTACGCCAGCCGGGTGAGGAAAGTTGG
>CAYPKX010000085.1:0-13119 GCA_964411395.1 uncultured Eubacteriales bacterium | reverse complement strand
AACCACCAGCCGAAGGGAGCCCGAAAGGCGAAGCCCTTCAACCACAGGTTCACCGCTCCATACGCTGCCGGCCAGGCCAGAAGATTGGCGGCGGCCACCCAGGCGAGAAATTCCTTCCCGATCAGCATCGTCAAACCGGGGATCGAGGCTCCCAGGACCTTGCGGATGCCGATCTCCTTGGTCCGCCGGGCGGCGGTGAAGGAGGCCAGGCCGAAGAGTCCGAGGCAGGAGACCAGGATACCCATGGCCGAGAAAACCTTGAGAAGGATCCCCAGCCGCTCATCGGCCCGGTACATGGCCTCGAAAGCTTCATCGAAAAAACGATATTCGAACGGGTGGCCGGGATTGACCTTGGCCCAGGCCTCTTGGATTCGTCGGAGCCCCTCGGGGATTCTCCCTCCGTTCAAGCGAAACACCGCGTAGCGGGCTTTGTCCAGCCCCAGAGATATCACCTGGGGCTCGATAACGCTCCGGGCGGATTGGAAATGGTAGTCCTTGACGACTCCGACGATGGGGCCGGTTTTCCCCCAGCTCGATATGTACACGCCGAGGGCCGCCGCCGGAGAATCGAGATTCATCAGCTTCACCATCCGCTCGTTGACCAGGAAAGCCCCGCCGGCGTCCGTCCCGCGGTCTCGGGAAAAAGAACGCCCCGCGGCGAAGGCCAGTCCCATGGTTTCGGTATAATCGGCGTCGACTTCGTCGAAGTAGACATAGGTGCGGGCGTTCGGGTCCTTTCCCTCCCATTTCGTCCCCCATTCCTGCATGCCGTTGTTCATCGGCAGCTGGAAGGACGCCGTCACCCCCGGGACGAGGGGATGGCCCTGAAGCTCATTTTTCAGAAGGGAGAAGTTCTTGGCCGCGTCGATGCGGAGCGTAACGTATACGAGATGGTCCTTGTCGTAGCCGAGCCCCAATGTCCGCATATGGTTCACCTGGCGGACGATGAAACCCGTGCCGATAAGAAGAAAAGCGGACAAAGCGAATTGGAAGACGACAAGAACCCTGCGGAAGGACGCGGCGCGTGTCCCGGCTCGCCACGTTCCCCGGAGTGTCTTGGACGGGCGCAGGGAGGAGAGAAGCAAGGCCGGATAACTCCCGGCCAGAAGGCCGGTCACAAGGATGATAGCCGAAAGCCCGCAGATGAACCTCCAGCCAAGGATCGCTCCCAAGCCAATCTCCTTCCCTAAAATCCGCTGAAAGAGCGGGAAAAGCGGCAGGAACAAGGCCGCCGCAGCCGCGACCGCCAGAAATGTCGTCAGGAACGTCTCTCCGTAAAATTGGGCGACGATGTTCCGGCGAAAAGCTCCGACGACCTTGCGCAGGCCGATTTCCTTGGCCCGGTCGGCCGCCCGGGCCGTAGCCAGGTTCATGAAATTGATGCAGGCGACAAGAAGCAGGAAAACACCCAGAACAAGGAGAAGCCGGATCTGGGAACGCGAGGACGCCAACCGAAGCCCCGACAACGGGGACAGGACGTAGGAGGTGTTTTTCCAGCCCGTCTTCTGTTCGACCAAGGCGCCGATCTTCGCGGCGGCGGAGGCGGCCGTTTCGGGATCGCGAAGCTTGACCCAGGTCATAAACGCAGCCAGGCTCCATCGATTGATATTTGACCAATAGCTCCGGGTGGAGCGCAAGTCGTCCATCCGGTCCACATGGGCCAGAAAATCGGGCCGGATGGTGGAGTTGTCGGGAGGATTCTTCATCACGCCGGTCACGGTCAGGGGAAACTCCCGGTTGAAGGTCATGGTTTGGCCGATCGGATCCTCACCGGGAAAGTATTTACCGGCCATCTCCCAGGAAATCACCACGGACATGGGATTGGACAACACCGAAGCGGCGTCGCCGTGGATCAAAGGAAAGGTAAACATGTTAAGAAATGCCGGGTCGACGGCCACGAGGTATTCTTCGTAAAAGCTTTTGTCGCCTGCCTGGACGAGCAATGTCCCGGGATAGCCCACCCGGGCCACGGCCTCGCATTCGGGGATTTCCGCTTCCAGGGCCGGTCCCAGCGGATACGGTGACCAGGTGGAGCTGGATTTCGAACCGTCGGGGCGGGCGGAGATTGTATCGACCCGGAAAAGCGACGGAGCGTTGCGGTGAGAGGCGTCGAATCCGAGCTCGTCCTGGACCCAGAGCCAGATCAGGAGGGCGGAGACGATACCCACGGCCAGCCCGAAGATGTTCAGGAGAGCGTATCCGGGCCGCCGATTGATCGACCGGATCGCCGTTTTCAGGTAATTTTTTAACATGGCGCCACTCCAAATAAGATTTTCGCGGAGATAGGCTGGAAGAGATTTCAGGGCTTCCCGCCAAAACCAAAGCCGGGCGCGTCGACGGCCCCCGATCGCGGCCCTCTCGGCGTACATTTCATCAAGATCTCCGAGATAGGACTCATTTCGGGACCCGGAAGCGATCATTCGGATCAGAAACCTGATGAGGCGCGGAGGGCGGGACATCGATCAGTCCTTGGCCGCCTTCAACCGAAGGTCGCCGATCCCGCGCCAGGCCTTTTCGTTCAAGGCCCGATTGTCCTGAAGGGCTTGAAGACCCTCCCGAGTCAGGGAATAATATTTCTTTCGCATTCCCCCCCGAACCGGAGACGAATCGCTCAAGACCGCCGAAAGGAAACCCCGGCGGACGAGCCGTTCCAGGGGAAAATATACGCTGCTGAGAGCCGGTCTGCTGCCGGTCAAATCGGCGATGGATCTATAGACGGAGATCCCGTAGGCTTTGTCCTTGAGCCGCAGGACCGCGACCAGGACCATTTCTTCGAGCTTGGTCAGCATTTCCAAGGGCGTCTCCATAGCGGCCGGTCATTTCTGATTTTCATAAAGAATAGACAAAGGCGTCCGGCAAAAGGTTGCCGGGATTTGGAATGCATCCCCGACATGAAAAAACAATGTGCGCAAACGAACACCGCGAACACTTTCGAAAGACGATCGAGCCCCGCTTGCCGCGCCGCCCCGGCTTCCATATGGCAGGACTCGCGCCGAAGTATTTGGCATGGAAATTGCTATTTTTTATCGTGAAAGAGTTCTTAACCGCCGGTCGTCGGGAATTCGCCCGGTCGGGAGGCAGGTTCGCCATGAAAATGCGTTCGATATTCCTCCTCGTGCTCTGGTTTGGGATGTCCGGCTTTACTTCGGCCGGCCAACCGACTTTTTCTTTCGAACTCCATGAAGCGGAAGCCGCCATCAAGCCCCAGGCGGATGACCGCGGTTTCCAAGCCGGCAGAACCGGCCCGGAGCAGCCAAATTCGAAAACGAAGGCCGCGGCCCTCGAAGCGCTGCAACGACAGCGCGAACGCCTTCCTCTTTTCTATGACGACCTGCTGGCCCTGATGGATGTCCGGTCGGGACAGTCTGTCGCCGAAATCGGAGCCGGGGCCGGGGAATTCTCCGTCCGGCTGGCCCGCACGGTCGGCCGGGACGGCCGGGTCTTTGCCAACGAAATCGAAAGAAATCTCGTCGAGGATCTGGAGTCGTTGGAGAACCGGGAACAGATCCCCCAGCTATCGGCGGTTCTGGGCGGGGAGGACGATCCCCGGCTCCCCGACAGAGTTGATCGGGTCTTCTTGAACATGGTCTACCACCATCTCTCCCGTCCTGACGACTTCATGACCCGCCTCCTCGATTATGTGAAACCCGGCGGCCTTATGGCCGTCTCCGCCGTCGATATCCATATCCGGAAGGTCGCGTCAAACGGATCGCCCGATCCCTGCATCAGCGATCCCGAGGAAACCCGGGCGGCGATTGAAGATACGGGCTGGGTCTTTCAGGCCATGAAACATTCCGTTTCGAATCTCGAGAAATATGTCTTAGTCTTCGCGGCGCCGGCGACGCCGCCCGAGAGAATGAATTGAGGACGGAGGAGCGTCAGGTCCGGAAGCGCTCCGGGCCGTCCTCCTCGCTTCGGTATTCCAGAAGATCTCCGGGCTGACAATCCAAAGCCCGGCAGATCGCCTCGAGAGTCGAGAATCGAACCGCTTTCGCCTTTCCGTTTTTCAATATCGAAAGATTGGCCATCGTCAGGCCGACCTTTTCCGAAAGCTCCGTGAGACGCATCTTCCTTTTGGCCAGCATCACATCGAGATTGATGATCATGGACATGGGCTTGGCCTTAGACGGTCAAGTCGTTTTCCGACTTGAGGCGGATCGCGTCCTGGAGCACCCGCTGGAGAACGGCCGCGAGCGCGGCGATGGCCGCGGAACCGAAAGCAAAAAACAGTCCGATGGCGGCCGCGCCGGGAGCATCGTCGGCTTCGGCGATAAAAAAGAGAAGCGGCAATCCCGGGGCAACGATCAAACTGACCGTAACGGCGCAAAACTTGATCTGCGACAGGGCTTTGACGGATAAATCCGAGAAGGCTTTACTTTCATCAATATAAGTCAGGATCTTCCAGGTTTGAAAGAGCGCAAATAGAATCGGCACGGCCATTGCGTACATTCCCCAAAAGATGATGCGGAACTGTTGTGCGCCCTGCTCTCTCATCATGGCCGGGAGGGCAAGCAGGCAAAAGGCAAGCACGCCCGCAAGCATGAAAAGCACGACCAGTTTCAGGAAAACCGTTGATCCTTGTTTCATCGGAATACCTCGTTCCAATTGCGGTCGTGTTCATCTTAATAAAATAATTATCGTTTGTCAATATATAATTATTGTTATTAGGCGATTCTGGCCCGGCGCTGCGTATTATTGTTCTGAAACCTTAAATTTTCGAGCCGATCGAACGCTCAACCGGCGGGCCACCCACCGCCCCGCCGGAAGAATCGGGAGACTCCATCCGGATCGTAAAAATCCAGGCCGGATAACGGGAACGGTTGCCCCGAAGATTCAATCGACAAAAATCGTGACGATCTCCCCGAAATAGATGCGGTGGTAGTCCTTGATCGGATAATTCTTATCGATCGCCTTTTCCATGAATCCGGCCGGATCCATGTCCTGGATGTAGATTTTCCGGCACTCCAGAATCAAGTCCGCTTCGTTGTACGAAGGCGCGGCCACCCGTTTGGAGGGCTTCAGCGCGAGGCGCGTTTTGGCCAGCTTGTCGCCGTCCCGTCCGGAGAGAGTTCCAAGAATGTTTAAATCCTTGCGGAAATCCTTGGGAAAAGCACAAAGGGTAAACGAATCCGACCGGTCCATGAAGCCCCGAGTGAACCGCTGCGGCCGAACGACGACCTGGGCGAACGGTTTGTTCCACATATAGCCGAGGCTGCCCCAGGCCACGGTCATCATGTTGCATGAGTCGATTGTGCCCGACGTCAGAAGGAGCCACCGGTTCATCCAGAGATCGACGTTGGGAACGGATAAATCCTTGACCTTGATTTCACGCATCGAATTTCCTCCGACAGGGTGCCCTCCCGACGATATCCATCTTATCGGATGGAATGAGGCTGTCAAGCGCGAGCCGTTTCAGTCCCGGCCGAAAGCCGTCCCCTACCGCGAAACCCTGACCGTGGCGACGGCCGTCTTCGAAGGATCGCTTTCGGAGACGGCTTTCAGGGTGACCTTGGCCGAAGCGGCCGCACCATCCTCCCCGGCGACATAGACGACGGCCTTCCCCGCCTCCCCCGCCTTGACCGCGGCCAGGGACTTGGGCAGCTTCGCCATCCAGCCCTTGCCTTCGACGGAAACCGACAGCCGGTAAACATCGAAGCCGAAAGCGGAGTTCGCGCCTGCCGGTCCGGCCTCCCCGGTGTTTTTCAAGTCGAAAGAGATCGACGTGTACGGCGCGGCGCTCTTCGCCTTTTCCGGGGCGGCCAGAGCCACCCCGCGCAAAGCCGGCCCGGAGCCGTCCAGCGACCGCATGGCCAACTGATAAACCAGGATTCCGTCCGTGTCTTTCCGCACACCGGTCACGTAGAAATGAAGCCGGTTGGGCTCGTCCACGTATTCGAACGCGCTCCCGGAATCCGTCCCGGCATGGAAAAGCGCGTCGTTGAGCTGGCGGTAATCGGCGATCGTCCGCATGACTTTTGTCCCGTTCGGCTTGACGTAATCGACCATCTGGATATCCTCGGGATGGGCGTCGATGACCCAGATATAGCTGTTGAATTCGTTGGGGCCGCCGTTGCGGCCGCGCAGACCCTGCTTGTTCCTGGCGATAAGCACCCCGTTGTCGGGCGTGAAGGAGTCATAACCGATTCGCTGGACGACTTCGAGGCTGTAATACGCGTAATTGGGCGTTCCCGGCGACAGGGGATTTATCGCCGGATCGTCGGGCGGAGTCAGATCGCCGGGCTTTTCGCCGTCGAACTTGACGAAGACACCGGTCACGGTCCCCGGAAGCGGAGAAACCGCCCGGGCCGTCACCTCGGTCGCGGCCGGACCATTGGCCGCCAACTCGGCTCGGCCAAGAATCAGGAGGTCCGACTCCGTGATGAATTTGTTTTCCAATCGGTTTCTGACCATCAAACCGGCGGGCATGGCCGCGCCTTCCATCGGAGGAACGACCCAGCGGCGATGCGGCCCCCCGGGGCCGTTGAAGCTGCCCCGGTCCATCATGTCCCAGGGCCCGGCGGCGACCCGCCGGTAAGGCGTGACGTAAGGATTATTGTTGAGGTCGGGCAGGCTGAAGGAAAAATGCCCGAGCTCGTGGGTGATGGTCCCGGAGTTTTCCCCCTGGCGCATCGAGGACAAGCCCCACTGCCGGGACCCGGCCAGCCAGCTGGTCCATTCGACATAACGGGTCGGAATCCAACGAGGCTTATCCGGATTGGGATTGCCCCATTCCGGAGGGATGTCTTCCCTGGAGTTGAACTTCATTTCCCCGAATTCCTGCCAAATGCCGGTTTCATCGTATCCGCCATAAAGGCGGAGGACGGCATTGTAGTCTTTGCGGATATCGCGGCCGACGTCTTTCATCCAGATTTCGTCGCAGTCCCGCTCCATTCGGCTGTCGGCCTTGACGCCGTCGGGCGTCCCGTCATTTTGTCCCCATTCGCTCAGGCCATACGCCCAGTGGGGCTTGGGCATCCGGTAGGGGCCGAAGACCTCGACCTCGGTGATGCCGAATTTACCCCGCGACTGCTCCATCCAGTAACCGTTGATCGTCTGGCCGTGATTGACGGTCGAAGGCTTCATGAAAAAATCGGCATAAAATTGAGGCACTTTCTCTCGCGGAACCGGGTCGACCTGAGGATTGCCGAAAGGGTCCGTGCCTTTGGGCAGGGTGATGACGAAGGGCTGATCCTCGAAATCGATTCCGACGACGGCCAGCTTGAAACCTTTTTCCGGTTTCAAAGCCGGGTCGGCCCAGTTGTGCCCGGGAATCGGCCGGTAGTCCGCCCAGGTCATCGTATCCTGATCCTGAACGCGCTGGGGATCGATCGGAGGCGGCCAAATACCGCTTTTTCCGGTTTGGCTCTTTGCACCGAGAACGATGAAGACGATTGCCAGGGAGAAAAGTCCAAAAAACAAAAACCGGCGGATATTCTTTCTTTTGTTCATGATGATGCCTCCTGGATGGACGACTCAACTCGAAGATACATCAAATATCAGAGGATGTAAACCACACTCCGACTGAAAATCGGTTGACTTGTCCGCTTTTTCGGAATTATCATCCGGATGGATCTACAAATAAGGAGGAGAGGCCATGAACCACGAATATCGCGAGCTTTTTGAGGAATACTCCGGCGGAAAAATCGACAGACGGGAATTCCTCCGCCGGCTGGGCCTCCTGGCCGGAAGTGCAGCGGCGGCGGCCGGTCTTTTGCCTCTCCTGGAAGGAACCCGCTCGTACGCCCAGATCATTCCGAAAGATGATTCCCGGCTCAAGGCCGGAATGATTTCCTACCCGGCCGGAGACGTCCAGATGAAGGCCTACGAAGCCCGGCCGAAAAAAGAGGGAACGTTCCCTGCCGTGATCGTCATCCATGAAAACCGCGGCCTCAATGCGCACACCGAGGACGTCGCCCGCCGGGTCGCCCTGGAAGGGTATGTGGCTATTGCCCCCGACGCCCTCTCCCCTTTTGGCGGAACGCCGGCCAATCCCGACGAAGCCCGGCCGCTTTTCCAGAAGCTCGAGCCCGCGGCTAACATCAAAAACTTCACGGCCGCGGTCGCCTATTTGAAGACCCATCCCCAATCGACCGGAAAGGTCGGCTGCATGGGCTTCTGCTGGGGCGGCGGCGTGACCAACCAGGTCGCGGTCAACGCTCCGGACCTCAAGGCCGCGGCGCCGTTTTACGGCATCCAGCCGGCGTTGGAGGACGTCCCGAAGATCAAAGCCGCAATGCTCCTCCACTACGCCGGAGACGACACCCGGATCAACGCCGGGATCGCTGCCTATGAAGAAGCGCTCAAGAACGCCGGAGTGGAGTATAAAACCCACATGTACGAAGGCGCCGGCCACGCCTTTTTCAACGACACCGGCGCTCGTTATAACAAGGACGCCGCGGCGCTTGCCTGGGAGCGAACGTTGGCCTTCTTCAAAAACAAACTCGGCTGAAATATTTTTTATTCCGGCCTATTCTATCAATCTCAGAAAATTCTCGTCGCCGCGCGCCGGTCAGTCCCGACTGGTTTCCTGTCGCCAGGCTGCGGCGACGGCCTCGACGAACGGTCGGATGTGGGTGAAGAATTTCCGGTAACCCGAACAGAGGTAATTTCCGCCCTCCTCGCCGTCGGCTGTTCGAACAAATCGGTTTTTGGGACACTCGCCGTGACACATCGCCAGGACTTCGCATTCCCGGCAGGCGGCGGGCAACGTTTCCGATTTTTTCCGGCCGAAGGCCCGCTGCCTCGGGTTTTCGAGCAATTCCGCAAGCGGCGTTTCACGGATGTTTCCCATCCGGTGATCCGGATCGACGAAATGGTCGCAGGAATAAAAATCGCCGTTGCGTTCGAAAACCGGAATCTCGCCGCATTCCGGCCGGAAAAGGCAAAGGGAATGTTCCTGACCGAAAGCGACTCGGGCCGCTTCCTCGAAAACCTGGATCTTGACCCGGCCGATGTCCTCGGCGACCCATTCGTCAAAGACCGCGCAGAGAAAATCGCCCCAAGCCGCTGCGGTAACGGACAGCGGATCGACGAGAGGTTCCCCATGGCTTGCCATGGGGAACCTCTCGTCGGGGGAATCCAAGGGGGCAAGGCTGCCGGATTTTCCGGCGCCCGTTGGAGGGGTCTTCCCCCCAAAGTCGACGCCGCCCGGGCGATCAAGCCGGGGAATGACACGGGGCAGGAATCAGAGAAAGGCCCCCCCGATTTCCTTGAAAAAACCAAAGACGTCTTTGGGAAAGCCGGCATTTCCGGCCCCGACGACGCAGAGGATATCGGTCGGAACACCGCTTCGGCGAAGGACTTCGTATCCCCGTATCGTCAGGTCGAAAGACGGCCCGCCGCCGGCGGTCCGTCGGTTCCGGTCGTGAAGGTCCCTGGGTCCGTCCAGGCTCAAACCGACCGAGAATCCCTCCCCGGCGAGGAAACGGCCCCATTCATCGTCCAAAAGAACACCATTGGTCTGCATCCCGTTGGCGATTCGTCTGCCGGCGGGTCGGTGTTTTTTTTGAAACGCGACAGCCCGCTGAAAAAAGGCGATCCCGGCCAGAGTCGGCTCCCCTCCATGCCAGGAAAATCGGATGATCTCATCCGGTGACGCCTGAAGATGCTGAACAATGTAGGACTCGAGCAGATCGTCCGTCATCGCGAGCGTCCCGCCCCCCGGAAATAGCGCGTTTTTCTCCAGGTAATAGCAGTACCGGCAAGCCAGGTTACAAGCCGGACCAGCCGGCTTGGCAAAAACCTGGAATCCGCGCAAGCTCGGGGAAAGAGAACGGGTCAAATCAGCTCGAGCTCGTCTTTTCGCCCGGGACGGACAAATTCTTCCCCGTCGGGGCCGAAGATTTTCTCCCGGACCTGGGGGACGGTCAAACGAGCGATTTCCTTGAGGGTTTCAAACACCCCGACCCCGGAAATGGCCGCCGCTTCGATAAACGGGGCGCCATGGGGATTGAGGAGCTTGTTGAGCGTTTCGACCGGGATCAGATTGCTCAAATCCCGTTTGTTGTACTGAAAGACCAGGGGAAACTGAGCCAGGTCGGTTTTCTGTTCCTTGAAATTTCGCCGGAGGCTCTCCAGGCTTTCCAGGTTGGCATCGAGCAGCGGAATCTGGGAATCGGCGACGAAAACCAGACCGTCCGTTCCGACCAGGACGTTTTTCCGCGAAGCCTCGTAATACACCTGCCCCGGGACGGTCATCAGCTGGAACGTCGCCTTGAAATGGCCGATATACCCCGCCCGAATCGGAAGGAGGTCGAAGAAGTACGTCCGCTCGGTCTCGGTTTCCAGGCAAATCAACTCGCTCCGGGAAGCCGGATCGATTTTTTCCTGGATGTAGCGGAGGTTGGTTGTTTTTCCCGACAAACCGGTTCCATAATAGACGATCTTCACCGTCAACTGGTTCGTCGTATAGTTGATGAACGCCATGGTTTACGGGGTCCGGGTCCCGGAGACCTCCGCCAAAAGTATATCATATTTCCGTAAAACGCAATCCCAGGTATATTGTTTTTTTACGTAGGCCAGGCCGTTTTCCCCGAGAACGGACCTCAGCCGGCTGTCTTTGAGAAGCAGCTCCAGGCCGGCGGCAAACTCCGCGCCGCCGGTAAAATAGAGCCCGCCGCCGCTCTCCAGACAATGCTGTTTCAGAGGGTCCGAACCCTCCTGCACCAGAACCGGGGTTCGAACCGACATCGACTCCAGGACGGCCATGCACAGGCTTTCATAATGCGAAGGGTGAATCGTAGCCACGGCCCCGGCCATGGCCGCATTCTTTTCCTCGGGAGAAACGAATCCCAGATACCGGACCCGGGGACTCCGGGGAAGCTCCATCAGGAGCTTGCCGATCAGGACCAGGTTCAATCCGGGAAACCGCTTCGAGGCGGCCGAAAAATGATCGAAGAGCTCGGCGCAGCCTTTGCCCGGCTCGATCCGGCCGGCATAGAGGATATACGGCTCAAAGGCCGAAAACGGGAGCGCGAATTCCCGGTACGAAGCCGGCTCGGGGATATCCACGCCCACACCGACGATATCCTGGGCTTTTCCCTCGAAGGAAAACCGGGCGGCCAGCATCGCCCGCTCGGCCGCGGTGTTAAAGACGAAACCGGCCGGACGCTCGAACACTTCGCTCATGATCTCCAGGCGCAGCGCCGGTTCGTCGTGAGCCGTCGGGACCAGAAGCGGATTTCCCTTCATCGCCTTCAGCCCCCAGTACGTGTTGTAGTAGAGGTAGGTGAAAAAGATGAACCGGTCATGAAGCCGCTCCTCCCGCTCCAGGGCGAGGATGAGGTCCAGGCTGAACGGTCCCTGCCGTTCCATCCACCGGAGCTCGTCGGCCCGGGTATGCGGGTGGAAGAAAATCCAGTCGGAATAGGCGTTGAAGGAACGGATGTCCCGCGGCCGCTCGACCTTGTATCGTTTGATGACGACTCCGTTGAGGATCGACTCGCCCTCGGGGTATTCGTTTTCCCAAGTGACATAATCCCTGGCCGCCGTGGTGTAGACGGTGCAGTCGTGGCCCCGCCGGACGAGCCGCTCGGCGACCATCCGGCAGTGAAGCTCCGACCCCCCCATGACATCCTTCCCATAACGCTGAACGACGAAGGCGATTTTCATTTCCGCCTCCGGAGCTCGGTCAAACGGTCGCGAAGGAAGGATTCCCGGGGAAAGCCCCTGAGCCGGGCCAACTCCCGCCGCCCGCTTTCGATCAGGGCTGTCCGAAGGGCCGAATCCTTGGCCGCGAGGCGGACCGCCTCGGCGGTTCGGTCGGGATGGAATTCACGGAGAAGAAGGCCGGCTTCTCCAAGCGTGTACGGAACAGCCGCGGCCCCGAGGGCCACGACCGGCAGGTCGAACATCATACTTTCGACCAGGGGCAGACAGAAGCCCTCATGCTCGCTCAGGGACAGGAAGACGTCGGCGGCCCGGTAGAGGGCGTACATCTCGTCGTCCGGGACGTGGCCGATGAAAACCACCTCGCCGGGTTTCAGGTAGAATTCATCCGCCATCCGGGAGACCGCCGCGTAATACGAAGGGAACGTATTGGTTTTTCCCACGATGATCAACCGGACCAGGGGAGAAATATATTTTTTATAATAAAAAATCGTTTTGACGAGATTTTCGATCTTTTTATTGGGTGCGATCCGGCCGACGAACAGGATGTTGACCCGCCCGTCCCGGTAAAGGTCGCGGAGCAAGGCGTTTTCCGGCCGGGCATATTTATCGAAATCGACGAACAGCGGGAAAACGGCGGTATTGCGGAAACCCAGCCCGGCCAATTCCAGCCGATTGTATTCGGAATCGGCCAGGCTCAGGTCGGTGGCCTCGGCCAGGGAAGCCAATTCCTCCCGCCCGATCCGGGCGATCCGGGCGAATTCCGGATTGAAGCCCTCGAAGAACGCGGCCGGGGTGATATTGTGATAAATGACGGCCTTCTTTGAAGGCAATCCGGCCAGCGCGCCCGAAAGGGGCGAAGGCAGGGCGAAATGCAGGAGAGTCACATCATCGGCCGCTGGAGCCGGAAACTCGGAAAAGAGCTTCGACTCTCCCTCGAGCCCCTTGTCCCGGCCCAGACAGTAAATCTCGCTCGCATAACCCTCGGCCCGGAAAAACGAGCGCAGTTCCCAGGCTTCATCGCCGATCGCGTCGCCGCGATGGAAGGCCGGGACAAGCTGGTCGACTCTCATCCCGCGGCCACCTCGGCGACCTTTTCGAGAAGGATCCGGCTGACATTTTCCCGAAGATAGGGCTTCAAGGCCGCTTTCTGGCTTTCGACCAGACGACGGCGGAGGGCCGGATCGCGCTCGATCACGTCAATCAACCCAGCTGTCCGGAGAAAATCCTTCGTCCGGAGGACCGCGCCGCCGCCGTTCATGGTTTCCGAAACAGCCCCGGCATCGAAGCCGATCACCGGGATCCCGAGATGGTACGCCTCCAGAATCGGCACGCCGAAGCCTTCATGTTCGCTCAGGGAGAGGTAATAATCCGCCGCCCGGTAGCAGGCCAGGAGCTCGGGAAATTCAACGTGGCCGGTCAGGTGAATATCGGTCAGCCGGAGCTTGGCGATCACGGCCTGGAGCCCGGCCAGGTAGCGGTCTTGGCCGCGGTAATCGCCCGCCAGAATCA
>CAYPKX010000084.1:0-13274 GCA_964411395.1 uncultured Eubacteriales bacterium | reverse complement strand
GATCTCCACCCGGGATAACGCCGCCCTCCTCGCTTTCATCCGGGATCAACTGGCCGATCCCGACGGATTCATGGCCAAGGTGGCCGCTCTCAGCGCCACGACCGACGAGGATTTCGATACGATTTCGTTCAAGGACGGCCGGGTCTTCGACCGCGTCTCCCGGCCGCTGCTGGAGGGAACGAACCATCGCGGCCGCGTCTGGTCGTTCAGCGACGTCAGCGACCAGATCCGGACCGAGGAGGCCTTGCGGGAGAGCGAGGGCATCTTCCGCCAGTTCATGAAAAACAGCCCGTTCTTCATCTTCTTCAAGGACGAAAACGACCGGGTTCTCCGGCTGAGCGACAACTTTGAAAAAATGCTGGGGATCCCGGTCGAAGAGATGCTGGGCAAAGGAATGGAAGAGCTGTTTCCCGCCGAGATGGCCCGGAAGATGATCGAAGACGACAACCGGGTTCTAAAGACGGGGACCCGGATCGAAGTCGAAGAGGAGCTGGGCGGCCGCTTTTATTCATCGATCAAGTTTCCCATTCACATCGAGGGCAAACGGTACCTGGCCGGGTTCACGATCGACATCACCGAACGGACACTGATGGAACGGGATCTGCGGTCCAGCCTCCGGGAAAAAGAAGTCCTGCTCCAGGAGATCCACCACCGGGTCAAAAACAACATGCAGGTCATCTCCAGCCTGTTCAGCATTCAATCCCGCCAAACCCAGAGCGACGAATGCCGCGAGATCCTTCGCGAAGGACAAGCCCGGATCCGGTCCATGAGTCTCGTTCATGAACGGCTGTACCAGTCGACCGACCTTTCCAAGATCAACCTGCCCGGGTATATCCAAAGCCTGGCCGTCCATCTTTTCCAGGCCCACTGCGTCGATCCGGCGCAGGTGCGGCTGGAGACCGATTTCGAGGATATCGACCTGGACATCAATACGGCCGTGCCGTTCGGATTGATTCTCAACGAGCTGATCTCCAACGCTCTTAAGCACGGATTCCCGAAGGACCGGAAGGGATTGATAAAAATCCGCCTCCGCCGGGGCGCCGGGGGGGAAGTGATTCTTCGGGTTGCCGACGACGGCGTGGGGTTTCGGGAGAATATTGATTTTCGGAAGGCCGAGACGTTCGGCCTCAAGATCGTCAACCTGCTGGTCAAGCAGATTCAGGGAGTCATCGACCTCGACCGGACCGGCGGGACGGCCTTCATCGTGACCTTTCGCGAAGCCAAACCCGCCGGGGACGGAGAATAGGCGCGTCCGAAGCCTCCCTTAAAAAAAACGCCCTCCGACCATCCCTCAACGAGGGGAAGCCGGAGGGCGCGCCGCCGCGCCTCCCGAAAAAACCGGCGAGGCCGGCGGGTGAGCCGAATTCGCGGTTGTTATTTCTTGGGGGGGACGATCGCGTCCTTGGCCGTCTTGGCGATCCGCATCTTCACCACGGTTTTGGCCGGGATGTTGATCGTCGCGCCGGTGGCCGGGTTGCGTCCGATGCGGGCGTTCCGTTTCACCAGGACGAGCTTGCCGAGTCCGGGGAGGGTGAAGCTTCCGGCTTTCTTCGTTTCGGCGATCGCCAGATTGACGACTTCTTCGAGAATCGCGCCGGCGCCCTTGCGGGGCATTTCGAACTTCTCGGCGAAGTGAGCGACGATCTGAGCCTTGGTCAGAGGTTTCTTGGCCATCATGTCCTTCCTTTCATTTGGAATTGGTCGCGGCGAGCAATATACCCTGAATTGCGGAGAGAATCAACCTTTTCATTAAAAATCGCCCGGCCGGATGAGGTGGCGCAAGTCCGGGAGAGCGGCGTATAATAGCCGCCGATGCCGCACGCGAACATGCGAAATGAAGCTCTGGCGGGTTTGCGGGATTCGTTCGCCGTTTCGCCCGAACGGCTGCGAACCTTGACCGGCGCCTTCCAGGCGGAAATGCGGCGCGGCCTGGCCGGAGAGCCGAGTTCTCTGAAAATGCTCCCGACTTATGTCGACCGTCCGACAGGTCGGGAACGCGGGTCCTTCCTGGCCCTGGACATGGGGGGGACCAACGTTCGGATTCTTCGGGCGGAGCTTCCCGGCGACCGGACGGCTCCCCGTTTGATCTCCGCCCAATTTTCGTTGAGCCGGGAGCAGATTTCGACCGATGCTTCCGTGCTCTTCGGCTCCATCGCCCGGTTCATTGGCCGGTTTCTCCGTGATCATGCCCGGCCCGGCCCGCAGAAGCTCGGATTCACCTTTTCCTTCGCGATCCGGCAGACGTCCATCGCCCGGGGAGAGCTGATCGGCTGGACCAAGGGATGGACGGTCGAAGGCGTCGTCGGACGCGATGTGGTCGAGCTCCTCCGCCGGTCCCTGGAGGCGGAGGGGGCGGGCGAAGTCCAGGTCGTCTCCCTGAACAACGACACCACCGGGACGCTGATGGCCGGCGCTTATCGCGATCCCGATTGCGATGCCGGCTGCATTTTAGGGACGGGAACGAACATCTGTTATCGCGAACGGACGGCTGAGATCCGGAAACCGATCGGTCCGTACGATCGGGAGTTCATGGTCGTCAACATGGAATCCGGGAATTTCAACGTCGCTCTCCCGAGGAACCTCTATGACGAGGCGCTGGACAGCCGGTCGGAAAATCCCGGTTTCCAGGCCGAAGAGAAAATGGTTTCGGGCAAATACCTGGGTGAGCTGGTCCGGCTCGTCGTCGCCGATTTTTGCAGCCGGGGCGTCCTTTTCGGCGGGCGTGTGCCGGACGTTTTTCTCCAACCCGGGGGATTCGGGAGCGAACGGCTTTCCGAAATCGAGGCGGACGACGGGCCTGAAGCCGACCGGGTTCGAGCCCGGCTGAAGGATTGGGGGGTGGAGGCGGAGGCCGAAGACGCCCGGATTTTGCGGGAAGCGTCCCGGATCGTTTCGAGCCGGGCCGCCCGTCTGGCGGCCGCGGTCCTTTCGGCGACCGTGACCAAGAACGATCCGGCCCTGGCCGTCGACCATGTTCTGGCGATGGACGGCAGTTTGTTCGAAAAATATCCGGGATTTCGGGCCCGGATGGAAGACACGTTCCGGGAGCTCCATGGGGCTGGGGCCGGGCGTCTCCGGCTGGCCCTGGTCCCCGACGGTTCCAGTTTCGGGGCGGCGGTCATAGCCGCCGTTTCGTCGATTTAAAGATTTTACTTGCTTTTTTAAAAAAATTCCCTATGATATGGTGGTCGAAAAAAGGAAGGGGCACGGGCCCTGTTCGGCTGGATACTCCTCTCCTTTATTCGAACAAATTTTTCGGGGCCTTCGGGTTGATATCCCGGACGGACCCCTCGTCAAAGGAGACGAGTATGAACATCTATGTTGGAAACCTTTCGTTCAGCGTGAGCGAAACCGACCTCCGCGAAGCGTTCGCCGCTTACGGACAGGTCGCGACGGCTTCGATCATCAAGGACAAGTTCTCGGGTGAATCCCGGGGATTCGGCTTCGTCGAAATGCCGACGAAGGAAGAGGCCGAGAAGGCCATCACCGCCCTCAACGGCAAGGATCTCAAAGGCCGGACGATGACGGTCAATGAAGCCAAGCCCCGGACCGATCGGCCCCGCACGAGCGGCGGCGGCGGCGGCGGGCGCGGCGGTTTCGGCGGCGGTCGGCGCTTCTGATTCAGCCTTATTTTTTCTCTGATTCCGGCCCCGTAAACGGGCCGGATGTCCGTTAGGACTTTCGGGGCGGTTCTCTGAACCGCCCCTTTTTTTTCACCGGCACTACTGTGTTATGATGCCGGCCGAAAGGAGGAGGCATGCCGAAAACCAATCGAGCCTATAAGAGCGCCAAGCGAAGCAAGGAACTCGACCGTCTCAGAAAACGCGAAGAAAAACGCAAGCGCAAGCTGGCCGGCAAATCCGAGGATGCGCCCGCAGAGGGTGAAGCCGCGGCCGAGGATGAAATCATTCCGGGCGAAACCCCGGAAGACGATCCGATCATTCCCCGGGATTGACGCCGCCGGGCTTTTCCCGCCGCGGAGGGGGTTTTTTGACATGAACCGGCGTTCCGCGCTATTGTGAGCCCCGAAAGAGGAGGCCCCATGCCCACCAAATCAAAGAATCCGCACCTGCCGTTCGGGGATCAGCAGACCGCGCCCTGGTACGGGAAAAATATTCTTTCGGTCAAACAATTCAACCGGAACGACCTCGAGTACATCTTCAGCGTCGCTCACGAGATGCGAACGATGGTCGAGCGGGTCGGGACGTTTGACCTGATGAAAGGGAAGATCCTGGCCAACCTGTTCTATGAACCGTCCACCCGGACCTCGTCTTCCTTCATGGCCGCCATGCAGCGGCTGGGCGGGGCGGTCATCCCCATCAGCGAGGTCAAGTTCTCCTCGGTGGCCAAGGGAGAAAGCCTGCCCGACACCGTCCGGACGCTGGGCTGTTACGCGGACGTCATTGTCCTCCGCCATCCCGAAGTCGGCTCGGCCTCCCTGGCCGCCCGCCACGCCGGAAAACCGGTCATCAATGCGGGCGACGGCGTGGGAGAACATCCGACGCAGGCCCTGCTCGATGTCTTCGCCATCCGCGAGGAAATGGGCCGCCTGGACAATCTCACCGTCACGATGCTCGGCGATCTGAAATACGGCCGGACGGTCCATTCCCTGGCCCGGCTCCTGACCCAGTTCGAGGGGATCAAAGTCAACTACGTCTCGCCCGAGATTTTGCGCATGCCCCGGGACGTCATGGACGAGGTCGCGGCCAAAGGCCTTCCCCAGTCCGAGCATACGTCCCTGGATAAAGTTCTGCCCAAGACCGATGTTCTGTATGTGACCCGGGTCCAGAAAGAACGGTTTGAGGATCCCGAGGTTTATGAAAAAGTCAAAAACGCTTTCGTCATCAATCCCAGGGTGATGAAGGCGGCCAAGCCGAATATGATCGTCCTCCACCCCCTGCCGCGGGTGACGGAAATCAGCATGGATTTCGACGACGATCCGAGGGCGGCCTATTTCCGCCAGATGGAATACGGGCTGTACGTCCGGATGGCTTTGCTGGCGATGGTTTTAGGCAAGGCCTGAGGCCGCGGCCCGGCCGGCCAGGGCTCCCGAAGCCCAGGCCCAGGACAAGTTGAAACCGCCGCGCGGGCCCTGGACATCGAGGATTTCTCCGGCGAAAAACAATCCGGGGACGATTCTGGATTCCAGCCGCTCCGGCTCGACTTCTCCGGCTTCGATTCCGCCGCTGGTAAATTCAGCCTCGTTCCAACCCCTCGTCCCCTGGACGTCGAGGCGCCGGTCTTTCAGGGCGGCCGCCAGCGCGGCTGCGGTTTGTTCGGCTGTCCGGCGTCCGGGCGGAAGCCAACCGGCCGCCGTCTTTCCGAATTTTTCCGGAAGAAGGCCGGAGACGAGGTCGGTCTCGCCCCAGCCGCCTTTCAAGCGGCGAAGAAGCTCCGCTTTGAGCTCCTCCGCTCCCATTTCCGGGAGAAGATCAAGGCGGACGGCCGTTCCGCTCTTATGATCCCGATGCAAGGCGATGGAAAGGGCGGTGCTGATATCCAGGACGGCCGTCCCCGATATCCCGTAGGCCGTGAACAGCAGGTCTCCGTCGGCCCGGGAAACCGTCCGGTTACCGCTCCAGGCCTCGATCCGGGCCCGGATTTTTTGACCCTGGAGAAAATGACACATCCGGTCGCGGGCCAGAAGGGGAACGCAGCTCGGAACGGGCTCGACCAGACGATGGCCGAGCCGGCAGGCCAGCGCATAGGCGCTGCCGTCGGCGCCGAGGGCGGGATAGGACCGGCCGCCTCCCGCCAGAATGGCCGCCCGGGCCTCGATTTTTCGTCCGTCGGTTGAGGAAAGGAGAAACGCCGGGCCGGTCCGGCCGATGTCCGCCGCTTCGAAAGCGGCGATGGACTCGATTCCCGTCCGCCGGATTTCCAGCTCCAGAACTTTCAGGACCGAGGCGGCCTGGTTGGTGGCCGGATAGAGCCGTCCCGAATCGGAGACGATCCGGAGGCCCAATTCTTCAAAGAAGCGGACGATCTGTTCGGTCCCGAAACGGGCGAAGACCGAGTCGACGAGGCCGGGATGGGAGGGGGCAAACCGGCCGGGATCCAGCCGCTCGTTGCCGAGATTGCAGCGGCCGCCGCCGGTGATCAGAAGTTTTTTTCCGAAACGGGGCATCCGGTCGACGATCGCGGTCGCCCGTCCTCCCCGCGCCGAGGCGATCGCGGCGGCCAGGCCGGCCGCTCCGCCCCCGATGACGACGACATCGAAACGCGGCGTCATGCGCCGGAGGTCAGGATTTGCGGGGCGTGGTCCCGTCGGAACAGGGGCATTCCGCTTCGTTGGACCGGGCCGATTCGGCGGAGATGGGCGCCGTGCAGACGGGAAGCGGCTCGAGGATCATCTCCGATCCGCAGCAGACGGGAACCGGGTCCGAATCCTTGATTGTGGCCTTGGCGTGGCAGGCGGGACAAACGTACGTCAGTTCCTTCATGAATTCTCTCCTGAGGATATTATATCAGGAAATCAAACGGTTCTTTCGAGATTTGAATCGAGCAGGATCGCCAGGGTTTCCTTGAAGTCCTTCGGGAGGGAGGCCGACCGGATGCGTCCGGCACAGCGGGAGGCGATGCGGTTGAGATCGCGTTCGATTTTCTCGGGAATCTTGTTTTTCCGGAGAAGCGCGTTGAGACGGAGGATCTCCGGGCCGGTCGGCCGCCTTTTCCCAAACCGGGCGGCCGCTTGCGGCCCGAGCGCCTGGCTCAGATAGAGATAG
This sequence comes from uncultured Eubacteriales bacterium, assembly GCA_964411395.1. Classification (GTDB taxonomy): domain Bacteria; phylum Acidobacteriota; class Aminicenantia; order Aminicenantales; family UBA4085; genus JAAZPG01. Next base: position 6,549 of record CAYPKX010000084.1, on the reverse strand, counting down.
TAGAGCGTCTTTTTCCCTTCGCCGACGTCGGAGCCGACGGGTTTTCCGGTGGTTGAGGTATCGCCGAACTGTCCCAACTCGTCATCCTTGACCTGAAAAACGAGTCCCAGGTCGATCCCGATGTCCCCGAGATCGCGCCGGGCGGCCGGGCCGGCGCCGGCGAGCAGCGCTCCCGTCGCCAGCGGAAGCGAATAGGTATAGCGGGCGGTTTTATAGGTGTAGAGCCGGAAAATCTCCTCCCGGGAGGACGCCCGGCTGATGCGTCCGGAATAGACGTCCTGGACCTGGGCCGGGCCGACGGCCGCCAGCTCCCGGCCGAAAAGCTCCAGGGTTTTCGCTTTGATCCGGGGCGGCGATTCCAGGGCGGCGAGGATTTCCAGACCGAGAAAAATGAGGACATCGCCGGCGCAAAGGGCCGCCGCCCGGCCGAATCCGGGGGCGTCGGCCAGTCCTTTCCGTGCGGCCAGAGTCGCATATTGAACGTGGAGGCTGGGCCGGCCTCTTCGGACAGGATCGTCGTCCATGATGTCGTCATGGATGAGAAAAGCCGAATGACAAAGCTCCAGGGCCGCGCCGGCTCTGACGGCATCCCGTTCGGCCGTTTTGGCCCCTTTCGCCTGGCGGAGGCCGCATCCGTCGAGCGCGATTTGAACCAGGCATCCCCGGATCATTTTTCCTCCGGCCGCAAACGGCCGGATCCGTCCGGAGAAATCGGCGCCCCACGAATTGACCGCGGCCAGCGCGGCGGCCCGGGTTTTAAAAAAGGCTTCGAGATAGGCTTCGATTTTTTTCCGGCTTCGCTCCAGGTTTCGGCCGAGGCTTGCTGCGGTCATCAGGACTCCTTCTTCAGCCGCCGGCGTAAGCGGGCGACCGTCCGGTCGATGATGTCCATCGGCGTGCTGGCGCCAGACAGAACGTAGAACGTCCGGCTTCGGCCGAGTGTCAGCTTGTCCACGTCCTCCGGACGGCTGATCAGCACGGTCCGGCGGTTTCGGGTGCCGGCGATCGAGATCAGGTTCCGGGTATTGGCGCTGGTCGGCGAGCCGATGACGACGACGGTCCCGACCCGGGCGGATTGGACGCGGGCATCCTTCTGCCGGTCGGAGGTCGGTTTGCAGATCGTGTTTTCAAAGCGGACCGCGGGCGCATAACGCCGGATTTTTTGAAGAATCCGGTCCGCTTCGGCCCGGATGAAGGTCGATTGCACGACGATCCCGGCCCGGGGCGTGTTTTTAAAAACGGCCGGATCGACTTCGCCCGGCGAGCCGACAATCAGGGCTTCGGGGACCTGTCCGGCGATGCCCTGGACCTCTTCGTGTCTCCGGTCGCCGATGATGACGATCCGGTATCCTTGCTTGTGAAGGAGCCTGGCCTTGGCCTGGATGCCCTTGACCATGGGGCAGGTCGTGTCGACGTACTCGATGCCGGAGGACCGGATCTCGTCCAGCCGGGCGGCCGGAATGCCGTGGCTCTGAATGATCAGGATGCCGTCGCGGGCCAGGCGGTGATCGTCGATGGTCGTAAAACCGCGGCGTTTCAGCCGGGCCAGGACGATTTCGTTATGAACGATTTTTCCGAGGAGGTAGATCTTCGTCTTCGGGCGTTCCACCCGGAGCTTCTCGATGATCTTGATCGTCCGGTTGACTCCGCCGCAGAATCCGACGTACGGCGAGACGTCGACGGCCGCCCTTTCTGAAGTTCTCTTGTGACCCGGCATCGGGCGTATTATAAGGCAAAGGGGCCGGGTCTCAAATTCGGGATTTTGTACCGGCGGAACTCTCCGCCTTCAATCCGCGACGTACCCCAGCCGATGCGTGACCCGATAGCCGCCGCCCTTGATCCGGACCTCGATGGATTTGAATGTTCCATCGGCTTGGTAGTTCGACGGACGGTAACAGAGAAGGTAGTAATGGCTGGAGGCTTCGGCCGCTTGACGCAAACCGAAGTCCGGATTGTTGGTGCTTTCGGCCAAGCCCCGGACCCGAATTGCTTGTCCTCAATCGAGGACGTCCCCTCCCGGCTCGCTGCGGATTTTTCCGCTTCCGGGTGAGGCGAAGGGCCTTGGCTTGCGGTTCCGTAGGCCGGGGGCCCCCCTTAGGCCGGGGGCCCCCCTTGCTTTCTTTTGAGGGGTTCGGTATAAACAGAAATCTGATATTTGTCGAAAGATTCATTCCCATGAGATATAGCCCAATCCTCAGGCCGGCCTTATTCGTTTTCCTCCTTATTTCGGGTTTATTTGCCGAGGCTTCCGGGCCGGCGTGTCTTCCCGCCGATTCGGAAGGGGAGCTGTCCATCCGGAAGACGGCCGAGACCAGAAAAACCGTAACAGCCATCCCCGCCGGAGGGGCGATCGTCATTGACGGCGTTCTTTCGGAGCCGGCCTGGCAGACGGCCGGAGCGACCGGCTTTACTCAATCCGACCCGCTGGACGGCCGGCCGGAAACCGAGGCGACAACCGTGTGGGTCGCCTATGATCGCGATTTCATTTATGTCGCCGCCCGGCTGTCCGATCGGAATCCCGAGCTTGTGGCCAGCCGTCTCGGCCGCCGCGACGACATGGTCGAGTCGGATTGGTTCATCTTCGGATTCGATCCTTACTATGACCGGAGAAGCGGGTATTTTTTCGCCGTCAACCCGGCCGGCGGAATTGTGGACGGAACCCTGTACAACGACGAGACCAAAGATCCGACCTGGGACGGGATCTGGGACAGCGCGGCCCGGGTCGACGCTTCGGGTTGGGCCGTCGAGGCCCGGATTCCGTTCGCCCAGCTTCGGTTCAAACGAAAGGACGCCTATGTCTGGGGCGTCAACTTCCAGCGGAACATCAAGCGAAAAAACGAGACCTCGTATTACGCCTGGCGGCCGAAAGAGGAAAGCGGTTTTGTCTCGCGGTTCGCCGATCTGGTCGGAATGCGCGAGATCGACCCGGGCCGGCGGATCGAGCTTTCGCCATTTCTCGGCGGCCGGTCCGTTTTCGAGCCGTCCGTTCCCGGGAATCCTTACCGGACCGGCAGCGCCGTTTCCGGTAACGCCGGCCTCGATCTCAAAGTCGGGCTGAAGAGCAATCTGACCCTGGATCTTTCGGCCAATCCGGATTTCGGCCAGGTCGAAGTCGATCCGGCGGTCATCAACATCACCGACCAGGAGACGTACTACCAGGAAAAGCGGCCGTTCTTCATCGAAGGCGCGAGCATCTTCAATTTCGGCCGGGGCGGTCCGAACGTTTACAAGTCGTTCGGTTGGACGGACCCCGGGATCTTTTACAGCCGCCGGATCGGGAGAAAACCCCAGGGGGGATATGGGGGGGCGGGATTCGTCGACCTCCCGGATTTTGCGACCATCCTGGGCGCGGCCAAAGTGACAGGGAAAGTCGGCCAGGGATTCGATGTCGGCCTGGTCGGAGCGGTGACGGCCGAAGAATTCGCCGAAATCGATCTCGACGGCGCCCGCTCGGAGGCTCTCATCGAACCGCTGACGACATACGGAGTGGTCCGCGGGCTCAAGGAGTTCGGCGACGGCGGAAGCGGTCTCGGGTTCATCGGGACTTCGGTCTTCCGCAGCCTGGACGGCTCTTCGCTCGAGTCGATCCTGGCCCGCAGCGCTTTCGCCCTGGGCGTGGACGGCTGGACGTTCTTCGACAAGGACCGGGTCTGGTCGCTCTCCGGTTGGGCCGGAACGACGCTCGTTCAGGGGAGCGCGGCGGCGATCACCCGCCTGCAAAAGTCTTCGCTCCATTATTTCCAGCGCCCCGATGCCGGCTGGGTTTCGGTCAATCCGGACGCGACTTCGCTCTCGGGCTGGGCCGGGCGGCTGTTTCTCAACAAGCAGAAAGGCAACTTCGTCTTCAACGCCGCCCTGGGCGCCATCTCTCCCGGCTACGAATCCAACGACCTCGGCTACCACAGCCGCGGCGATGTCGTCAACGCCCATGTCGAAGCCGGATATCAATCCTTCCATCCGGGCCCGACGTTCCGGACGTGGAACGCCACGGTCACCTATTATCAGAACCGGGATTTCGGCTGGAACCGGATCGGGGAGTACTGGTATGCGGATGCGGAAGGCCAGTTTCTGAATTACTGGACGGCGGCGCTCCATCTGGATTATGAGCCGCCGAAATACAGCCATTATTTGACCCGGGGCGGCCCGATGGCTTTTTATCCTGCGGGAGCCTCGATTCAGGGAGAACTGGAAAGCGACGACCGGAAATCCTTCATCTTCCGCTTCTCTTCCTATTACCGCTACCATCCGAGCGGGGGATACAATTGGTCCATCGGCGGAGGGATCACCTGGAAACCCAGCCCCAATTTCAGCCTGTCGGTCCGGCCGAGCTACACCTGGCGTTATTCGCAGGGCCAATGGGTGACCTCGTTTGTCGACCCGCTCATGATTCTGACCAACGGCGTTCGCTATGTCCTGTCGGATATCGTCCAGCAGACGATTCCGGTTGAAATCCGGCTCAACTGGACGTTCACTCCGCGGCTGTCCCTGCAAGCCTATTTTCAACCCTATTACGCCGTCGGGGATTTCCGCGACTTCAAGGAATTCGCCCAGGCGATGACGTTCGATTTCCATTTCTACGGTCAAAACGGCTCGACCATCTCCCGGGCCGACGGAATTTATACCGCCGACCCGGACGGCGAAGGCCCCATTCCCGCTTTTACTTTCCGGGATCCCGATTTCAACCTCAAGTCGTTGCGGGGGACGGTCGTTCTCCGCTGGGAGTACCGCCCCGGCTCGATGTTTTATTTCGTCTGGACCCAGCTTCGGGAAGACGGGGCCCATCCCGGCGATTTCAACTTCCGGCGGGACTTCGGGGATGTCTTTCAGGCCCCGGGCAAGAACGTCTTTCTGATCAAGTTCTCCTACCGCTTCGAGCTGTAAGCCGCCTCCCCGACCCGCTCGGCCGGATCCTCCGTTTTCCGTGTTGGCAAAGCGGCCTGAATTTGACTTATTTTCCTCAAAAAAGGTAAAATATGCGACTCCCCGGCGCGAGAATTTCGCCTTGCCGAAAGCCGTAGGACCGGGGGATCGAACCACATCATCTCACGTTCGTCGGCATCATAGGAGGATACCCGATGGAGAAGCCCTTCAACGCCTTCGAGATGGCTCAAAAGCAGTTCGACGCGGCCGCGGAAAAGCTCGGCCTGGACCAGGCCACCCGCGACCTTCTCCGCAATCCTTTGCGCGAGTACCATTTCCTGATTCCCGTCCGGATGGATGACGGGAGCTACAAAGTGTTTCGTGGATTCCGGGTCCAGCACAGCGACGCCCGCGGCCCCTGCAAGGGCGGCATCCGGTTCCACCCCCATGAAACCGTCGACACCGTCCGGGCCCTGGCCATGTGGATGACCTGGAAGACCGCCGTCGTCGACATCCCCCTGGGCGGCGGAAAGGGCGGCGTCATCTGCGACCCGCACAACCTCAGCGACCGGGAGCAGGAAGGCATCTGCCGCGGCTGGGTCCGCCAGATCGCTTTCAACGTCGGCCACGAGCAGGACGTCCCCGCCCCCGATGTCATGACCCACGGCCAGCACATGCTCTGGATGATGGACGAATTTGAGCGGATCCGCGGCGCCAAGTACCCCGGCTTCATCACCGGCAAGCCCGTCGGCATGGGCGGTTCGCTCGGCCGGACGGAAGCGACCGGCTACGGCGTGATCTACACCGTCCGGGAAGCGATGAAAGAGCTCGGCCTCGACATCAAGAAAGCGGTCGGCGCCTTCCAGGGATTCGGCAACGTTTCCCAGTACGCGGTCAAGCTCTTCAAAGAATACGGCGGCAAGCCGATCTGCGTCTCCTGCTGGGACCAGGCCGACCAGACCTCCTACACCTTCAAGCGTGAAACCGGCATCGACCCCGATGAACTCGTTTCGATGACCGACAAGTTCGGGACCATCGACAAGGTCAAGGCCCGCAAAGCCGGCTATGAAATCCTGCCGGGCGACGCCTGGATCGAGCAGGAAGCCGACCTTCTGGTTCCGGCCGCCCTGGAAAACCAGATCACCGGCGCCAACGTGGGCAAGATCCATAAACGGGTCCGGCTCATCGCCGAGGGCGCCAACGGCCCGACGACGCCCGAAGCCGACGCTGAAATCCACAAGCGGGGCATCTTCGTGATCCCCGATTTCCTCTGCAACGCCGGCGGCGTGACCTGCTCCTACTTTGAACAGGTCCAGTGCAACATGAACTACTTCTGGCCCAAAGAAGAAGTCCTCACCAAGCTCGACGAAACAATGACGGCCGGCTTTAAGGCCGTCTCCGAACGGGCCCGGAAGAAAAACATCTCCATGCGCGACGCGGCGTACCTCATCGCGGTCACCCGGGTGGCCGAGGCCAGCCACAAGCGCGGCTGGGTCTGATTCCCCGGCCCTCCTTACCGTCCGTCAACCGACCGCGGCCCCGCCCTTCAGGGCGGGGCCGCTTTTTTTTCGAAGGATGACCGGGACATCGAGTCTCCCGTCGGCCCGCCCGAACTCTCGATTCATTCGCCCCGGCGGCGAATGAAAAAAACCGGAAAAGAACGGCACGAAAAGAAGGGTGGAAGTCCGT
>CAYPKX010000083.1:12246-13687 GCA_964411395.1 uncultured Eubacteriales bacterium | reverse complement strand
GGGCTTCGATGCGGCGCATCCCGGCCGCAACACTGGCTTCGGAGAGGATTTTAAACATCCCGATTTCACCCGTGGTCCGGACGTGAGCCCCTCCGCAAAGCTCGCGGCTGTAGTCTCCCACCGAAACGAGCCGAACCCGCTCGCCGTATTTTTCCTCAAAAATCGCCATGGCGCCCGAACGCAGGCCTTCCTCGAGCGACATTTCGGCCACGGCCAGGGGAATATCCTGACGGATCTTCTCGTTGACGATCGCTTCGACGGCAACAAGCTCTTCATCCGACAACGCCTGGAAATGAGTGAAATCGAACCGGAGGCGCTGCGGACCGACGAGGGATCCGGCCTGTTTGACATGTTCACCGAGCACGCTCCGCAAAGCGGCATGGAGGAGGTGGGTGGCGGTATGATTGGCTTCCGTCGCCCGGCGGCGGGGAAGATCGATCGCCGCTCCGACGAAATCGCCTTCCCTGAGCGTTCCCGAAATCACCCGAACCAGATGAAGGCGAAGGTCCGGGATCGGATAAATCGTGTTTTCGACAAGAACCGAAGCCCGGGCGGCTTTGAGAAGCCCGGCATCGCCGACCTGACCTCCGGCTTCGGCATAAAATGGCGAGAGCTCGAGAACGGCCCCTCCGCTCTCCCCTTCCCGCAGCTCGGACCGGCGCACTCCGTCCCGGATGAGGGCCAGCACCTTTGTCTCGGAAACCTCTCCGGCCTCGGAACCGGCATAACGCGCCGCGCCCGGAGAAATGCCCTCATAGGCCTTGATATCCTTCGGCTTGGTTTCGCCTTTCCAGGATTTTCTGGCCCGGGATTTCTGCCGCTCCAACTCCTGGTTAAAGGCCGCTTCGTCAACGACGAGATTTTCTTCCTCGGCCAGCTCACGGGTTAAATCCAGGGGGAAACCGAACGTGTCGTAGAGCTTGAAGGCGGACTCGCCCGGCAGCGTGCGGGAACCGCGGTCCCGGACGTCCTTCGCGTACTCCTGAAAATATCGGAAACCCGAGGTCAGCGTGCGGCTGAACCGCTCTTCCTCGGCCCGGCAAATCCGGGACAGGAGAGGCAGGGACGTCGTCAGCTCGGGGTACGCATCCTTCATGATATCGGCCACGACGGCAAGCATCTCGTGGACGAAGGGACGGTCGAGGCCAAGCTTCTGCCCCTGGCGGAAGGCCCGGCGGATGAGGCGTCGAAGGACATATCCCCTCCCGTCGTTGGCCGGCATGATCCCGTCGCCGATGAGAAAGGCGATGCTTCGGGCATGATCGGCGATGATGCGGGCCGAAACGCCCGCCTCGCCGTCGGCGGCAACCGCCCGCCCGGTCCGGTTTCCGACATCCCGGATCAGAGGGAGAAAAAGATCCGTATCCCAGTTGGAGGTTTTGCCCTGAAGGACGGCCGTCAATCGCTCCAGTCCCATGCCGGTATCGATCGAGGGACGGGG
>CAYPKX010000083.1:0-12146 GCA_964411395.1 uncultured Eubacteriales bacterium | reverse complement strand
TTGCCGAGCATTTCGAAGAACGTATGATGTTTGGTGGTCCGGCCGACCTGATCCAGGTCGTTGTGCTTGCCGCTGACCCGCATGCATTTCTGCACGGAAGCGGCCCGGGCATAACCGCGCTTCTCCAAGCCAAGGAAGACATTTTTGAACTGGTTCATCCCGGCGTTGGTGAAGAGCAGCGTCGGATCGTCCTTGGGCAGGAGCGAGGAACTCCGAACAACCTTGTGCCCGCGGCCGGCGAAATACTCGAGAAAGGATTCCCGAATGTCCTGAGCGTTCATCGTTCGAATCCCGGCGGCAGATCCGGGGGCTTGTTCATCTCCCGTTCCATGTCTTCAATGGCGATATCCTGGCTGGACCGGATGCCCTGGACACGGAGCTTGAAATTGTCGGGACTGGTCGAGTACCGGATACCCTGCTCGAAATCGATGAGGTTCTTTTCGTAAAGGTAGTAGACGCTCTGGTCGAATGTCTGACTGCCGTATTGGGATACGCCGGCGGAAATCGCGTCCCGGATCTGGTACGTCTTGTCGCGGTCGGAAATGCAATCGGAAATAAAAGGCGTGTTGATCATGACCTCCACGGCCGGGACGCGTCCCTGGCCGTCCTTGCGCGGGATCAGCCTCTGGGAGACGACCGCCCGGAGGATCGAAGCCAGCTGGATTCGAATCTGACGCTGCTGGTGAGGCGGAAAGACCGAGACGATGCGGTTGATGGTCTCCGGGGCGTCGAGCGTGTGCAGGGTGCTGAGAACCAGGTGGCCCGTCTCGGCCGCGGTCAGGGCGGTTTCGATGGTTTCCATGTCCCGCATCTCTCCGACCAGGATGATATCGGGATCTTCCCGAAGGGCCGCCCGCAACCCGCGGGCAAACGACCGGACATCCCATCCGACTTCGCGCTGGCTGATCGTGCTCTTCTTGTCGCGATGGAGATACTCGATGGGGTCCTCGATGGTGATGATATTATCCCGTCGGGTCGTGTTGATCAGGTCGATCATCGAAGCCAGGGTCGTCGTCTTGCCGCTTCCGGTCGATCCCGTCACCAAAACCAGCCCCCGCGTGTATCCGCAGATTTTCTCCAGGACGTCGGGCAGATTCAGGTCTTTCAAAGCCTTGATTTCGAAGTGGATGATCCGGAGGGCGATGGCGATGGAAGACCTCTGGTAATAGATCGACCCGCGAAACCGGCCGAAACCCGGAAGGCTGTAGGCCAGGTCGATGTCGAAATCCTCCAGGAGTCGGGTCCTCTGAATTTCGCCCATCATCTCGGCGGCCAGGGCTTCGGTGTCTTCCACCGAAAGCCGGGGAAGCCGTTCCAGGGCGATGAGCTGGCCGGCGACGCGCACCTGGGGATGATTGCCGGCCTTGAGATGAAGGTCGGAGGCTTCCATCTCGATGGCGACTTTCAGCAGATCATCGATAGTCATGGGATCCTCTTTTAATTCTGACCGGGTTATCTTACCGGGAATGCGAAAAACGGTCAAATCCGCATCAGACGGCCTCGCCGCAATAGGGACAAACTTTGGCCCGCACGGGCAGGTGGCGGCGGCAGTTCCAGCAGGTCGCGATCGTCGCCGGTTCCCGGGCCCGGATCCGCCCGAGGATGTCGTCGATTTCGTTTTTTGCCGGCTTCTCCCCCCGGATCTCGGACAGGGCTTTGATGATCTCGAACGGACGTTGGAAACGTTCCTCGACCTTGGGCGCCAGGCAGCGCATGATGACCGAGTCGATCTCCCGGGGAACCCGGGTGTTGCGGATCCGCGGGGGGGTGATCTTGCCTTCCTGGGCTTTTTCCAGGATTTTAAACGGATCGGGGTCGATAATGGGAGGCTGACCGATCATCATCTCATACAGAATGCAGCCGAGCGAATAGATATCCGAGGCATAAACGGCTTTGCCCATGAACTGCTCGGGGGCCATGTACGGAGGAGAGCCGATTCGGGTCGTGGCAAAGGGAACCTCTTGCAGCCAGGCCGAGGTTCCAAAATCCGTGATCTTCACCTGCCCTTCCTCGGAGACCATGATGTTGGACGGCCGAAGATCCCGGTGAATGATCTTGTTCTTGTGAGCATGCTCGACGCCGGCGGCCAGCTGCTTCATCATATCGATCGCCGCGCCGACCTCCAGGATTTTTTCCTTCTGAAGGATCTTCTCCAGGGTTTTTCCCCGGACATACTCCATGACGAAAAAGAAGATCTTGTCGATTTTTTCGGCGGCCAGCAATCGGACGATATTCGGATGGTCGAGAAAAGCCTGAAGCCGGGGTTCCTTGAGAAGCTTGTACAGCTCGAGCGACTGCTTATGGGGAACCTTGATCGCGACCTTGATGTCGAGCCAGATGTCCTTGGCCAGAAAGACGGATCCGAATCCTCCGCTGCCGAGGGATCGGATGATCTCGTATTTCCCGATTTTTTGGCCTTGAAGAAACATGTCTCACCAATTCCATTCGTGGGACAGGATCGTTAAGACGGACAGGGCCGCTGTCTCCGCCCGGAGGATCGTCGGCCCTAGCCCGAACGGTTCGAAACCCGCATGCCTGACGGCCTCCCGTTCCGACGGACTCCAGCCGCCTTCGGGACCGACCAGGACGACCGCTTCGGCCGGCGGATGGCCCCCCTCGAACCGGAGCGTTTTAAGACTCGCGCCGCCGTCTTCATCGAGAACAATCTTTCTCTCCGACCGGCATCCGGAAAGGAAATCCTCGAGCCCGACGGGGATGTCGATTTGGGGCGGCCGGGCGGCCCGGCTTTGTTTGGCCGCGGCCAGGGCGATCTTGCGCCAACGGTCGACCTTGCGCTCGGTCCGTTCACCCGTCCGGGCGACCGACCTCTCGGTCTCGATCGGGGAAATCCGGGCGGCTCCAAGCTCCGTCGCTTTCAAGATGACCTCATCCATCGTTCCGCCTTTGAGGAGCGCGGCGGCCAGCGTAATTTTTGTCGGAAGCTCCCTGGGGAGCAGGATTTCGAGGATGTTCAATTCCGTCGCATCCTCCGCGCCGGAGGCGACTTCGGCCCGGTAACGCCGGCCTTCTTCGTCAAACAGCCAAACCCGGTCCCCGGGCCGGGCTCGGAGAACCCGGTGGAGATGATGATGCTCCGGGCCGCGAAGGACGGCCCGGTTTCCGGCGATCTCGGTTTGGGACAGGAAAAAATATTGCGAGGTCAAGCGTGCTTATTTTCGACCGGTGGATTTGCGGCGAACCGCTCCGGCCTCCAATCGATCCAGGCTTTCCCGCCTCGACTCGGCGAAGCGTTTTAAAAGTTCTTTTTCCTCCCTGGTCAGGTCCGCAGGGGTGCGGACGTCCACTTTAACGAAAAGATCCCCCAGGCGGTGGCGCTGGAGGTCTCTTAATCCGCACCCTTTGAGACGGAAGACTTCGCCGGATTGGGTGCCGGCCGGAATTTTCAACTTCTCGGTCCCACCGGAAAGAACCGGGATGTCAGCCGTCACTCCCAGGGCCGCCTGTGGAAACGAAATCGACATCCCGCAGAGGAGATTATTCTCTTCCCGTTCGAAGATGTCATGGGGCTTCACCCGGATGTCGACATAGAGATCGCCGCGGCCCGCGCCCGCCTCCCCGGCCTCCCCTTCTCCGGTCAGTCGGAGACGGACGCCATTGTCAACGCCGGCGGGGATATTGATTTTAAGCGTTCGCTTCTGGGTTTTGCGCCCTGTCCCCCGGCAATCCTCGCAGGGCGAGCCGATGATCTCCCCGGCTCCCCGGCAATGGTTGCAGGTCGAAGCGACGCTGAAAAATCCCTGGCTTCGGCGAACCTGTCCCCGGCCTCCGCACGTCGGGCAAACAGCCGGCCGGGTTCCGGCCCGGGCTTTCGACCCTCCGCAGGACGGGCAGAGCTCGGCGCGTTGGAGGGAAATCTCCTTTTCGATTCCGGCGGCCGCCTCCTCCAGGGTGATCTCGACTTCCAGTCCGAGATCCCGTCCACGGGCGGCTCGGGCCCGCCGGGTTCCGCCGCCGTTGCCGAAATTGAAACCGAAAAAATTGCCCAGGATGTCTTCAAAATCCTCGAAGATCGAGCCCGAGAAACCTTCAAATCCGGCTCCTCGAAGGCCATCCTTGCCGAACCGGTCATAGGACTCCCGCTTCTGGGGATCGCCCAGGACGCTGTAGGCTTCGGCGGCCTGTTTGAACCGTTCTTCACAGGACTTGTCCCCCGGATTCCGGTCGGGATGATACTTCAAAGCCAGCTGCCGGTAGCACTTCTTGATTTCTTCGGCGCTCGCCGTCCGCGAAACGCCCAGGACTTCGTAGTAATCCAATTCGTTCATGATCCGCTTTTCAACAGCGTCCGCTGTTTTTCTTTTTCGATGATGCCTTTGATCTGTTGTTCGCTCAAGCCGGAGGACGACTGCACGACGACTTTCTGTTCCCGGCCGGAAACGACGTCGCGGGCCGAAACCTTGACCATGCCGTCGGCGTTGATCTCGAACGTCACATCGATCTGGGGAATGCCGGCCGAGGCGTCCATGATCCCGACCAGGTCGAACATCGCCAGCGAGGTATTATCCGCAGCCTTGAGGTTTTCGCCTTGTAGGACGTGAATCCGGACGCGCCGCTGATTGTTTTCGACCGTCGTGAACGACTTGGTCTTGCGGCAGGGAATCGTCGTGTTCTTGTCGATGACCTTCTCGAACATTCCGTTCTCGACCTCGATCCCCATCGGCATCGAAGTCACATCGAGGAGAAGAACGATATCCTTCATCCCGCCCTCGAGGATGCCCGACTGGATCGCCGCTCCCATGGCGACGCTTTCATCCGGGTTGATCTGGGTATTGGGCGTTTTCCCGAAAAATTCCCCGACCCGTTTCCGAACCAGGGGCATCCGGGTCTGGCCGCCGACCAGAAGAATTTCGTTGACCTGGCCGGGCGTGAATCCGCTTTCCCGGAGGACCTTGTCCATCAGCGGAAGCGTCCGGTCGACCAGATCCCGGGTCCATTCCTCGAGGGTCGCCCGGTTGATCGTCGTCTGAAGATGCTTGGAACCGGACGGGTCGGAGGTGATGAACGGCAGGTTGATCTCCGTCTCCTGAGTGAACGAGAGCTCGCGTTTGGCCCGTTCGGCCGCCTCCTTGAGGCGCTGAAGGCTGTAGGGATTGGATCCGAGATCGACGCCGAACTTGCTCTGGAAGTCGGCCTGAAGACGGACGATGATCCGCTGGTCGAAATCTTCGCCGCCGAGGTAGTCGTCGCCTGCCGTCGCCAGGACATGGAACACGCCGCCGCTGATTTCCAGGAGGGAAATATCGAACGTCCCGCCACCGAGGTCGTAAACCGCGATTAATCCGTCGGGATTCCGATTGAGGCCGTAGGCCAGACTGGCGGCCGTGGGTTCGTTGATGACCCGAAGGACGTCCAGCCCGGCAATTCGGGCGGCATCCTTCGTCGCCTGGCGCTGATGATCGTCAAAATGGGCCGGGACGGTGATCACGCATTCGGTGACCGGATCCCCAAAATAGGCTTCGGCGCAGCGCCGGAGATAATCCAGGATATGGGCCGAAGCTTCCTGGGGGGTGATCGACCGGTCTTCGAACCGGATCAGGACGTCGCCGTTGGGGGCCTCCGCCAGGCCGTAGGCCATCCTCTTCCTGGCTTCTTCGATTTCGGACGATTTGAACTTCCGTCCGATCAGACGCTTGACGGCATAGACGGTCTTGTCCGGATTGGTCAAGGCCTGCCGGGCCGCCAGGTTTCCGACGAGGATTTCGCCCGACGACGTAAAGCTGACCGTGGACGGCGTCGTCGGCATCCCGTCCATGTTGGGGATGACTTTCGGTCCATCCTCGGCCAGATGGGCGACGCAGGAGAAGGTCGTCCCGAGATCGATCCCGATGACACGGCTCATCTCAATTTCTCTTGGGAAGAAGGACTTTCACCAGAGCAGGACGGAGGAGACGGTCGTTCAGCATATAGCCTTTCTGGAGCATCTCCCCGATCAGCGGCTCCTCGATTCCTTCCGTCTCCTCCGTTGTCAGGGCATGGTGGAACGACGGATCGAATTTCCCGTCGGTTTCCGGAATCGGAGTGACGCCGCGCTTGGCGACCAGGTCGGACATTTGTTTCCAGATCAGCTCGATGCCTTCGCGGTATCCCTCCGGAGCATCGGGAGCCTTAAGAGCCCGCTCGAAATTGTCGATGACATGAAGGATGTCCTTGAGAACATCGGCCAGGGCGAACTGCATGTATTCGCTCTTCTCGCGCTCCAGCCGCTTCCGCATGTTGTCGGTTTCGGCCAGCGTTCGAAGCGCCTTTTCCTTCCATTCGCCGGCCTCGGTTCGGGCTCCCCGGGCATCCTCCCGGGCTTTCTCCATCTCCCGCTCGCGGGTTTCCAGGTTTTTTTTCAGCTCCTCGAGCTCAGCCCGAAGGGTTTTGATCCTGAGGTGATCTTTGCCTTCCTTGTGGTCCTTCGGCTCCCTATGATCCCGGGGCTCGGCGGATTTTTTGCGCGCGGCCGGCTTCTCTTCGCCGGCAGGGTCCGGCGTTTCGCCGGCGGCCGGAGCGGTTTCGGCCGCGGGCTCTTTCCGTTCTTCGTCGCGAGGTTCGTCTTGAGGCATGATGTTCTCTCTTTAAGAATCCGTCCGACTGATTGTCTGGCTGATTTTCTGGGCGACATTGTCGACCAGGGGAATGATTTTATTATAGGGGATGCGTTTCGGCCCGATGATCCCGAGCGAGCCGAGAACCTGGGTTCGATCTCCGTAGTGGGATAAAACCAAGGCACAGTCGGAGATCGCGGGCAAGTTGGACTCGGATCCGATCAAAACCTTGACCCGGTCCAGGGCGATGAACTCCGAGAGAAGCCGGGCCAGCCCGGCCCGCTCTTCGATATTCTGGAACAGCGTTTTCAGCCGGGGCAGGTCTCCGCTTTCGAATTTGCCGATCAGCTTGCTGGCCCCCTGGACGATAATCGGATCGTCGCTGTCGTCCTGCTGGATGGAGGCTTTCAACAGGTGGATGAGCCGGGACAGGGCCTGTTCGAACTTGGACGTCGATTTTCCCAGATCTTCGAGAATCCGGTCGCGGGTTTGGGACAGCGTTCGTCCCGAAAAATTTGAATTGATATACTGAGAGGCTCGATCGAGCTCCGCCTGGGAGAAATCCGTTTCGGTCGGGACAATTTCGGTCAGGACGAGATGAAACGGCGTCATCAGGATGATCATGACCTTTCCCGGAGCGATCGGAATGAAGCGGATGTGATGGAAACGGATCCGGGAGATCCGGGGCTGAATGACGAAACCGAGGCTGTCGGATTGTTCGGCCAGCACCCGCGAGGCCTGGTGGAGAAGCCCGGGGAGATCGCCTTTCCGGATCGAAAAATCCTGGGCGAACTGGTTGATCCGGTCGAAGGTCAGAGGAACGCCGCTGAGGAGCGTGTTGACGTAGAACCGGAAACCACGGTCGGTGGGGACCCGGCCGGCCGAGGCATGCGGCTGGACGAGGAAACCGCGCTCCTCGAGCCGGACGAGAATGTTCCGAATGGTCGCCGGTGAATCCTTGAGCACTTTCTTTTCATGGATCGCCCCGGAAGAGACGGGCCCGCCGGATTTAAGATACAACTCCACAGCTGCGGCGAGAACCGCCCGGTCTTTTTCACGAAGCTCCTGTGTTTTCATCGGCCTTAACGAAAATTCTATCGGAGGCGGATGCCCCTGTCAACGAACGATTGCCTCCAAATTCGGAGCGCTTAGAGGGTTTTCGTCCGTTCCTCGCGGAAGACGATCCCCCGCGACTTGATTTCGAACAGAATCGGAGCGTAGAGATCCGCAATGACCGGGATCAGGACGCCGGGACGATTGATCCGGCCCTCGAGGACGAGATTCGCGGCGGCCGCCGCCGGCAATCCGACGGTTCGGGCCATGGCGCTGTCGCCGCCCGGACGGCCGTAATCGATGAGCGTCGAATGGATTCTTTCCTCCGAGCCGTCGGGGTAGGCGGCTTCGAATTCATGCCGGAGGACGATCAAATCCCTCTCCCCCGGACCGTAGATCATTTTCCCCAGCATCAGGAGCTCGAGGAGGTCGAGGGGCGATCCCGACAATTTGGGAAGCGGGCCGTCGTCGAACAAACCAAGCCAGGCCATCCGGTCCAGGAGGGCGGCGTTCGGGGAAAGAGCCCACCGGCGGGCGAGTTCCGTCCGAAGATCGGCCGAATCCGGAAGACCGGCCGCTCCGGCCAGAACGGCCCTCCGGGATAAACCGGTCCAATCCGACTCCGCGGCCTCGAGAAGACCCCATTCGCCGATCTTTTTCAGCGTCTCGCACCAACCCGGCCAGCGGAAGGTGCCGCGGAACATCGTCCGGGCTTCGGGAATGCCGTACAGCTCGCGGTAAGGGAGGGAATTGCGGTTCGGATATCCCTCGAACGCTCCCAGCCCCGGAATGGCAACCTGTTCAGGTTCGGCGAACAGCCGGGCCGCCGGAACGACGATTTCCCGGCCATCGACCAGGTACCGGGCCTCATTTTTTCCGGCCAGAAGGACGCCCCGCGGGCTCCAGGAAAATTTATAGCCGAAAGGATTGGTGTTCGACTCGGGCGCCGGCAAGCCCCCGCAATAGGACCGGAAGCTCATCACCCGCCCGCCCCGGGCATGAATCTCGTCGATGACCCGCATCGCTTCCATGTGGTCGATCCCGGGATCAAGCCCGACCTCGTTGACGAGCGGGATGCCCGCTTCCCGGGCTTCCCCGTCCAGAGCCCGCATTGCTTCGCTGACATAGGAGGTTGTGACCATGGGCTTCCGGGCCGCCAGACAGAGTCGGGCGACGACCGGATGGAAGGCATAGGGCACCAGGCTGACGACCACATCGGCTTTGGCGATTTCCTTGGCCAACAACGGCTCGTTCTTCAAATCGAGGCCGAATGCCCGGCCGCGCGGATGGTGTCCAACGAGAGAGGCGGCTTTCTCCGGCTCAAGGTCGGCCACGGAGACGGCAACTTCGGGCTTTTCGAAGAAGTAACGGACGAGCGGGCCGGCCACAAAACCGGCGCCCAGGACGAGGATGTTTTTCATCGAGGTTCTCGCTTCTCTTTGAATTTCAGGCCTGAAGAAAGGCCTTCATATATTCATAATCCGGAGTGAACTCACCGCGGAAAAGAATGACGGCCTTCTTGACCGGGTCCGGCAGGGCGCAGGAAGCGAAGTCCCGGGAAAAATCCGCATGGGCCAGGTCGGGAATGAACGACTTCAGGGTTTGGCTGAAGAAGACCGAGGACTCGAGCGGAATCTCGGCCGGCAGGTTATACACCGACATGATGACCGGACCATTCTTCTCCACTCCGTCCACGGCCGCGTCCCGGACCGGATCATAGACATAAACCGGATGGTTGGGATCGGTATCCTTCACTGTGCATTCGATTCCGCCCTCGATATCGCAGGAAATATCGCCGATGACCTTGAGCCGGGGACGCGTCGGCGCGCCGTACAGGTCTTTGATGAAGGCTTTGGAGACGAAATGCGGGTATTTGGGAGCCCAATAAATCCCGTTGATCAAAAGAGTCATGAACGGCAGGTACGACTCCAGGACCGGGACGTATTTTTCCGGAGAGGCGTAATAGTCCTGGAGATCGAAGGCCTGTCCGGGGTCGCGGGGACGGACCAGATGCTCTTCGCGAAAGACGATTTTATACAAGCGGTGGGAGGAAAAGTTCCCCGAAGAAATGAAGGAAGGGAATTCCTCGGGCGTGATTTCGACCTCCGGGAATATATCGAAAATCTCCTGGGCGCCCTGGGAAACGTGGCCGTATCCCGTAAAGCCGCAGATGAACGGAACCAGATGCTCGGGCAAACCGTCGCCCCGAATCCCCTCGCCGATCTCATCGATCGTTTCTTTCGCCTCAACCATGCTCTGATACTCGGTCACCCGGCGGATCGCTCCGAACGGATGAGGCAGG
Source organism: uncultured Eubacteriales bacterium (assembly GCA_964411395.1). GTDB lineage: Bacteria > Acidobacteriota > Aminicenantia > Aminicenantales > UBA4085 > JAAZPG01. Next base: position 2,240 of record CAYPKX010000083.1, on the reverse strand, counting down.
CCCTCGGCATCCAAGCGGCGGGCCAGAGCCCAAAGCGACTCGATCATTCCGGCCGTGCCCGCTTGCCGGCCGAAAAAGACCAGCCGCCGTCCTTTGTCATCGACGATCTTTTCATAGTCGATCAAGGTGCATTTCTGCTCGACCATCTTCCTGAGCATGGGCATATTGGCCTTCTGTCCCTTGATCGTATGGGAAAAGAAGACATAGACTTTCCCGGTCTGGAACAGATCGTTGGGCATCTCCTTGATTCCCATGACAATGCAGGCGGGAGAGAGATCTTCCTGGACCTTCGCCCCCTCGCGCTTGAAGTCGTCGTCGGCGAAAACCCGGATGGGCGACGGCTGGACGATGAATTTCACCCCCCGGTCCTTGATCAGTTCCCGGACATGACTGGGGATGACGGCCACGCGCTTTTCCCAGGGATTTTTATCCTCGCGGCGGAGGGCAATGATATTCTTCATGGGGCACCCATAAATGATTGATTTGGAAGAATTAAACGATATTATCCCACAAAACTTCGAACCGGTCAAATTTCGTTCTTTTTTTCGAAGGGCAGAGTGGCTATAATGGGTGGCCCATGATTCGATTTCATAACACGCTCAGCGGACAGGACGAGGAATTTTCACCTCTCGCACCCGGCGAAGTCCGGGTTTACACTTGCGGGCCGACCGTCTACGACCTCCCCCACATCGGGAATTTCCGGGCCTATGTCTTCGAAGATTTGCTGCTCCGGTTCCTGCGGTCTTCCGGGTTCAAGACCTTCCAGGTCATGAACCTCACCGACGTCGACGACAAGACGATCCGCGGAGCCCGGGCCTCGGGCGTCACCCTCCGGGAATACACCGAACCCTTCATCCAGGCGTTCTTCGCCGGCCTCCGGACGCTTCGCATCCATCCGGCGGATGTGTATCCGAAGGCGACAGACCACATCCCCGATATGGTTCGAATCATTCAAGGTCTTCTGGACAAGGGCGTGGCTTACCGGAAAGACGGCTCGATCTATTTCAGTATCGAGAAGTTCCCGGCTTACGGGAAACTGTCGGGAATTCAACCCGACGATCTGCGGGTGACTTCGCGGATCGGCGCCCGGCTCGAATCGGATGAATACGAAAAGGACAGCGCCCGGGATTTCGCCCTGTGGAAGGCTCCCCGGGAAGGCGAGCCCTCCTGGGATACGGAGATCGGTCCCGGGCGGCCCGGCTGGCACATCGAATGTTCGGCCATGAGCAGCCGCTATCTCGGCCCGACCTTCGACATCCACTGCGGCGGGGTGGACAACATCTTTCCCCACCATGAAAACGAAATCGCCCAATCCGAGGCTTTCTTTGAAAAGCCGTTCGTTCGCTACTGGCTCCACTGCCATCATCTCGTCGTCGACGGCGAAAAGATGTCCAAGTCCAAAGGGAACTTCCATACCCTCCGCGACTTGATCGAAATCCGAGGGGTGGATCCGTCGGCTCTCCGGATGTTCCTTGTCGCCACCCATTACCGGAAAGTGTTGAATTTCACCTTCGAAGCCCTGGATCAGGCGGCCGCCGCCCTGAAACGGATCAAGGATTTTGTCTATGAGCTCGAAAACCGGGATTTTCCCCCGACCGAAACGGCCGTGGCCGGCGGCCTGATCATCGAGGCGGAGCGCGCTTTCCGGGAAGGAATGGAAGACGACCTTAACGTTTCGGCCGCGCTGACCGGTCTTTTCGACCTGATTCGGGCGGTCAATCCGCTCATCCAGAAAAAAAAGATCGGAGCCGGTGAGGCAAAAAGCCTGCTCGATTTCGTCTATCGAGTGGATGAGGTCCTGGCCGTTCTGCCCGAACGGCGGGATCAGGAGCTTTCCGACGTTTTCCGGGCAAAAATCGAGGAGCGGGAACAAGCCCGCAAGGCCCGCGATTGGGCCGCCGCCGACCGGCTTCGCCGCGAACTTCTCGACGCGGGGATCGTCCTGGAAGACACCAAGGACGGAGTTCGCTGGAAAATCATCTCGATCTCAGGCAGGAATTAGGCCGCCGCGGCGAAGAAGCGGCGATTCATTATCTTTCGGGCGAGGGATTCCGCATCCTCGAGCGCGGATACCGTTTTTTTCGGGGAGAAATCGACATTATCGCCTCCGAGGGCGCGGTTTTGGTTTTTATCGAAGTCAAAACCCGGACCGATCCTTCGTATGGTTTTCCGGAGGAGGCGGTCACTCCGTCAAAGCGGCGGCAAATCCGACGAATCGCCCAGGGCTACCTGGCCGAAAA
>CAYPKX010000082.1:3651-14101 GCA_964411395.1 uncultured Eubacteriales bacterium | reverse complement strand
GGCCCGGGCAATGGCCACCCGCTGTTTCTGGCCGCCCGAAAGCCGGCGCGGAAGCGCCTCCGCATATTCCTCCAGCCCGACGTCGCGCAGGGCTTCCATAGCTCTGCGGCGGGCTTCCGCCGCCGGGATTTGGTCCTCTCCGATAAACGCCATCTGGACATTTCGGACGGCGGTCAACGATCCGATCAGGTTGTGGGCCTGGAAGATGTACCCGATTCTCCGCCTCACCCCGGCCCGGTCCTCCGTTCGAAGACGGCCCATCTCACGCCCTTCGAAGACGACCTCTCCTTCCTGGATCGTCCGAAGAGCCCCGACGAGGGTTAATAACGTGGTTTTTCCCGAGCCCGACGGCCCGGTGATAATGACGATTTCACCCGGCTGGAAATCCGTGGAGATTCCGTGGAGGACTTCCCGGCGGCCGGCCCCGTCGCCGAAGGCATGTTTGAGGCCGCGGATGGAAATCACGGCCTCCATGCGCGCCTCCTCAAAAGACATCCGCCGGGTCAGCCCGCTTGAGCTTCCGCAGGGCCAGGACTCCGGAAAGACTGCACATCGCCAAAGCCAGAACGAAAACCACAGACATGACGGGAAGGGAGAGATAAGCGGGCATGACCGCCTTGGACCGCGTCACCGCGTACAACCCGGCGGTCAGGACGGTGCCCGGGACAAAGCCGCAGGCCATCAGGATGACGGCCTCCTGGAGGATGAGACCGAGAAAAAAGCGGTCGCCGACGCCGATGGCTTTCAGGGTGGCGTACTCGTGAAGATGGTCGGTGACGTCGGTGTAGAGGATCTGGTAAACGATCACCGCCCCGACGATCATGGCCACCAGCATGGTCCCGAGAAAAATGAAGGCCAGGGGCGAGCGTTCGCTCCAATAGCGCTTCTCTTCGGCGACGAAGCCGTCGTAGGTCCAGATCGTGACATCGGGCGGAACGGCCGCGCGGATACGGGCCGCCGTCTGCTCCGGATCCGCCCCGGGAGACAGGCGGATCATCCCGGCGCTGATCAGATTACGGGACGCGCGGGGAAAGAGACGAAAAAATCCCTCCTCGCCGGCGATGACATGGCCGCCGGAGGAAATCGTCCCCCCCATATCGAACAGACCCTGGATCACGACGCGCCGGCCGCCGATCTCCGTCTCGACCGATCCCCGCTCTTCAAGCAGGCGCTCGATCGGGCCGTACTCCTTCAATCCCTTCCGGTCGAAGAGGACATTTTCCGGATGCGCAAGCCGCCCGAGATTGCGGTCCACCTCCGGGAGAGCAAACGGATTCCGGCTCGGGCGGATTCCGAAAACGAAGATGACCATGTTTCGCTTCGTCTCGGGATTTCTCAGGTTCGCGCTTCCGATGTGAAGAGGGGCGACAGAGGACACGCCTTCCACGGCGAGCGCCTGTTCGAGCCGGCGAAGGGTGAACGAATTATTGAGAAACAGATTGTTGTAATCGAGGCTGGTCATCACCAGGTCGGCCTTCATGGCTCGATGGGGAAAAACGACTTTCTCGAAGATGGCCGTATAAATGCCCGCCTGGTACATCATCAGGGTGACGGCAAAGGTGACTCCCGCAACCGCGGCCAGAAACCGTTTGGGTTCCGCATAGAGCTGAAGCCAGGCCAGGGGGATTCCCAGCGGAAAGACGCGCTCCCGGAGGCTTTTCCGAATCGCCCTCATGACCCGATCTGAACGCTGACTGGGGCGTTGTTCAAAGCCGCGACCGCGGTCCCGTCATCGAGACGAAGGCGGACCTTGACGACCCGGCGGTCGGCAAAGGAATAGGGATCGGTCGGATACAGGATATTTTCCCCCACCTGGCCGACGATTTCGACAACGCGGCCGGCGAGGTCTCCCGGGAAACCGTCGCCGCGGATACGGGCGGGATCACCGACATGGACGGCGGAGATGTCGTTGATATAGACCTCGGCCTCAACCATCATTCGATCCGTCTCTCCCAGATCCAGCAGACCTCTCTCCCCCACCGCTTCTCCGGGCCAGGCGGAAATATCGATGACGATTCCATCGACCGGGGCCTTGAGAAGACAGAGGTCGGCCTCCGCCCGGGCCCGGTCGACGGCCGCCCGGGCCGCGGCCAGTTGCCGCTCGGCCAGGGAGATATCCGTCGGACGGGAGGCCTTGAGGGCGACCAGACGCTTGTCGGCTTCCTCCCGGACGGATTCGGCCCGCTTGAGGGCGATCTCGGCGTCTTCGTATTCGCTTTGGGGGATCAAACCGGCGCCGCGCAGGCCGGCCGCCCGGTCCATGTCGATCCGCGCCTTTTCATATTCACGGCGGGCCCGGGCCAGCACGGCTTCCTGGGCCTCGATTTCGGAAATCCTTTCCGGGCCCCGGGCGCGCTCCAAACGGACCTCGGCCGTCCGCAGGTCCGCTTCGGCCTGCCGAACCGCGGCCTCGGCGGCCTCGGCGTTCATAAAGACGGCCAGGATTTGACCGCGCGTCACCCGCTCGCCGCGATTGACGAGCAGCTCTTTAACGATGGCCTGGGGGGGGGCGGCCAGGGCCCGAACTTTTTCTCCGGGCACGATGCGGCCCAGGCAGGAGATGACGCGGGAAGGGCCTTTCCCGGACGGATCTTCAACGTTGTTCGCCTCGGATTTCGTCCGGCAGGCCGGGCCGAGCCCGGCCCAAAGGAGAAGGGAGATGAAGCAAACCGCCGTGTTTTTCATGGGACAAAGCCGCCGATCGCGTGGACGTTGAATCGACATCGGACTTCCTCTTGAAGCATAAAGGCAGGGACTTCGATTGTCAAGGAATTGAAATGGTTCTGGCGATGGGTGACACGAAAAACCGAGATTCACGGCTATTCGATTAATAAGATGGATGAAGTATTTTCGGCCATAGGGAGATTCATCCTCCCTTCTCTTATCGGATATTTAATATCATTTGCGATTTCGGCGAGTTTACCGCTGAGGGAAGTGTCACCCATCATTTTGGACTTATTCAGGAATCGCCCCGCAGGCGGATCCCCGGGTTGCGACGAATTCCCGCATTGACAACCGGGCGGCCCCAACATAGGATGAATCGGGAAAGCCGGATTTATAAAGGAGACGGATAATGCGTTTTCGAGTGATCGGATGCGTTCTTCTTTTGGCCGGTCTGGCCGCGGCGGGCCCTTTGCCGTTCGGCGTGACCCTCGGCGGTCAAAAAGCCAAAGCGGGGCTCCTCCCGAATGCCGCTTACGCCAAAATCGCCGATCCCGTCGCGGCCGACGCCGAATTCGTCATCAGCTCGAACGAGGCGATGATCATCATCAATATTTTCGACTGCGACGACAAGGGGAATGTCGCTTCGTCCGCGACGCCCGCGGTCATCATGCTGCAGGGCTCGAATAAGGGGAAGATCAACTCGGTGATGAGCGGAACGGCACCAAAGACCGGAACCCATATCATGAACATCACCGCCGGCGCGGACACCGCCCGAATCTTGTTTAAAGTGAAATAACACCCGCGGCCCATTTTCCGGTTCCCCCCGGCCTCGATAAGGGGCTTGATCGGAGGGGATTGAATCCACGAAACTTCGAGGGCGGGGGTGGGCTATAATGACGTGTTCCGAGCGTTTCCATCAATATACTCGGAGTTGCGGTTTCATGAAAATGAAGAAGAAGCGAACCGTCCTTTTCATCTCGCTGTTCGTTCTCGCCGCGTGGCCGGCCGTCTATTTCGCCGCGATTCGCCCGCCCATGCTCGAGTGGGGCGCGACGCCCGGAGAACAGCTCCGGCCCCTGCCCGCCGAGGACATTCCGCCCAACGCCGTCCGGCTCTCGACCCGGGCGATCACGGTCGAGGCGCCGCCCGAGCGCGTCTGGCCCTGGCTGGCGTAACTGGGCCTACATCCTGGGATTCTGGATTTACGCCTTCCTAGTCCTGATCTATGCCCGGGATGCTTATATCGTCTTCGGCCTGGCTTTCCTTCCCCTGACCGCGGCGGTCACGGCCCTATGGCTGAAAACCCGCAAAGCTCCGGCGGAGCGGACGGCGACCGGGCCGGCCGCAAACCCCGTCTCCTGTCGAAATTGAAAATCCTCCTGTTGTTTCAGGCCTTCGCAGGGGCGTATGGGATGAGTTCTGTCGGAGATCCGTCGTCCGGTTTCGGACGATAGCCCCGGCAAAAGCGGACAGTCCGACATTTCCGGACCGGCTTTTCCCCCATTACCTCTCCTGCATTTATGGCCTGACTTTTGCATATTCATCTATTCTCGGCGGGGATTCCCGCAGAGGCGCCGCACAAGGAGAACTCATGTCCACCTTCATGAGCCTCAAAGAGGCCCTTTCGACCATCATCGCCGCCGCCGAACCCGTCCTGCTCAGATCCGCCGATGTCGACTGGGAGGCGCAGACGCTTCTCGACCGTCTCCCCGAGCGCAAGCTCGGACAGAAGATCCAATATCTGCCGGGATTCTATATCGCTGCCGTCTCCGATTCGATGTGCCTGGGAGAAGTCCTCTACCGGATCAGGAAAAAGCCCTCCGCTTCATGAGGTGAAATCATGAAAGAAGTCATCCTGCAAATCCCGACTCTCGATTCCGAGCAGAACATCGAGATCGACGTCAAGATCAACGGCCGCAAACAGACTCTGAAATACCGGGTGGAGATCGTCGGCCTGGAAACGGACGAGACCATCGTCGAGGACCGGATCGCCCTGCTCCGCCGGGTCATCAAGGAACACGACAAGGACTGGGAGCTCGTCCAGATCGGGGCCCCGCTCCACGACCGCATCCCGATCATGTTCCGCCAGCGGAGCGGGGACCCGCGGGAAAAATTCCTGGTTGAAAAGTAATCCTTCCGCTATTTATTCCCCGGAACGGCCGAACGGATAAAAGCGGCCGTATCCTGCTTGAGTTTCACCTGGGCCGAAGGCCGGATGTACATCATGTGTCCCGCTTCGTAATATCCGAAGGAGACACGATCGGTGATCGGCCGGTCGAAGGCCAGGTGGGTGAAATTGAACTCCGCCCCCCCGACATACGTCGCCATGTCGTAATACCCGCAGACCACGAAAACCTTTAAGAACGGATTCTTGGCCATCGTCGACCGCAGGGCCTCGGTCATGTCCATATAGCGGTTCTGGACATAGGTCCACGGGCGGACGTTTCCGGAGGTCGGATAATGCAGATCGGTCTCCCACTTCAGGACATTCTTGAGATAATCCCGGAACGTCGCCACATACGGCCCGGCCAGGGCGGTGTTTGAGGGGTCGAATTCCTGGCGTTCCCCCGCGGCATCCGCGTCGAGGGCGGTGAAACGGCCGTCGAGGCGGCCGACAACGAGCCGTCGCTCCCGGAGAAGTTCCTTGCGGAAGCGCCCGGAGTCGACCCGGAGATTGGCCGAAAGGATATAGGCCGGCGAAAGACCGGTGAAACGAGCCAGCTTTTGGGCCATGGCCCCCGTTTCCTCGCCGGACAGCGTGTTCCCCTTCGTCAGAGCCGCCATATATTCCCCGAAGGCAAAGGCCCGGGCTTCGTCCACAACTTGGGATACGGATTTCGCCTGGAGATCGGCCGGAAGCTTTTTATGGTACCAGGCGGTCGCGGCGAAGGTTTGGATCTGGACGGCGTAGGCGACATCATTGTCCGGAGCCGGAGACAGCGTCTGATACGTCAGAAGGGCCGAAACGAGAACGATCCCGTTCAGCTCGATCGCATGCCGGGACTGGAGCTCCGCCGACAATCCGGCCGAGCGGATCGTGCCGTAGCTTTCCCCGATCAGGAACTTCGGGGAGGGATAGCGATCAAAGGTTTTGAGGTACTCCGCGATGAATTCGCCGAACGCCCGGATGTCGCCGTCCTGGCCATGGAATTGAGCGTTGTCGATTCCGGACATAACCCGGCTGAAGCCGGTATCGATGGCATCGACAAAGACGAGGTCCGAAACGTCGATCAAAGAGAATTCATTGTCGACCAGCTGATACGGAGGAGGGGGCTGAAATCCCTCTTCAGCCATCCGGGCTTTCTTCGGAGCGAAGGAGCCCATATGAAGCCAGACGGAAGCGGATCCGGGGCCGCCGTTGTAAAGGAACGAGACCGGACGCGTCCGGGCGTCTTCGCCGTCTTTGGTATAAGCGACGAAAAACATCTTGGCCGCGACAGCTCCGTCGTCGAGCCGGATCGGAAGTGTCCCGGCCGTGGCCGTGTAGCGAATGTCCCGGCCGTCCAGACGGATCAGGTGCGAAGTCCGGGAAAGCCGGTCGGGGCCGGGACTTGCGGTCTCGAACCGAGCGGGGGGCTGCGGCGTCCTCGCTTCATTCTCCGAAGTCCGGCCGGGCCGCGTCTGGGCCGAAGCCGCCGAAACCAGAAGGAGGACAAGGATGACGAGCAAGGGATAAGGGCGTTTCAGCATAAAATTTCTCCTTGAGACATCCATCTTTATTCGCCGCCGCAGGTCTTGTCAAGATCTGCGGCCGGTTGACAAGGATTCCAGTGCGAGCATATGATTCCGCCGATTGATTCGATTCCGGACCGGAGGTCCCATGAGAAAACGCGCGCCTTTCTTCCTTCTGATCGTCTTCGCTCTGGCAGCGACCATCGCCGGATTTTCCAATCCGGCTGAAACCCCGGACGACCTGATCGTAAAAAAGATCATTGAAATCGGCCGGGCCAATAACCAGGTCATGACCTGGAACGATTTTGCCAGCAACCGTTTCGGCGGCCGCGAGTCGGGCACCAATGCCTACAACGATGCGGCCGAATGGGCCGTCTGGCAGTTCAAGCAATGGGGCCTGGAAGCCGAGCTCGACGAGGCCGGCGAGGTCCCGGTCGGTTTCAACCGAGGACCCTGGTCGGGCCGAATGATCAAACCGGTCGAGAAAGCCCTCTGGTTCGGAACCCCGAGCTTTACGTCCGGGACGAAGGGCGTCCAGCGCGGACACGTCGTCATCCTTAAAACGGATCCTTATTCCATTCCCGGCCGCAACCCGACACCCGAGAATATCGAGAAAAAGCGGGCCGCCGTGGATGCGGCGATCGCCGAAGTCCGGGCCGCCGGAGACGCCTACAAGGGCGCCTGGGTGCTCATCGCCGGAGAAAATTCCGGCTTCGCCCGCGACGGCCGCCGCGGAACATCGGACTATTCCGACTCCAGCCTCATTCCCCCGCTGACCCGGATGATGGTCGAGGCCGGCGCTCTGGGCACCATCCAGATGTCCAAGACGGATCCGTTCCGGATTCTGGACGGCCACGTAACGGCTTGGGACAAGCTTCCCGTTCTGCCGGATATCAAGCTCGCCGAACCTCAATACAATGAGATCAAGGCCCTGGTCGAAAAAGGGGAAAAGGTCGAGTTGGAATTCGACATCCGGAACTGGTTCAAGATGGGACCGGTCAAATACCAGAACGTCGTGGCTCTGCTCCGGGGGACGACTTATCCCGACGAATACATCGTCCTGGGCGGACACTTCGATTGTTTCAGCGGCGCGACCGGCGCCGTCGACGACGGCTCGGGCTTCGCCCCGGCCATGGAAGCCGTCCGCCTGATCACGGCCGCCGGCGGCCGGCCGAAGCGTTCCATCATCGTCATTCTCTTTGCCGCTGAAGAATCGGGCCTCATCGGCTCGCAGGCCTGGCTGAGACGCCACCCCGACATCCAGTCGAAGATCTTCATGATGGTCAACCGCGACGGCAGCCCGAGCGCCATCACCGGGGCCGCCGTTCCCGAAACATGGTTGGCGGATTTCCAGAAGATCGGCGCCCCCCTGGCCAATCTCAATCCGAAGTGGCCGTTCAAAGTCGAGCGGACGCTGCCCCGGGCCCACGCCACGAGCGCCGGCGGCACGGACTCATCCTCGTTCGAGATGGTCGGCATTCCCACCCTGGGCTTCCGAACCCAGACCGATTACAGCTATCAGCATGCCTGGCACACCCTGGCCGACACCTACCAGGAGCTCGTGCCCTATACCGAACACCAACAGCACTCCGCCCTTGTCACCGCGGTCGTCGCCTACGGGGCGGCCAATCTCGAAAAAACCCTCCCGCGGGAGGGGGTCTATCTCTCCGACGGATTGTACGCGGCCTTCACCTTTGGTGCAGCCAACGCTCCCAAGCAGATCATGACGACGCTCGACTATCTCGGCGCTCCCCTCCAGACGGCCAACTTCATCCGCATCGTCGAAGGGAAGGCGCCCGCCGCCGGACCGCAGGGAATGGGCGGCCGGGGTCCCGGAGGGCCCGGTCAACCGCGTCCCGAGATCCCGCCCCTGGGCACGCTCGACCTCGGCGACCGGATGATCAAGAGCGTCATCGTGTCGGACATTCAGAAATCGGCCGCCGTCGCCTCGCTTCCCCTGACCCCCAATCCCGCCCTCAAGCACGACGGCCCCGGAGTTCTGGGATTGTCCGGCCCGAACGCCGTGTATTTTACCCTGCAAAAGAATGCCGGGCTGGACGCCAAGTTCACCGCCATCGGGAAAATCATCGCGGGAGCGGATCTTCTGCCCCAGCTGAAGAAAGGCGACGTCCTTCGGGCCATTCGGATCGTCCGAGTCGGACAAGCGGCCCGCGATTTCAAGACCGACGACGAAGCCTTTAAAAAGCTCCTCGAGTCGGGACGCTAAAGGCGGAAAATCGAGCCCGAAGGCCGGAGCTCAGCGATCGGGTTCGGTTCGGACGGCGACCGTGAGCGGACCTCGGAGGTCCGTCCCGTTCCCTGTCACTCGGACGACGTAGGATCCCGGCCGGAGAAACGTGTGGGTTCGGGTGAAATAGGCCTGGAGGCTTTGGCTTCGAGCGGTGACCAGGTCCCAACGGACTTGATTGAATCCCCGACGGCCCGGAATTTTTTGGCGCCAGACTTCCTGGCCGTCCCGCGTCTCGACGCGAAGGAGGACCTCGCCTTCCCGGTCCAGATGGAACGTCAAGGGAACTTTCTCGACGGTGCTCAGACGAGGATCGCGGTGGGTGTCGTTGATCCAGGGGAGCCGGGCCGGGGGAATCTCGAATAACGCCGGCCCGGACGGGCCGCCGGCCGCAAAGGCCGCTTGGAGGGGCTTGAGATTCACCTTGTAGAGGCCGCGTCCGTATGTCGCGGCGATGAGATCCATCTCCCGCTCCTGAATGACGAGGTCCGAAACGCCGGCTTGCGGCATGTCGGTTCCGAAATGCGACCAGGTCCGTCCGCGGTCGGTCGTGAGATAAACGCCCCGGGACATGCCGAGGTAGAGGATGTTCTCGTTTGTCGGATCTTCCTTGATGACATAGGCGACCTGATCGGGAAGATTGGCCTTGATCGAGCGCCACATCGCGCCGCGATCCTCGGAAACGAAGACATAGGCGTTGAAATCATCGCTGTCCAGCCCCGAAACGGTCAAATAAACGCGATCCACGGCGAACCGCGACGGGCAGATGCTCCGGATATAGCGGTTCGGAAGCCCCGCCGAATGTTCCGTCCAGGTCAGACCGTCGTCGACAGTCGACCAGAATCCACCCTTATCCGTCCCGACGTAGAGCAAACCCGGCTTCAGGACCGACTCGGCCAGGGCGCCGGCCGCTGTCGCATTTTTTTCGAGAACGGCCGACCGGGAGAGATCGGGACTGATCAACGTCCAGGCCTCGCCGCGGTCAAGGCTCTTGAACACGAAGTTGCCGGCATGGTAGAGGGCGGCGGGATCATGGGCGGAAATCAAATACGGGGCGACGAAGTTGTAGGCCAGCGATCCCCCGGCGCCTTGGGGAAGGCGGGGCATGATCTGAACCGACCGGTCCGCTCGAAGATCCTTTCGGGCGATGCCCCCCAGCTGGCTGGAAAAATAGACCGTGTTGGGATCGACGGGATCGGGCAGCGTGACGCAACCGTCCCCCCCGGACCAGGCGTCGATCCAGACGTATCTCCATCCGTCGGAATATTTCGGCCGCCATTCCCGCGCCGGTCCATAGACCGAGGAATCGTCCTGGGCCCCGGCATAGACGAGATAAGGAGTCTGATTGTCGACGGCGGCCGTATAGAATTCGCCGGCCGGGATGTTGTTGTGATGGAGCCAGGTCGATCCGCCGTCGGAACTCGAATAAAATCCGCCGTCGTTGCCGAGAGCCAGGCGAGAGGGATTTCCGGGATCGATCCACAATCCGCACTGGTCCAGATGCAAGGGGTCGGCCGGGCTTGGGAAGAGATGATATACATCGCCGCCGACGGCCTCGAAAGTCCGCCCTCCGTTGCGGCTCCGCGCAAGCCGGACGCCGAGGGCATAGACCTCGTCGTCGTCGGCCGGATTGACAAAACAATCGCCAAAGTACCAGCCGATCCCGCCGAAGATGGGGAGCTCCTCCTCATGGGCCCTCGTCCAGGTCCGGCCGCCGTCCACGGTCCGGTAAAGCTCGGCGGCCAGGTTCTTGTCCCGGTTGAGATTGTCGATCAAGGCATAGGCTTTGTCGGGATTCGTCCAGGAGACGGCCAGCCCGATGCGGCCGTTTTGCGGACCGTCGGGAAATCCTCCTCCAAGCCGGGT
>CAYPKX010000082.1:0-3641 GCA_964411395.1 uncultured Eubacteriales bacterium | reverse complement strand
GTCCAGGTCGATCCGCCGTCGTCGCTTCGGTAAACCCCGCTCCGGGGACCGGAAACGCCGGGGTAATTCTCCCAGGTCGAAGCGTACATCCGCCGGGGATCGGAGGGCGAAATCACGACGTCGTTGGCTCCGGTTTTGTCATCCGCAAACAGAACGCGGTCCCAGCTTCGCCCCCCGTCGGTCGTGCGGTAGAGCCCCCGGTTCGGGTTGGAAGTCCAGAAATGGCCGAGCACGGCGGCGAAGACGATGTCCGGATCGTGGGGATGAACCGCGATTTTTCCGATATGGTAGGAATCGGGAAGCCCGGTGTTTGTCCAGGTCGCTCCGGCGTCCCGGGAAACGAAAACGCCGGTTCCCGGCTGGGTGAAATTCCGCGGCTTCTTCAGGTCGACGCCGCTGCCAAGCCAGATGACGTCGGGATTTGAAGGGGCCAGGGCGAAATCGCCGATCCCGAGAGCCGACTGATTATCGAAGATCGAGGTCCAGGACAGCCCGCCGTTGACCGTTTTCCAGAGACTGCCGGAGCCGACCGCGGCATAGAAAGTCCCCGGCCGGGTTCGGTCGCCCTGGACGGCCCCGACGCGGGCTGAGTTCATCGTCGGCCCGAGGGGAATCCAGGAGAAACCGAATTCCGTCGTCCGCCGCATTTCCGAAGCCTGTTCGAAGGAGCGAAAAAGCGGACTTCGGTCCTCGGCCCGGGCCGATAAGCCGGCTGTCATTCCGATAAGAATCAACACCATCCCCGTCGTCTTTCGGTTCTTCATGAGCGAAACATTCCTTGAAGCAGCGGCCGGAAAAATCATACCACAACGGCTCCTCGCCGGCGAAAGGACGCATCCCTCGATCAAAAAAAAAACCCGCCCCGCCTTTCGGCGGGACGGGCGTCGATAGACGATGTCCGGGCTCAGGCCTTGGCCGGTTTCTTGCCTTTATCCTTGTCTTTTTTCTTGGTCTTGGCCTTAAACTCCGAACCGACCAGCTCGATCACGGCCATCTCCGCTCCATCGCCCTTGCGGGGAGCCAGCTTGACGATCCGGGTATAACCGCCGTTCCGCTCGGCAAACCGGGGGGCGACCGTTTCGAACAGCCGCGTCACGGCGTCTTCCTTGGTCGTCAAACCCAGGGCCCGGCGCCGGGCGGCCAGGGTTCCCGTTTTGCCCATAGTGATCAGCTTTTCCACGTAGGGCCGGATTTCCTTGGCTTTAGCCTCCGTCGTCCGAACCCGTTCCTTTTCGATCAGCGAGGTGGCCAGGTTCCGGAGCAGCATCTCCCGGTGGGCCGTGGTCCGCCCCAGCTTTCTTCCGCTTAAACGATGCCTCATTCGACCGTCTCCTTGGGTTTATCCTTGACCTCACCTTTGATCCGCTCGAGCAACTTCGGATGGAGGTCGATGCTCAGGCCGAGTCCGAGGTTGATCAGGGTGCTCTTGATCTCCTCGAGGGACTTCCGGCCGAAATTCTTCGTCTTCAGCAGTTCGTCCTCGCTTTTTACGACAAGCTCATAGATCTTTTCAATCCCGGCCGAACGCAGGCAATTGTTCGAACGGACCGAGAGTTCGAGATGTTCGATCGGCTTGGCCAGAACGTCGGCCTGGCTGAAAAACGGGATCTCGCGCTTGGCGGTGACCGGCTCGTTGTCGGCCCGCTCATCGACGACGTTCAGGAAGATGACGAGGTGGTCCCGCATGACCTTGGCCGCCTGGGCCAGGGCTTCGACCGGGGCGACGGCGCCCGTCGTCCAGATTTCCAGAGTCAGCTTTTCATAGTCGATCCGCTTGCCGACGCGGGCCGGCTCGACCCGGAAATTCACCCGGAGAACCGGCGAATGGGCCGAGTCCAGAGGGATCGTATCGATGGTGTGCGTCTCGTCGAAGTTCTGGTCGGCGGCAATATACCCCCGGTTGTTGTCGACGATGAGCTCGGCATCCAGAATCCCATCCTTGTCGAGGGAGGCGATCACGACATCCTTTTTCAGGACCTCGATATCGCCGTCGCTCTGAAGGTCGGCCGCGGTGGCCGTCCCCGGGCCCTCCTTGCGGAGAGTCATGGTCTTCGGGCCGGCTCCCTTGAGCTTCAAGGGAACGGACTTCAGATTCAGGATGATGTCGGTCACGTCCTCGACCACCCCGGGGATGGTCGAAAATTCGTGTAAAACGCCCTGAATTCGCACGGCGGTGATGGCCGCCCCCTCGATCGATGACAACAGGATCCGCCGCAAGGCGTTCCCGACGGTCGTCCCGAAACCGCGTTCGAACGGCTGGGCGGTGAACCGGCCGTAGGTCGAGGTCAACGTCTCGTAGTCGCAATCCAACAGCTTGGGCCGCTGAAAGCCGAATTCGGTCATGGCTCCTCCTTCCGGAAACCGCGCCCTACTTCGAGTAGAGCTCGACGATCATATGCTCTTCGACCATAAGCGTCACGTCCGCCCGAGAGGGCAGAGCCATGACACGGACTTGGAGATTGTCCCGGTCGACCTGGATCCAGCCGGGGACGGCTTTGCCGGCGAAGGCCTCGACCACCGCCTTGATATCCTCGGATTTCACCGAGGCCGGACGGAAGCCGACCAGATCGTTGGCCTTGACCATGAAGGAAGGGGCCGAGACCCGGTCGCCGTTGACCAGGACATGGCCGTGGGACACGAGCTGCCTGGCATGGGCCCGGGATTGGGCGTAGCCGGCAAGGTAAAGGAGGTTGTCCAGACGCCGCTCGAGCATCTGGAGCAGGATCTCGCCGGTGATGCCCTTGGTCTGTTCGGCCCGTTCGAAGAACAGGCGGAACTGCTTCTCGGACATCCCGTAAAACCGTTTCATCTTTTGCTTTTCCCGGAGCTGGAGGCCGTAACCGAGAATGCGGCGGCGGTTGCGGCCGTGCTGCCCGGGGGCATAGGCCCGCCGTTCAACCGGGCACTTATCGGTCAGGCACTTGTGTCCTTTGAGAAAAAGCTTCGTTTTTTCAACCCGGCAAAGCCGGCAGAGGGGTTCGCGATATCGGGACATGAAGACTCTCCTTAAACCCGGCGGCGGCGACGGACGCGGCAGCCGTTATGGGGGATCGGGGTGACGTCCTTGATCGAGCGGATTTCGACCCCGCCGCTCTGGAGGGACCGGATTGCCGATTCCCGGCCGGCGCCCGGGCCGTTGACCCGGACGTCCAGATACCGGACGCCGAATTCGCGGGCCTTGGTCGCGGCTTCCTTGCCGGCCAGCTGGGCCGCGAACGGCGTTCCCTTCCGGGCGCCCTTGAAGCCGACCGTTCCGGCGCTCGTCCAGCAGACCGCGTTGCCCTGGTGGTCGCTGATCGTAATGATCGTGTTGTTGAACGTCGACTGGATGTGGGCCGTTCCGTAGCCGATGTCCTTGCGGACTTTCTTTTTCGTCCTGGTTTTCGCTTTCGTCGTGGCCATGCGCTGTTCCCTTCCTTATGATTTGGCGGCGGGTTTCAATTTCTTGATCGAGTGGCCGCGGGGGCCTTTCCGTGTCCGGGAGTTGGTCTTGGTCCGCTGACCCCGAACCGGGAGTTTCCTCTTGTGCCGCTGGCCGCGGTAGCAGCCGATGTCGATGAGGCGCTTGATGGCGAGGCTGACGTCCTTGCGGAGGTCGCCCTCGATCTTCTCCCGCTTCTCGATGATCTGGCGGATCTTGT
>CAYPKX010000081.1:0-14115 GCA_964411395.1 uncultured Eubacteriales bacterium | reverse complement strand
GCCCGACGAATTCCGCCGGGAGGAGGCTGTTTTTCAGTTGATTCTCGAAGGAGAATCCGGCCTTCCGGCCGAGCGGTTCCACGGCCAGGCGGACCCGGGCGAACTGGGGCTTGCCGGCCAACGGACGGTCATGGAGGCCCTCGCCCTCGCCCGCTCTAAGGATCGTCTCCTTGTAAGCACCCTGGGGCCTGCCCATGTTGACCTGGACTCCGAACTCCCGGAGGAGCCGGTCCATGAGGATATCCAGATGAAGCTCGCCCATCCCATAAACGATGGTCTGGCCGGTATTGGGATCCTGGGTCACCCGGACAGTCGGGTCTTCTTTGCTCAGCTTGGTCAGGGCGGCCTGGAGCTTGCCATGCTCGACCCGCGTCCGCGGCTCGAGAACGACCGAGATGACCGGTTCGGGGAACCGGATCGATTCCAGAATGATGGGCCGGTTTTTGGCGCAGAACGTGTCCCCCGTCGAAATCGGCTTCATCGTTCCCATCGCCGCAATATCCCCGGTAAAGAGCTCTTTGACTTCCCGGCGTTTGCTGGAATGCATCTCGAGGAATTTGCCGGGCCGCTCCTCCTCATCCTTGCCGGCGTTGTAAAAAGCCGTCCCGGCTTTCGCCTTGCCCGAGTAAACCCGGAAATAAGCCAGGGAGCCGAGAAAGGGATCGTTCTGAAGCTTGAAAACCAGGGCCGAAAAGGGCTCCTCGTCGGAAGGGCGGCGGGATTCGGGGTGATGGGTCTTGGGATGGAAACCCTCGACCGGCGGCAGATCGGCCGGCGAAGGGAGGTAGTCGACGATGGCATCCAGCAGCGGCTGGACGCCTTTGTTCCGGAAGGAGGCTCCGTAGAGAACCGGGATGCATTTTCCGGCAAGGGTGGCCCGCCGGAGAGCGGTTTTGATTTCGGCCGGGGGAAGATCGCCGCCGTCGAGGAAAGCCTCGAGGACAGAGTCGTCCACCTCGGCGAGGGCTTCGATCATCTCGGCCCTCCGGGCGCGCACTTCGGCCGCTTCGGCCTCGTTGATCGCCCGCTTTTCGAAATTCATTCCGGTCACATCCATACCCCAGTCATAAACCACCTGCTCGACCAGGTCGACAACCCCTCGAAAGGAGTCCTCCCGGCCCAGCGGAACCTGAATGGGGAGGGGATAGGCGCCGAACCGCGAGCGAATCATCGCCACGGCCCGTTCCGGGTCGGCTCCGACGCGGTCCATCTTATTGATGAACACGATCCGGGGCACCCGGTACTTATCCGCCTGCCGCCAAACAGTCTCGGATTGAGGCTCGACTCCACCGACTCCACAAAGGAGCACCACCGCGCCGTCCAGAACCCGCAGCGACCTCTCGACCTCGGCCGTGAAGTCAACGTGTCCGGGCGTGTCGATGATGTTGATCCGGTGTCGGTTCCAGTAACAGGTGGTGGCGGCAGAGGTGATCGTTATGCCACGTTCCTGCTCTTGAGCCATCCAATCCATGACGGCCGTCCCCTCGTCCACTTCCCCGATCTTGTACGTGATCCCGGTCGTGAAGAGGATTCGTTCCGTCGTGGTCGTCTTTCCCGCGTCGATATGGGCCAAGATCCCGATATTCCGCGTGTCGGCGAGCGGCGTTGTGCGCGTCATTCGCGTTCCTCGCGTGTCCCGGGCATCCGGCTTCTCCGAACCGCTGGATTTCGACCATGTATCGGATCACCAACGATAATGGGCAAAAGCCCTATTGGCTTCGGCCATTTTGTGCGTGTCCTCGCGCTTCTTGACCGCGCCGCCCTTGTTGCCCAGGGCGTCGAGGATCTCGGAAGCGAGCTTTTCCTTCATCGTCTTTCCGCCGCGCTCCTCGGCGTACTTGATCACCCAACGGGCCCCGACCGAGAGGGAGCGATTCATCTCGACCTCGACCGGAACCTGGTACGTCGCCCCGCCGACGCGGCGGGACTTGGTTTCGACCATCGGCCGGACATTGTCCATGGCCTTTTCAAACACCTTCAGGGGATCTTCCTTGGTCTTTTCCCGGACGATTTCCATCGCCCCGTAGACGATGTTCTCAGCCGTGTTCCGCTTGCCCTTCTGCATCACCGTCGTGATGAACTTGGTGATGAGGGTGGAACTGTATTTCTGGTCCCCGACCGGTTTGCGTTTCTTGATAATTCCGCGGCGTGGCATCGTCGTTCTCCCTTACTTCGAGGCGGCCCGTTTTTCCTTAGGCCGCTTGGCGCCGTACTTCGAGCGCGACTTGAAGCGGTTGGCCGTGCCTTCGGAATCGAGGGTTCCGCGGATGATATGGTAGCGGACGCCCGGGAGATCCTTCACCCGGCCGCCGCGGATCAGGACAATGGAGTGCTCCTGAAGGTTGTGCCCGATCCCGGGAATGTATCCGGTGACTTCGACGTTGTTGGAAAGACGGACGCGGGCGACCTTTCGGAGGGCCGAGTTCGGCTTCTTGGGCGTCGTGGTGAAGACCCGGGTGCAAACGCCCCGCTTCTGGGGGCAGGAATCGAGGGCGGGTGATTTGCTCTTGGCGCCCTGGGGCGACCGACCTTTTCTAATCAACTGGCTGACCGTCGGCAAGACACGACTCCTTACGGTTAACTTCGGTTCTCGTTTATATGAATCCGAATAGAAAAAATTCTAGAAACGAGTAGACGGAGTCTAGCAAATCCCGATCCCTCTGTCAAGAGAAAATCGGGGCTTCCGGGGAGGACCGTTAGGCCTCCGGAACCGGCGTTTCTTCCGTCGAAACCTCCTCGGCCTCGACCGGCTTGATCTCCTCCGCCAACTCGACGTCCCGGTAGTATTTATAACCCGTCCCGGCGGGGATCAACCGGCCCATAATGATGTTTTCCTTCAGGCTCCGGAGCCTGTCGGTCTTCCCGTAAATCGAGGCCTCGGTCAGGACCCGGGTCGTCTCCTGGAAGGAGGCGGCGGCAATGAAGCTGTCCGTGCTCAAGGCGCTCTTGGTAATGCCCAGGAGCAGCGGCCGGGCCTTGGCCGGTTTTCCGCCTTTGTCCATGATCTTCTGGTTTTCTTCCTGGAAGACGAACTTGTCGACTTGCTCATCGATCAGGAAATCGGTATCCCCGACTTCCTCGACTTTGACCCAGCGGAGCATCTGCCGGATGATCGTCTCGATGTGCTTGTCGTTAATGGCCACGCCCTGGAGGCGGTAAACCTCCTGGACTTCCCGGAGCAGATATTCGGCCAGTTCCTTCTCGCCCAGGACCCGGAGGATATCGTGCGGGTTGACCGGCCCGTTCATCAGGGCCATGCCCGCCCGGATCCGCTCCCCGTCTCCGACGCTGATGTTGGCGCCCTTGGGGATCAGGTATTCCTTCTCCACTCCGCGATCGCTCTTGACCGTCAGCTTGCGGAAGCCCCGGATCAGTCCGCCGAATTGAACGATGCCGTCGATTTCGGAGATGACCGCGGGCGACTTGGGACGCCGGGCTTCAAACAATTCTTCGGCCCGGGGAAGGCCTCCGGTGATGTCCTTGGTCTTGGCCTGCTCCCGGGGGATCTTGGCCAGGATTTCGCCGGCATGGACTTCCACGCCGTCCAAAACTTCAAGATGGGCTCCCGAAGGAAGGAAATACCGCTTGAGGACGACCGGCTTGCCGTGCTTGTCCTTGGCTTTGGGATCGACGATTTCGAACCGGGGCTGGAGCTTTTCGTCCTTGGGTTCGATGATGATCTGGCTCATCAATCCGGTGATCTCGTCCTGGGATTCTTCCATCGTCACCTTCTGGACGATGTCGTGGAAAACCACCTGGCCCGCATCTTCGGTCAGAATCAGCGTATTGAACGGATCCCATTCGGCGAACATCTGGCGGGCCTTGACCGCGCCGCCCTCAGGCACGAGGAGTTTGGCCCCGTAAGGAACCTGGTAGTGCTCGACCTCCCGGCCGCGATAATCCATGATCGCGACGTTGGCCGTCCGGTTGACGATGACGAGGTTTTTATCGGACCCTTCGACGGCCCGAACGTTATGGAAGCGGAGGGTCCCGTCGTTCTTGGCTTCGATCCGCGACTGCTCCTTCTCCCCCATGGCGATGCCGCCGACGTGGAACGTCCGCATCGTCAACTGGGTTCCGGGTTCTCCGATCGACTGGGCCGCAACGACTCCGACGGCTTCTCCCAGCTCGACGGTGAAGCCCGAGGCCATATTCCGGCCGTAGCAGAGCTGGCAGACGCCGCGCTTGGCTTCGCAGGTCAGAATCGAACGGATCTTGGCCCGCTCGATGCCGACGTTCTGCATTTCCAGGGCGATCGTCTCGGTGATCTCCTGGCTGGTATCGACGAGGACTTTGCCGGTGTCGGGATGAACGATCCGTTCCAGGGACGTCCGGCCGACGATCCGGTCGATGAACGGCTCGACGATCTCGCCGTTTTCGACAATGGCCGAAACAGTGACGCCCTTGAGGGTGCCGCAATCGTGCTGGTCGACGATGACGTCCTGGGAGACATCGACCAGCTTGCGGGTCAGGTAGCCCGAATTGGCGGTTTTCAAGGCCGTGTCCGCCAAACCCTTGCGGGCGCCGTGGGTCGAGATGAAGTACTGGATGACGTTCAGTCCTTCCCGGAGGTTGCTGGTGATCGGGGTTTCGAGAATTTCACCCGACGGCTTGGACATCAGGCCGCGCATCCCGGCCAGCTGCCGGATCTGTTGCTTGTTTCCCCGCGATCCCGAGTCGGCCATGACGAACAATGGATTGAGATTGGGCGTTTCGAAAGAGATCTTCTTCATCTCCGAAATCATGGCCACGGAAACTTCGTCGGTCACGGTCGACCAGACGTTGATGATCGTGTTGAACCGTTCGCGGGCGGAGATGGTTCCGTCCAGGTACAGTTTTTCGACCTCGCGGACCTTCTTATGGGCTTTTTCCACCAGGTCGGCCTTGGTTTTCGGAACGACGAAATCGTCGATGCCCAGGGAGAATCCGGCCTGAGTCGCCTGGAGGAACCCGAGCTCCTTGAGCCTGTCCAGGGTCTCGACCGTGATTTTCAGTCCGGACCGGAGGTAGATGTAGAAGACGAGGCTCTCGATGCCCTTTTTGCGGAACGTGCCGTTGAAGAAGGGCATCCCTGCGGGCAGGACGTTGTTGAAGATGACCCGGCCGGCGGTCGTCTCAATGATTCCTTTTTCGATCTGAGTCACCGGACAGGTGTGCACGGCCTGGTCGTCATAGTAGGTAGCCAGGTTCATGAACGGCCCGGTATACCGCAGCTTGATCAGGCTCTGACGGCTGATCTGCCCGTGTTCCAGGGCCAGCAGCGCCTCATCCTTGCTTCCGAAAATCCGGCCTTCGCCCTTCAGGCCCTTCTTGGCCATGGTCACGTAATAGCAGCCCAGGACCATGTCCTGGCTGGGGATCGTCAGCGGCCGGCCGTTGGCTTCGACCGAAAGCGGCACGTGGACGGCCATCTGGTCGCCGTCGAAATCGGCGTTGAAGGCCGCGCAAACCAACGGGTGGATCTGGATGGCTTTCCCCTCGACAAGGATCGGGTCGAAAGCCTGGATCCCGAGGCGGTGAAGGGTCGGGGCGCGGTTGAGGAAGATCGGGTGCTCCCGGACCACCTCTTCGAGGAAGTCCCAGACTTCGGGACGCTCCTGCTCGTGCCATTCCTTGGCCACTTTCATGCTCGGGACCAGCCCTTCTTTCTCCAGCTTGTGGAAAATGAACGGCTTGAAGAGCTCGAGGGCCATTTTTTTGGGCAGACCGCACTGATTGAGCTTGAGCTCGGGGCCGACGACGATGACCGAACGGCCCGAGTAGTCGACGCGCTTGCCCAAAAGGTTCTGACGGAACCGGCCCTGCTTGCCCCGGAGCGATTCGCTCAGGGACTTGAGGGGACGGCGATTGGCTCCAAGATGAACCCGGCCGCGCTTGCCGTTGTCGAACAACGCGTCCACGGCTTCCTGAAGCATCCGTTTCTCGTTGCGGATGATCAGCTCGGGCGCCCGAAGCTCGATGAGCTTTTTCAGCCGGTTGTTGCGGTTGATGACCCGGCGGTAAAGGTCATTGAGGTCGGAGGTGGCGAACCGCCCTCCGTCCAGACGGACCAGGGGGCGCAGGTCGGGGGGGATGACCGGGATGACATCCAGGATCATCCATTCCGGGCGGTTGCCGGATTTTTTAAGGGCCTTGAAAACCCGGAGGCGCTTGGAATACCGAAGGCGCCGCTGCTGGGACGTCTCCTTCTTCATCGCTTTGCGGAGACGATCGGCTTCCTTCTTGATGTCGATTTTTTCCAGAAGGATCTTGATCGCCTCGGCCCCGATGCTGGATTCGAACTTGTCGCCGTACTTTTCCCGGGCTTCCTTGTATTCCTCTTCGCCCAGGAGCTGCTTTTCCTTCAGGGGCGTGTCGCCCGGATTGAGGACGATATAGGACTCGAAGTAGAGAACCTTCTCCAGGTCCTTGATCGAAAGGTCGACCACGAGGCCGATCCGGCTCGGCGGGGATTTGAAGAACCAGATGTGGGCCACCGGAGAGGCCAGCTGGATATGGCCCATCCGCTCCCGGCGGACTTTGCTCTTGGTGACTTCGACGCCGCAGCGCTCGCAGATGATGCCGCGGTACTTCATTCGTTTGTATTTACCGCACAAACACTCGTAGTCATTGATGGGGCCGAAGATCTTGGCGCAGAAAAGACCGTCCTTCTCCGGCTTGAACGTGCGGTAATTGATGGTCTCGGGTTTCGTCACCTCGCCCCAGGACCAGCTGCGGATCTTCTCCGGGGAGGCGACTGAAATGCGGACCCAGTCGAAATCCATCCGGGGCTTGCCACCCAACGGCTGTTTGATGTCCATCAACGCTCTCCTCCTTTGAGGATGTGGGTCGCATCCAGGCCCAGAACCTGCAGGACCTCCTGCTTGTCGTCCTTACCAAGCTCCACGTTCAGACACAGGCTCTGGAGCTCGCGGATTAAGACATTGACCGACTCGGGCAAACCCGGAGTGAATTCCAGATCGCCCTTGACGATGGCCTCGTAGATCTTGGCCCGTCCTTCGACATCATCGGATTTGACCGTGAGGATTTCCTGGAGGGTGTAGGCCGCGCCGTAGGCTTCCAGGGCCCAGACTTCCATTTCCCCGAACCTCTGGCCGCCGAACTGGGCCTTGCCGCCGAGCGGCTGCTGGGTGATGAGAGAGTACGGGCCGGTGGACCGGGCGTGAATCTTGTCGTCGACCAGGTGATAGAGCTTCATCATGTACATATTGCCGACGGTGATCTCCTGGTCGAACGGTTCACCGGTCAGGCCGTCGTACAAGATGATTTTCCCGGTCTCCGGTAGTCCGGCTTTCCGGAGAAGATCCTTGACTTCGGATTCGTCGGCCCCGTCGAAAACGGGGGTGTCGAGCCAAAGGCCGAGCTTCTGGGCCGCCCAGCCGGCGTGGATCTCCAGGATCTGGCCGACATTCATACGGGACGGGACGCCCAGGGGATTGAGGACAACGTCGACGGTCGAGCCGTCGGGCAGCCGGGGCATGTCCTCTTCGGCCACGATCCGGGCGACAATCCCCTTGTTGCCGTGGCGGCCGGAGACCTTGTCCCCGACCGACAGCTTCCGCTTCATGGCGATATACACTTTGATGGCCTGGATGACCCCGGGAGCGAGCTCGTCGCCCTTCTTCAGAGCCTCGACCTTTTCCTTGAAGATGGCTTTCAGGGCTTCGATCTGACGGCGGACCTTGCGCTCGATATCCTTGATCCGCTCGTCGCGATCTTCATCGACTTCGAGCTTGAGCTTGCCGATATCGGTCAGGTCGATTTCGTCCAGGAGGCGTTCGGTCAACTTTTGGCCTTTGGCCAGCGTCAGGGAGCCGATTTTCTGCTCCTTCTCGACAGCGACGCCTTTGAGAAGGGCCTTGATCTTGCGCTCCCGCTCGCTTTCGAGAATGGTCGTCTCGTCGTCGAGGTTGCGTTTCATCCGGCCGATTTCGTCCTTCTCGATCTGTTTGGCCCTCAGCCCCTTTTCCGCTCCGCGCCGGCTGAAGATCCGGACGTCGATGATGATGCCTTCGACGCCGGGGGCGCAGTAAAGCGAGGCATCCTTCACGTCCAGGGCCTTTTCGCCGAAGATCGCCTTGAGGAGCTTTTCTTCGGGGGAGAGCTGGGTTTCACCCTTGGGAGCCACCTTGCCGACAAGGACGTCGCCGGCCTTGACGTTGGCCCCGATCCGGACGATCCCGTTTTCATCCAGGTTGCGGAGAACGTTTTCGGGGACATTCGGAATGTCCCGGGTGATGTCTTCGGGGCCGAGCTTGGTGTCCCGGGCCTCGATCGTCTCCTCGACGATGTGGAGGGAGGTGAAGACATCGGCCTTGATCAGCTTTTCGGAGACGATGATCGCGTCCTCGAAGTTATATCCCCGCCAGGGCATGAAGGCGGCGACAATATTCCGGCCGAGGGCCAGCTCGCCCATGTCGGTGCAGGAGCTGTCGGCCAGGACCTGGCCCTTGACGACCCGGTCGCCCTTGCGGATGACGGGACGCTGGGTGAAGCAGGTGTTCTGATTGGTCCGGAGGAATTTCGTCAGGACATACAGGTCGGTGCCGACTTCGTAGTCCTTCATCCGGCCCGATTCGTCGACCTGAACGAGAATCCGCTCGGCATCGACGAAGGCGACCGTTCCGGGGCGCTTGCAGACGATGACATCGCCCGAACCCTTGGCCACCAGGTGTTCCACGCCCGTGCCGACGTAAGGAGCGATGGGCCGGAGAAGAGGAACGGCTTGCCGCTGCATGTTCGAACCCATCAGGGCCCGGTTGGCGTCATCGTGCTCCAGGAAGGGCACGAGAGCGGCCGAAAGCGAGACGAGCTGCTTGGGCGAAACGTCGATATAATCGATTTGCTCCCGGGGCAGGGTTTTGAAGTTTCCCGCCTGCCGGGCCGAGACCAGATCGTCCAGGAGGTTCCCGTTCTCGTCCACCCGGGCGTTGGCCTGGGCGATGTTGTGGGTTTCCTCTTCCCATGCGGTCAAATAATGGCAGAACGGCTGAACGACGGGGAGGTGCTTGGCGCCCTTTCGCTTGAGGGCGTTGACCGTCTTGATCAAGTCGTCCTGTTTGACGACGTCTCCGATCCGGTGTTCGGAATCGCCGGGGTGGAGAATTTTGACATAATCGATGATCCGGTTGTCTTTGACTTCCCGGTAGGGCGTCTCAATGAAACCGTATTCGTTGACCCGGGCATAAGAGCTCAGGGACGAGATCAAGCCGATATTCGGGCCTTCCGGCGTCTCGACCGGGCAGATCCGGCCGTAGTGGGAGGCCTGGATATCGCGGACTTCGAATCCGGCCCGCTCCCGGCTTAAACCGCCGGGACCGAGGGCGCTGAGGCGCCGCTTATGGGTCACCTCGGAAAGGCTGTTGATCTGGTCCATGAACTGGGAAAGCTGCGAGGACCCGAAGAATTCCTTCAGGGCGGCGATGACCGGTTTGGAGTTGATGAGGTCCTGGGGCATGGCCGAAGGCAGATCCAGGGTGATCGTCATCTTTTCCTTGATCGTCCGCTCCATTCGGGTCAAGCCGATCCGGAACGCGTTTTCGACGAGCTCGCCGACCGAGCGAACCCGGCGGTTCCCGAGGTGGTCGATGTCGTCCACGCTTCCCTCCCCCCGTCGGAGGTTGAGAAGGTACTGGATGACTTCCACGTAATCCTGGGGCTGGAGGACTTTCTCGTCCAGGGACGTGTTCTTTCCCAGCTTGATGTTGAACTTGAGACGGCCGATCCGGCTGAAGTTGTATTTCTGGGGATTGAAGAACAAGCTCCGGAACAGGTTGGCGGCGCTTTCCATCGTGTGGGGCTCGCCGGGGCGAAGCTTGCGGTAGATCTCGGCCAGGGCCTGGTTGGTGTCCTTGCGGAGGTCCTTCTTCAACGTGTTGACGATGATCATCCCGGCCGCATCTTCGGTCGGGAAGAAGATTTCGAACGGCTCGGCCTTGCCGATCAGAAGATCGAGGGCCGTGTCGCCGATCTCTTCCAGGGCCTTGACCTTGCCCTTGATTCCGGCCAGGGCGTAAGCGTTCTGGAGGTCCTTGCGGTCGACGGCGACCCGGGTCACACCCGCTTCTTTCAGCTCGGCCACAATCTCGGCCGTCATCTTTTTCCGGGCATGGACCAGAACATCACCCTTCTTGGGGTGAAGGACATCTTCGGCCGCCGTTCGGCCGGCCAGCGAATCGACCGGTTCCCAGTACAGCTTTCCGTTCTCCGGCGTGATCTTCACGGTCGGATGGAACAGCTTGACCAGTTCCTCGTCGGAGCCGAATCCGAGAGCCCGGAGAAAGACCGTGGCCAGAAACTTCTTCTTCCGGTCGAGCCGGACATAGAGGATGTTTTTCAGGTCATACTCGAACTCGACCCAGGCCCCGCGATACGGGATGATCTTGGCGATGAAAAAGCCCTTGACCTCGGCCGGACGATAAAACACGCCCGGAGAGCGCTGGAGCTGGCTGACGACAACCCGCTCGATCCCGTTGAAGATGAATGTCCCCTTTTCGGTCATCAGGGGGATGTCCCCGAAATAGACTTCCTGTTCCTTGATATGCTTGAGGCGCTTCGTCTTCGTCGTCGCGTCTTTTTCCCAGGAAATCAGGCGGACCTTGAGGCGGAGGGGCACCGAGTAGGTGTAGCCTTTCTGGAGACACTCGTTCGGGCCATACTTCATCTTGAGGCTGACCCGGTCGCCGCAATGCTCGCAGACGGACACTTCGATCTTCCGGGCGGCGCCGCAGAAGGGGCAGACTTCCTTTTCGGTCAGGAACGTCTCCGGCGAAAAGCGCGTCCCGCAGGCCGTGCAGCGGGCCCGGGAATTTTCCACCCCTTTGAGCCGGCCGCATTTGCATTCCCAGTTGCCGATCGCATAATTGATGAAGTCCAGCTGGGTGGTCTCCTTGAAGTCGGAGATGGGAAAGACGTCCTTGAAGGCGGCCTGGAGGCCGGTGTCCTTCCGCTCCTCGGGGAGGAGGTCCATCTGCAGGAATTCTTCATAGGACCCCACCTGGATATCCAAAAGATCGGGCATCGGGAAGACCTGGCCGATTTTGGAGAAGTCCTGTCGCTCGCGGTAGAGATGTTCGCTTTCTTTAATCATGGACGCTCCCCTCGTAAGCGTAAGGCCAAGAACAAATGCCGTCCGGGGACTCGAACCCGTTCATCGCGCTCGGGCCGTCGAGGCTTACTGCAATTCGATGGTGGCGCCGACCTCTTCGAACTTCTTCTTCATGGCTTCGGCGTCTTCCTTGGACAGGCCTTCCTTGACCGTCTTGGGAGCGCCGTCGACAAGGTCCTTCGCTTCCTTGAGGCCGAGAGCCGTGATTTCCCGAACGACCTTGATCACGTTGATCTTCTTTTCGCCGGCGGCTTTGAGAACGACGGCGAATTCTGTCTTGACCTCTTCGGCCTTGGCTTCGGCCGCGGGGGCGGCAGCGGCGGCCACGGGGACGGCCGCAGCGGCGCTGATCCCGTAGCGGGTCTCGAATTCCTTGACATAGTCCGCCAGTTCCAGGACCGTCAGGCCGTCGAGGTGGGTGAAGAATTCTTCCTTGGTGAGTTTGGACATGGATGTCTCCTTTCTGATCTCTCGGCTGTATTAGGCCGTTTCTTTTTTATTTTTGAGCTGATTGAGCAGGATGCCGACATTCCCCATCGGAGCCCGGAGGCACCGAAGGAAGCCCTGGAGCGGCGCGGCCATCAAGCCGCCGACCTTGGCCACGAGCTCCATGCGGGGCGGGAGCTTGACGATCTCGTCGAACCGCTCCGGCCCGACGAAGGCGCCTTCCACGACGCCCCCCTTGAGAACCAGGACCTTGTTGGCGGCCTGGAATTCCTTGAGGGCCTTGGCCAGGAGGACCGCGTCGCCGCCGGTGAAGGCTACCGCGGTCGGGGTCCGGAAGACCGGCTTGAGAGCATCGGCCAGGGGCTCGGGAACCGAGCGGAGGGCCAGGCGGTTTTTGACGATCTTCAGGGACGATCCTTGTTTCCGAAGGTTTTTACGAAGGGCCGTCGCCTGGGCGACAGACATCTTGTTGTAATTGAACAGGTAATAGGTGCCGTTCTTGTCGAACAGCCCTTTGAGCTCGTCGATCCGCTGCGCTTTGACGTCTTTGTTCATGAGCGAATTCCTACTTTTCCAGAATGTCTTCGGCGATCTTGAACGACGGGCCCATCGTCGAGCTCAGGAACATGCTCTTGACGAAACGCCCCTTGGCCGTCGCCGGCCGGGCGTGAAGGACGGCGTTCATGAACGTCCGGACGTTGTCGGCCAGCTTGTCCTCGGAGAAGGAGATCTTGCCGATCGAAGCGTTGATGATGGAGGTCTTGTCGATCCGGAACTCGACTTTGCCGGCCTTGGTCTCCTGGACGGCCTTCTTGATGTCGAAGGTGACCGTGCCCGACTTGGGATTGGGCATCAAGCCCTTCGTTCCCAGGGTCCGGCCCAGCTTCCCGACGTTCCGCATGATGTCGGGAGTGGCGATGACGATGTCGAAATCAACCCAGCCTCCGGCGATCTTTTCAATCAGCTCCTCGCTCCCGGCGTAGTCGGCCCCGGCCTCTTCGGCCTCTTTGACCTTCTCGCCCAGGGCCAGAACGCAGATTTTTTTCGATTTGCCGGTGCCGTGAGGCAGAACGACCGTTCCCCGGACCATCTGATCGGACTGCTTGGGATTGACTCCCAGCCGCATGGCCACGTCGACAGACTCGTCGAACTTGGCGAAGCCGCCCTGCTTGAGGAGCTTGACGGCGTCGGCGATCGAATAATCGGGCTTGGTCCGCAAGTCCCGCGCCTTGAGATACTTTTTTCCAGGTTTAGCCACGGATGATCTCCAATCCCATGTTACGGGCCGTCCCCTCGATGATCTTCATCGCCGCGGGGACGTCGTTGGCGTTCAGGTCGGGGAGCTTCATTTTGGCGATGTCCTCGATCTGCTTCAACGTCACCTTGCCGACCTTGTCCTTGTTCGGCGATCCGGATCCCTTGGCGATCCCGGCGGCCTTCTTGAGAAGGTAGGCGGCGGGAGGAGTCCGCATGATGAAGTTGAATGTTTTGTCCTTGAAGATGGAGATGATGATGGGGACGACCAGCCCCTCCTCCATCTTGCTCGTCCGGTCGTTGAATTCCCGGACGAACTGCATGATGTTGACGCCATGCTGGCCGAGAGCCGGACCGACCGGGGGGGCCGGGCTGGCCTGCTTGGCCGTAATCTGCAGTTTGACGCGGGCCACGACTTCTTTCGACATGAGATGCCTCCTACAGCTTCTCCACCTGGAGGAATTCGAGTTCCACCGGGGTGGAACGGCCGAAGATCGTCACGAGGACCTTCAGCGTGCTGCGCTCGTGGTTGACGTCCTCGACGATGCCGTTAAAATTAAAAAACGGTCCGTCG
The DNA here is from genome assembly GCA_964411395.1 of uncultured Eubacteriales bacterium. Classification (GTDB taxonomy): domain Bacteria; phylum Acidobacteriota; class Aminicenantia; order Aminicenantales; family UBA4085; genus JAAZPG01. Next base: position 733 of record CAYPKX010000081.1, on the reverse strand, counting down.
ATGATCCGGACCGCTTCGCCTTTTTCGAACGAATGCTTGGGTTTGGGTTTCTCCGAAGTCGTCTCCATGTGGGTGACGATCTGGGAGACTTCGGACTTGCTGAGCGGCGAGGGTTTTTTGCCCGAGCCGACGAATCCGGTGACCTTGGGGGTGTCCCGAATGATGAGCCAGTTCTCGTCGGTCATCTCCATCTCGATGAGGATATAGCCCGGATAAGACCGCTTCGTCGAAACCACTTTCTTGCCCATCTTGATTTCGATGACGTCCTCGGTCGGGATGATGATCTGGCCGATCTGGTCCTGGATTCCGGTCTCGTTGGCCCGCTGCCGGACGGATTCGGACACGAACTTCTCGAATCCGGAGTAGGTATGAATGACGTACCAGTTCTTGGCCATTCGCAGGTCCTTATCCGACGAGTTCCTTCAACTTGGTCAAGGCCCAGGAAAAGACGGCGTCCATGAAGAACAGGTAGAAGCCGAAAAAGACCGTCAGGATGATCACGACGACCGTCGTGTTCATCACTTCAGCCTTGGAGGGCCAGGTCACTTTCCTCAATTCCGCCCGGGCGTCCTTGAGAAACGCCCAGAACCGCTTGTACCATCTCGGCTTGTCGCTCATGTGTGCCGCCACTCCTTCTTCGGACGCTCGATACGGGCTCGCTGTTCAGGGGTGATGAAGCTGGCAGGTGAGGCAGGACTTGAACCCGCAACCTGCGGTTTTGGAGACCGCCGCT
>CAYPKX010000080.1:0-14229 GCA_964411395.1 uncultured Eubacteriales bacterium | reverse complement strand
ACCGGGTCCAGTCGATCGTCCCGTCCGCCCGCACATAGGGATCATCCTCGGCGCTGGAGACGATCCCGGCCAGGGCTTTCTGATGGACGTCGCGCCATTTCTGCGGGAGGTCGGGAAAGACCTCGTAATGGTTCCGGCCGATGACATCCTTTTCCTTGATCCCGTATTCGTCGAGGTAGCGCTGGCTGACATAGAGATAATTCATGCGGCGGTCGTGGACGGCGACGGCGCTCCGGTTGTGTTCGATAATGTACCGCATCAAGTCGCGGGAATGGAGGACCGCCTTCTCCGCCGAAATGCGCTCGGTCAAATCCTGCATGGCCCCGATCATCCGGACGGGCTGACCCGCCTCGTCCCGCCGGACGAAGCCCCGGTCGAAGATATTCAGATAACGGCCGTCCTTGTGCCGGAATCGGTAATGATCCGACCAGAATTGCCCCCCTCCTTCGATCACGGCTTGGATGCCGGAATAAACCCTGTCCCGGTCCTCGGGGTGGACGCGTTGCTTCCAGGATTGGACGCCCTCCTCCAATTCCTCCGGCCCGAAACCGAAAATGCTCCGGAGATGCTCGGTGCGCCAGATGGCGTTGGTCCGGAGGTCCCAGTCCCAGACCACATCGAACGTGGCTCGATTGGCCAGCTCAAAGCGCTCGAGACTCTCCCGGAGCTGCCGGCCGATCTCCGCCCGGCTGCGGAAGTACCGGAGCCGCTGGCGGCGCCAGAGCATTCCCAATCCGGAGCCGGCCGAGACGATCAAAGCCGCCAGCAGGATCAGCGTCTGCCACAATCGGGCCCGGACCGGGGCGTAGATTTCGGACAGATCGATCCGGGCGACCAGAAACCAGGGCGAGTCCGCAACGGCTCTCAACGAGGCCAGGACCGGGACGCCCCGGTAGTCGGGACCTTCGACAATACCGGTCTTGCCGAGGGCGGCCTGGACGGCGGGGACGGCGGTCGCCGTCAACGGAAGGCGGAGACTCAACGCCGCCGCCGGACGGAACTTGAGATCATTGAGATAAATGATCGCATCTTCCTCCCGGCGGACAAGCAGCGTTTCGGCCGTGACGTTCGGCCCCGGCCATTTCAAGATGAAGGGATAGAGATACTGGTCCGGGTCGATCCAGAGAACGACGACGCCCAGGGGTTTCACGAACTCGCGGCGAGGCTGGGCGGAATAGATCGGGACATAAAGGGACAGGTGAATCGGCGCGTTCTCCGCATCCCGGTGAAGGTCGAAGAGGAGAGGCCGGCCATGAGCCATCACGGCCGCAATGGCTTCCGGAGAGCTGGGAAACGATTCGGTTTCCGCGGACGCGTAGTCGACCAACCGTTCGACTCCCTCCAAATCCAGAAGGCTGATCCTGATGTACTGCCGGTAGACCCGGAACCGAAAGAGCCGGGTCATGAGTTCCTCGCGGTTGCGGGAATCGGAAGGACGGCTGAGATATTTTTCGACGATTTCTGAAAAAAAGACGTCCTGTTGCAGCATCTCTCCATCGGCCGTTCGTTCCCGGCGCCAGGTGGTCAGTTCGTCGGCTTTGATCTCGGCGACGGCCGTGAGTTGGATTTCGGCCTGTTTTCGAAGGTTGGATTCAAACTCCCGGAACGAATTGTATCCCACGGCGATGATACTGGAGGCCAGAATGGCCAGGATCAGGAGAAACCAGGCCAGGGAGCGGCCGGCCGCGATTTCATCCGGGCGATCGGATTCGAGCGCCGGCCTTTTAAAAAGCCGGACCCGGAAAACGGCCACGGCGAAAAAGAGAAAGCTCAAGCCGATCACCGGCGTGAAATAATTGTATTCCGTCGCCGGTAGAAGCTTGAACGTCGACAAAACGGCCATGGCGAACCCGATGGATCCCCCGGCCAGGATGAAGAAGGCCTGGCCGACATCCCGGCTTTTTTTTCTCAGAATAAAAACCGTCAGGAGCGTGATGCTGGCCGCGAAAAGCAGCATCCCGTAAAAGGAATGGACGAGGTACCAGAGACCCGGAATTCTCAGGCTCGGATCGGCGACCCAGAACGGGCCCTTCAGGGAAAAACCCGCTTCCTGCTTGACGAACAAATGGTGCGCATCGTTGGTCCAGACGATGATCTGGGTCAGGAACGGAAGGAGAAAAAAGCCGGCCTTCAGGCGCCTCGAAAGCCAGCTTTTTCGGCCGACATAATCCAGGGCGAACACCAGCCAGAAGACCGGCATGACGGCGGTCAGCAGGAACCGGACTTTAAACCAGAAAAGCGCCGCGGCGGCGCTCCCGCCGAAGAGGGACAGGAGCTCGAACAAAGCGAGCAGGGACATGGTCAGGGCGACACCGAAGAAAGATCGGGCCCCCGGCGTTTCTTTCCAGCGCCGGGTCAGGACCGCCAGAACGGCGGCGGCGGCGCAAATCAGCGCCAGTGAAAGGGCAAAAAAATACCCGGAATCGAGATTCATGGGATTCCTTCCCTTTATTACCCTTTGAACCGGTCTCTGTCAAGCCGGGATTCGGCCGGTTGACCCCCGGCCGGGGCCGTGCTAACGTGAGCCCGTGATGAGGTTTCTCCGTCTCCTGGCCAACGGACTGATCAGCGGGATTTTTTTCTGCTTCCTGCTGGCTCTCCTCGTCCTCGACCTCAACATCAACCACAATCCGGACATCCTCGATTTTTTTCGTTTAGCTGCCGTCCTCTTTCCGACATACGGATCATTAACGGCCCTGGGAGCCATCCTGGTCGCTTCCATTTATCGGTTCTTCGTCACCCGCCCGAATCGGAAAGGATTCCTCTCTCCCCGCTTCCTGACCCTCGGATTCTCCCTCCTGACTCTTCTGTTTCTCGTCGTCTTTCGGGAAAACACGCTCCATTTCGCTTCCTTTTTCGTTCCTTCCGTCCGCCGGACCCTTCAATTACAGATGGGGCTCCTCTTTGCCTCGGCCGCGGCCGGGTTGCTTCTCCTTTACCGGTACTTCCACGGAAAGCGCCGCCCGGCCCTGTTGGGGATCTCTTTCGCCGTAACCGCGGCCGCCCTTATTCTTGCGGCTGTCCTCCGCTTCGGCTTCCCGGCGCCCGAGCGCCCCGTCCGCTTCTCCCGGCTTCAAGCGCAGGAGATCTCGCGCAAGGTCACGATCCTCAACCTCGAGGGCTTGAGCTTCGAATTCATCTTTCCCCTGGTCAACAATAAAGCGCTGCCCAGCTTTTCCTATCTGATGGACCAGGGATCCTGGGGCCATCTGTCGGGATTCACCCCGAGCGACGCCGCCGTTCTTCGACGAACCTTGAAGACGGGAAAGCTGCCGGGAAAGCACCGGCGGCTGGCCGATGTCCGGTACAAGATCTCCGGATTCCCGGAATATCTCGAAGTCGTCCCCCGCTTCATTCTTTTCCGTCAACTGAAGCAGCTCGGATTCCTGTCCGTCGAGGCCTATGCTCCGCCGCCGGCGATCAAGGATATCGAGATGATTTACGGCGAGGAGCAGGCCGTTGTCGTCCGGTCGGACGATGCGTCGGCCGCGCCGCCGGAAGCGGCCGGGCCCCCGAACGCTCCGGCAACCGACAAGCTGTTTCTGTCCCTGTTCAAGGACCTGCAAAACGAGACGGCCCCGATCCGCCGGATCCTGGAGACCGCCCTGGCCCGGGACCGGGCCGCCGAGGAGCGCGCCTTTCAATCCCGGCAGGAGATCCCTCCCCAGCTGTTCGTGCTGACCCTGGACGGCCTGGCCGATGTCCAGAGCTACTTCTTCAAATATAGCAATCCGGCCCTCTTCGGCGAAATCCGGCCGGACGAGATTCAGAAATTCGGCTCGGTCATCGAGCGTTATTACCAGTATTACGACCAGATCATCAGCAAATACACGGCGGCGATGAAGGATGATGAAATCCTCATCGTCTGTTCGCCATTCGGCGTCGAGCCGCTGCCGTTCTGGAAACGCCTGGTCGAATGGGTACTCGGGAACCCGGATGTTTCCGCCTACCATGAGCAGGCGCCGGACGGGGCGGTCTTCGTTTACGGCCGCGGTGTCGCCAAGGGGCGGAGCGCCGACGGGATCCGGCTGGCCGACATCGCCCCGACCGTCCTCTATTTTGCCGGTCTTCCGGTCGCCAAGGACATGGACGGATTCGCCCGAACGACGATTTTCACCCGGGAATTCAAAGAAGAGAATCCCTTGATCACGATCGCTTCCTACGAAGACGTCACCGTGCGGAAAATCCCCTGAGGAGGATTCCGCTCACCGGATGATTTTCAGCATCCGGTTCCAGCGGGCTTTGGGGATGAACTGGACCAGCTTCTTCAACCGGTCGCGGACCGAAGTCTTCATGTAGGCGTCCCGCTCGGCGGTATAAGAAAAGTAGATGATCCAGGGGCGGCCCTTGACGTAATTCAAGGGGACAAAGCCCCAGTACCTCGAGTCCAAGCTCCAGTCGCGGTTGTCGCCCATGGCGAACAGGTGCCCGGCCGGGACGATCACCGGGCCGTAATTGTCCCGGATCGTTTCCTCAGAAGTATAATATCCGTTCGTGGCGTAAACTTGGGAGTCGCTGTGCACTTTATTTGGCTCGTCGATCGGCTGGTCGTTGATATAGACCTGCTTGTCGCGGATCTCGAGCTTCTCCCCGGGCAGGCCGACAACCCGCTTGACGTAATCCTTGGAGAGCTCGTTGGGATATTTGAACACAATGATGTCGCCGCGCCGAATTTCGCGCCGGGGAAGAAGGGCCCGGTCGAGCGGCGGTGTTCCGTTGTCGTAGACGAATTTATTCACCAGGAGGAAGTCCCCCACGAGCAGGGTGGGCTCCATCGATCCGGTGGGAATCTGGAAGGCCTGGACGACGAACGTCATCACGAAGAAGACGAAAACGGCCGTTTCGGCGATGAGTTCGAAATATTCCCGGACGACGCTCTTGGTCCGCTTTTTTTTCCCCTCGGATTTCGCTTCGGTCATCAGGATATCCTTTAAAAATGAAGGAATACTATAGCCCAAATCGACCGCGGCTTCAACCGGCCGGGCGGAAAGGACACGGATCGGAATCCGGGCTTCCTTTTATAATACGCCGCCGGGCGGGAAGCGTTTTTTCTTGACTTTAAGGCCAAAATACGGCAATCTTATCCATCTCATTCCCATCAGCGGGTTAAGTTGAATCTATTGAATTCCTTAAAGGAAGTGCAAAGATGATTTTCAGCGCCCTTTTCGCAGCCGCGCAGGCCCAACCCCAGACCGGACAGGCCCTGCCCCAGGGAAACATGTTGACCGCCCTGATCCCTTTCGTTCTCGTCTTCGGAATCTTCTACCTCCTCATCATTCTTCCCCAGCGGAAGAAACAGAAAAAGCACATGGAGGCTATCGAAGCTCTGAAGCCCGGCGACAAGATCATCACGAGCGGCGGCATTTTCGGGACGGTCATGGGCGTCCTCAAGGACCGGATCGAGCTCAAGATCGCGGCCAACGTGAAGATCGAGATCACCAAGGGCTCGGTCGGCGTCATTCTCTCCCAGGGCGAAGCGCCGGCCTCCGAAAAGTCCGAATCCTGATGCTCCCCTCCCCGATCGCCGGCATCCCCGCAGGATCCCGGCGGCGCCCGCGCCGTCAGGCGCCGGCCCATTCGAATAAGGAAAGTGATATCCGATGAAGAAAGGACTCCGCTGGAAAATTCTGCTGACGGTCGCCGTCCTCGGCGGCTGTTTGTTCCTGGCCCTTCCGCTCAAAGACAAGATCAAGCTCGGCCTTGACCTCAAGGGCGGCATCAGCCTGGTCATGCAGGTCATGACCGACGATTCCCTCAACGGCGAGACCGACCAGGAAATCATGCGGTTCACCGAGCTCTTCAAGAAGAACTCGATCACGTACGCAACCGCGGTCAAGGAACGGCCCGGCCGATTCGAGATCTCCGGTCTCGACGTCGACCAGCAAGGCAAAACCCGGGAGCTCGTCGACCAATACACGGCCGACTGGGACGTCGCCTACCTGCCCGACCGGGTGACCTTCACCCTGAAATCGCAGGTCGCCGTCCTGCTCCGGGACCAGGCCGTCGTCCAGACTCTGGAAACGATCCGCAACCGGATCGACCAGTTCGGCGTCTCCGAGCCGCTCATTCAACGCCAGGGAGACGATCAGATCGTCGTCGAGCTCCCCGGCGTCGATAATCCCGAACGAGTCAAGGACCTGATCAAAGTCACCGCCGTCCTGAGCTGGAAACTGGTCAAAGCAGGACCGGCCCCGGATAAGGAAACCCTCCTCCAGCCCTTTGGCGGCCTCGTCCCCGACGACGCCGAAGTCCTTCCGGGCGACGCCAAGCGCGGCCATCCCGGTTTCTACCTCGTCGAAAAGGTCGGGGCCATCAGCGGATCGGACCTCCGCACCGTCCGCCGCGGAACGGACGAATGGAACAATCCGGCCGTCGCCTTCACTCTCAGCCCCGACGGCGGCCGCCGCTTCGAGCAAGTCACCGGAGCCAACGTCGGCCGGGCCGTGGCCATCATCCTGGACAACAAGGTCCAGTCGGCTCCCAACATCAATACCCGGATCAGCGATTCGGGCATCATCCAGGGCACCTTCACCAATCAGGAAGTCGACGATTTGATCATCGTCCTCAAGGCCGGGGCCCTTCCCGCCGGGATCAATTATCTCGAACAGCGGGTGATCGGCCCGGCCCTCGGCTCCGACTCCATCCGCCAGGGGATGATGGCCGGCCTCGTGGCCGTCCTCCTGGTCATGTCCTTCATGCTGATCTACTACCGCCTGTCCGGCCTCAACGCCGTCATCGCCCTGATCTTCAACGTCGTGATCCTGTTCGGCGTCCTGGCCTATTTCAAGGCCAACCTGACGCTCCCCGGAATCGCCGGTTTGATCCTGGCCATCGGCATGTCGGTCGATGCCAACGTCCTGATCTTCGAGCGGATCAAGGAAGAGCGTGCCCTCGGGAAAAACGTCCCCGGGGCCATCAGTCTCGGCTTCAGCCGGGCCTTCACGGCCATCTTCGACTCCAACCTGACGACCATCATCTCGGCCGTCTTCCTCTTCCAGTTCGGCACCGGGCCGATCAAGGGCTATGCCGTGACGTTGATCATCAGCCTTCTGGCCAATATGTTCACCGCGGTCTTCGTCTCCCGGCTGCTCTTCGACGTGACCGTCCGCAAAACCGCGACCAAGTTGAGTATCTGACATGGAAATCTTCAAGAAAACCCCGCAAATCAAGTTTCTCAAGTACAAATTCATCGCCCTGATCATCACCGCGGTCATCATCGCCGCCGGGATGGTCAACATCTTCGCCGGCCGCGGCCTCAAGCTCGGCGTCGATTTCGGCGAAGGCACCCTGATTCGGATCGTCTTCAAGAACCCGGTCGCGGTCGGAGACATCCGCCGCCAGTTGACGGATGTCGGCCTGGGCGGGAGCTCGATTCAGGAAATCGAAAATACCGGCCGCGAATTCCAGATCCGGGCGGTCGAAGTCAAGAACGTCAAGGACCAGAGTTCGCTCGAAAGCCACGCCGAGCTCAGCAATCAAATCATCGCCGCCCTCAGAGGCGACGACGGCCGGAGCGAGACGGCCCAAGGATTGGCCGATCTCAACACGATCGATCAACAAACCCTGGCGGCCCTGTTCGAACCGGCTTTCCCGGAAAAGGGTTCGGCCCTGGCCGAACAGGTCCTCAATATCCGGAAAAACAAGGAGATCAAGGGTGCGTTCTCCGATTTCGCCGACTTGTCGAAAGCGGGCCTCCCGGCTGAAGCCTTGAATTTCCTCAAGGAAAAGACATTCCTCGGCAAGCTCAATGTCCTCAGCCTCGAGTCCGTCGGCCCCCAGGTTGGGGCGGACCTCAGGAGAAAAGCCCTTCTGGCGACCATCTGGTCGCTCATCGGAATGCTGGTCTATATCGCCATCCGGTTCAAGCTCTCCTACGGCGTGGCGGCCATCTTCACCCTGGCCCAGGACGTCCTCATCACCGTTTCGATTTATTCGTTCAGCGGCCGGGAGATCAACCTCCCGATCATCGCCGCGCTTTTGACGATCGTCGGGTTCTCAATCAACGACACCATCGTCATCTTCGACCGGGTGCGGGAAAACCAGAAAGCCAACCGGAAGATGCCCCTGGAGGACGTCATGAATCTCAGCCTCAACCAGATGCTGGGCCGGACGTTCATCACCTCGGGCACGGTTTTCCTGACCGTTCTGGCCTTGTTCATCTTCGGCGGCGCGGTCATCAACGACTTCGCCTTCACCATGTTGATCGGGACGATCGAGGGCATCTACTCGACGATCGCCCTGTCCTGTCCGGTCGTTCTCTTCTGGCAGAAATGGTTCCCGGAAAAGCGCAAACGCCGGTAGAAAGGCCGTTTTGCGTCCCATGCAATTTCGACTTGCCAACGAAGATCGTTTAGATTATAATCGATCACGTTGAGCGCTGATTTTCTATCTCTTCAACCGAGGTAAGATATGGCTGAACAACCGAAGCCGCAAATCCACGTGAGGGAAGAGATCCCGGAGATGTTTAAGGATTCCTTTATCATCGCCGGGAAAAGCGGGAAACGCAAAGCCGTTGCGATGCCCGTCGCTCTCATTCTTCACACGATCCTTGTGGCCGTCCTGATCGTCGCGCCCTTGCTCTCCACTTCCAACCTTCCGAAGATCGAGATCACGAGCGCATTCCTGGCTCCTCCCCCGCCCCCTCCGCCGCCTCCGCCGCCGCCGGCGAAAAAAGCGTCGTCGTCCACGGTCCGGAGAATCAAACCGGTCCAGGCTCAGACGTCGTTCGAGGCCGGAAAGCTCGTCGCCCCGGTCGATATTCCGACCGAGATCGCCGAAGAGCAAATTTCGGACATCGGGATCGAGGGAGGCGTTGAAGGCGGCGTCGAAGGCGGCGTCGTCGGAGGCGTTCTCGGAGGCGTCGTCGGCGGCGTCCTCGGAGGCGTCGTCGGAGAAGTCGAAGCCCCTGTCCGGGCCATCGGCGAAGTCAAACCCCCGACCCTGCTCAAACGGGTCGAACCGCTCTACCCCGACATCGCCCGCGAAGCCAGGGTCGACGGCATCGTCATCATCGAAGCCCAGACCGACATCTACGGCCGGGTTCAGCAAGTGAAAGTCCTTCGGTCCATCCCCCTGCTCGACCAGGCGGCGATCGACGCCGTCCGTCAGTGGGTCTATGAGCCGATGGTCATCAATGGCCGTCCCCGCGGCGTCATCTTCACGGTGACGGTCCGCTTCACCCTCAAGTAAGGCCCGATAAGCTGAGACAGCTTTTGCATATTTAAAGGAGGCACGACAATGCAATTTGGTCTCGTAGAAATGTTCCAGGCCATGAGTGTTCTGGCCAAAGTGGTTTCGTTCGTTCTGATCGCCCTGTCCATCGTTTCGATTTACATGCTCATCGAACGGACGATGTTCTACCGCAAGGCGAAAGTCTTGTCCAAGGCTGTGGCGCCCAAGCTTGCCGACCTGCTGAAGGCCGGACAGATCAAGGAAGCCCTGGCCCTGGCCACCAAGAAAGAAAACAAAGCCAGCCACCTGGCCCGGGTTACGGCCGCCGCAGCGACCGAATTCCTCGAGGGCAAGGATTCCGGATTGGCCTTCGAGCAGCAGATTGAAACGGCCCAGCGCGGAACCGAGCGCGCCGCTTCGATCTTCAATCAGGAATTGAAGCGCGGTCTGAGCGTTCTGGCCACGATCGCCACCTCGGCCCCCTTCGTCGGGCTGTTCGGAACGATTTCCGGCATCATCAACGCCTTCAAGGGCATGGCCGCCACCGGCTCGGGCGGGATCGGCGCCGTCGCCTCGGGTATCGCCGAAGCTCTGGTCACCACCGCCTTCGGAATCGGCGTGGCCGTTATCGCCCTCTGGTGCTACAACTACCTGAGCACCAAGACGGAAATCTTCGACGCCGAGATGTCCAACACCTCCTCCCAGGTTCTCGACTTCTTCATTCGCAAACAGGCGAAATAACGTCTCCTGATTTCAGGAGAAGGGACATCCCATGAGCATCTCTATCAGCAAAGAAGGCGAGTCGATCCAAGCATCGCCGAACGTCGTGCCTCTGTGCGACGTCCTGCTCGTCCTGCTGATCATCTTCATGGTGGTGACTCCGCTCGTTCAGAAGGGCGTGGACTTGACGCTCCCGACGGCCCTCAATTCCGTCAACATGCCCGATTCCCCCGAAGTCGTCCTCTACATCAGGAAGGACGGCGCCTTGTTCCTCAACCAGGAAAAGACGACCGTCGAAAAGCTCCAGGCCCAGCTGGAAGAGGCTTTCCTGACGGCCCAGGACAAGAGACTTTATCTGAGAGCGGACGGCGAGCTCGAGTACGGCAAGCTGCTTGACCTGTACGAGACCATCCGGAACGCCGGATACGAGAACGTCGCGATTATCACCGACAAGAAGACCGATCAGGGTTGATTCGTTAAGACGTCACCCGGCCCGGGCGGTGTTTCACCGCCCGGGTTTTTTTTTCGTCCGGAGGCGCGGCGAAAGTCCTTCGTTCAGACTCCCCGTCCGGTACCCGCCCAGATCGGCCGCGACATAAAGATACCCCAATTTTTTCAGCCGGGCCTCGATCTTCGCCCGGACCTTCTCCCCCGCCAGTTTTGAGATCGCTCCGGGCTCGACCTCGATCCGGGCGATCGGTCCATGGTCCCTGACCCGGACCTGGCCGAATCCCAGGGTTCTCAGAAAATCCTCGGCCGCGCCGATGCGGGCCAGGGTTTTGGATTCGATCGGCGTTCCATAAGGAATTCGCGAAGCGAGACAGGCCAGAGAGGGTTTGTTCCAAGTGGGCAGACCCAGAGCCTTGGAAGCGGCCCGGATCTCATCCTTTCCCAATCCCGCCTCCTTGAGCGGAGAACGGATTCCCATTTCCCGACTGGCTTCCGAGCCCGGACGAAAATCGTGATCGTCGTCCCGGTTCTGGCCGTCGACGACGACCGAAATTCCCTCCCGGCGGGCGACCTCGAGCATTTCCCGCCATAGCTCCTGTTTGCAATAATAACAGCGGCGGGGGGGGTTTTTTCGGAATTCAGGATTTTCGATCTCCGACGTCGTGATGATCTCGGCGCGAACATTCCACTTGCGGGCCAAGGCTATGGCCTGCCGGATTTCCTTTTCGGGATAGGTCTCGGAAGAGGCGATAACGGCCAGGACGTCCGGACCAAGGACCTCGGAAGCGATTTTCAGGAGAAAAGAGCTGTCCACGCCTCCCGAAAAGGCGACGACGGTCGGGCCGAGGTCGCGGAGAATGCTGCGAAGGCGTTCGATTTTCAATTCCAAGATGGACGGACGATTCACTGTCTTCCTCATGGCGTCCTCCTTCGGCCGGCGGCCGCTTTCCGGGCCAGCGCGGCCAGGGCCGGAACGATGTCTTTTTCGGCGACCCGGCCGATGATGGTCCCGCCGGCAAAAAGAGTTCCCGCCCCCCGGCCGCAGGCCACACCGACATCGGCCTCCCGGGCTTCGCCCGGACCGTTGACCGGGCAGCCCATGACGGCGACCTTGAGGGGGACGTCCTCTTTCTCCAGCCCGCGTTCGATGGCTTGAACGAGACGAAGCAAATCGACTTCGCAGCGGCCGCAGGTCGGGCAGGAAACCACTTCGAGGCCCCGACGCCGCAGGCCGGCCGCACTCAGGAGAACGTAAGCGATCCGGACTTCTTCAACCGCCGGGGCGGTCAGGGAAACGCGAATGGTATCGGCCAATCCTTCGGTTAAAAGGAGGGTCAGGCCCACCGCCGACTTGACCGCCCCGGGGACAAGCGGGCCGGCCTCTGTGATCCCGGAATGGAAAGGATAAACGGTTTTTCGGGCCAGGAGCCGGAAGGCCTCAACCGTCCGGGCCACATCGGAGGCTTTCAGCGAAATCTTGATCAGCCGGAAGTCGAGGTCTTCGAGGATGCGGACATGGCGGAGGGCGCTTTCGACCATGGCCGCCGGCGTCGCTCCGGCATGCGCTCTCAACACGTCCTTCTCGATCGATCCTGTATTGACTCCGATGCGAATCGGGACTGAACGTTCCCGGGCCGCCCGAACGACTTCCCGGACCTTGGCCGGCGAACCGATCGTCCCCGGATTGAGGCGCAGGCCGTCGGCTCCGCCGTCAAGGCAAGCCAACGCAAGACGGTGATCGAAGTGAATGTCGGCGATCAGAGGGACGGAGGCGCTTTTCTTCAGCCGGGCGAAAGACCGGGCGGCGTCCATATCCGGTATCGCCAGGCGGACGATTTCACATCCGGCCGCAGCCAGGCGGCGGATTTCAGAGGAGGTGGACCGGACATTCCGCGTGTCGGTTTTGGTCATCGACTGGACGCTGATGGGGGCTCCTCCCCCGATCGGGACGCCGCCGACCCGGATTTGGACTGTCTTGCGCCGGGGAAACATCTCCGCTGATTTCGATTTCATGTCCCCTATTATATCAGGAATTTCCTGGGGCCGGATTCCCGCTCCGCGGCGGGAGACGAACGCCGCCTCGAAAAAATATCCGCTCTCTGCGGGTCCGGGCTCGACGAAGGGCTGAAAGGGGGGCTTGGCTCCCCCGGGGAAGCGCTCCGTCAGAAGAAACGTATCCCTAGAACGGCCACAGGCTGTTCCAGCCGTTGGGCAGACGCTTGACGATGTCATTCAGCAGAACGAAGACGATCAGAACGACGAAGATGACAAACCCGATCTGCATCCAGATCTGCCGGGCCTTGGGATTGAGATCCCTCCGGATGATTCCCTCGATGATCAGGACGAACAGCTGGCCGCCGTCAAAGACCGGGACCGGAAACAGGTTCAGAATTCCCAGCTGAAGACTGATGACGGCGATCCAGCTCATCAGGGCGAGCAAGCCCATCTTCATGGCGGCGTAGGAGAAGTTGGCGATTTCAAGCGGTCCGCCGAGCTGCTTGGCCGAGGCCTGGCCGGTCACGATGTTTTTAAGGAAATCGAAGACCAGAAAGGCCAGGCGCTTGTTCTCCCTGACGCTCTGGCCGATGGCCGGAAAGAAGGCGTATTTTTTGACAACGGATTGGGCCGTCTGCATGACCCCGATTTTTCCCACCTCGCCCTCCCGCCGGGGCGTGATCATCAGGGAGATTTCTTTCCCGTCCCGTTCGATCAGGAAGGCGCACTCTTTCTCCGGATTGGCTTCAATGATCTCGATGAACCGGTAGAAATAGACCGGTTCGCCGTTGATCGCCTTGATGACATCGCCCTGCCGGAGCCCGCTTTTCTCGGCCGGCGAGCCGGGGGAAACCATCTGGACCTGGGTCAGGATTTTGCCGAAGAACCCGGCATAGCCCATGTCGTATTGGGTCCGGCTCTCCGTCTGGAGGGGGACGTTCAGCGTTTGGCCGTCCCGGCGGATTTCCAGGGACAGGAGCCGGTCCGGCTTCGTTCCGACGGCGATTTCCACATCCGTCCAGGTCGCTGTTTTCCGTCCATTGACGGCCAGGATCATATCATCGGGACGGAGGTCGGCTTTCGAGGCCGGCGAACCCGGCTCGATCCAGCCGATCTCCGGGGCTTGATTCTGGTATTCGGGGGTATCCACCCCGACCATGTTGATTCCGGCGACAATCAGCACGGCCAGGAGAATGTTCATGACCGGGCCCATGAGGATGACGAGGAACCGCTGGAATCGTGTTTTGGCGGCGAAGTCGTCGGGCTCCATGACCTTGCCCGGCTCGTAAACGCCTTCCCCGAGGAACTTGACATACCCCCCCATCGGCAGGAGGCTGACCCGGTAATCGGTATGTCCCTTTTTCACCCCGAACAGCCGCTTGCCGTAGCCGAACGAAAACACTTCGACCCGGATGCCGACCAGCTTGGCCGTGAGGAAATGGCCGAACTCATGAATGAAAACGAGGATGCCGAAAACGATTAAAAAAGCGAAAATGGTTCCGAGCACGTTAAGCATGTCTTGTCCTTTGGGTGATCAGCCGCCGCGTCCGCTCCCGGAGCCGGCGGTCTTCCTCGACAATATCGGCCACGGATCCGAGGCGGCGCGGCCGGATTCCGGCCAGAGCCTCCTCGACGGTGCGCTGGATCCCCAAAAAGGGAATCCGTCCGTCGATGAACGCCTCGACGGCGATTTCGTTGGCCGCATTCATCGCCACCGCGGCGCTGTCGTTCTCTTCCAAAACCCGGCGGGCCGTCCGCAGGAGGGGGAACCGCCGTTCGTCCGGCTCGCCGAATTCCAGAATCCCGACTTCGGCCAGGTCGAGCGGCGGCAGGATCCCAGCGCGTCGGTCCGGGTAAGTCAGGGCATACTGGATCGGAATCCGCATGTCCGTC
>CAYPKX010000079.1:0-14366 GCA_964411395.1 uncultured Eubacteriales bacterium | reverse complement strand
TCACCACTTGTGGAAGATGAAGAAGACCGCGCCCATGATCATGGCGAAGCCGACCAGGTAGTTCCACTTCAAGCCTTCTTTGAGGTATGTGACGGAAAAGATCATGAAGATGATCAGGGTGATGACTTCCTGGATCGTCTTGAGCTGCGCGGCATTGAACTGTCCGTGGCCGATTCGATTGGCCGGGACCTGGAAGCAATATTCAAGGAAGGCAATGCCCCAGCTGATCAGGACCACTTTCCAGAGGGCGGTGTTTTTAAACTTCAGGTGACCGTACCAGGCAAACGTCATGAAGACGTTGGAAATGGTGAGCAGAATGATGGTGGGCATGGTCGTAAAGGCGCGGAATCCAGACGTTTTCCCGGCTTATCCCTCTTTAATCTCGTTCCAAAGCATCATCGCCCGGCAGCCGGCGAAAGCCGTGGCCAGGGCGGCGGCTTCTTCAAGCTCCGGCTCGCCGATTCCCATTTCCCGGGCTTTCCGGAGATGAATCCGGGCGCAGGCGCCGCAGTTGACGGCTAAAGCCAGGGCGACGGCCAGAATCTCCTTGGTCACGACATCGACCGCTCCCGGCTGCAGGGAGGTTCCCATGAAGTCTTGAAAGAGATCCATGGCGTGGTCCGATGTTCCGGAAACATCGGCGCAGCATTTTCCGGGATGGGTATCATTCTTGTCAGACATGGGAGTCTCCTGACGGGATTGAACAGATCGGCCGCTCTTTGAAGGCACGGCGACGGGATCGAAAGAAAGACCGGCCGGGCGGCCGGCGGTCATCCGGATCCGGCCGTCCGAAGCGCCGATGATACGGCCGACGATCGCCGCCGCGGAAATCCCGGACCGGCGCATCTCCTCCAGCGCCGTGCCGGCTCGATCCGGAGGAAAAGCGATCAGAAGCCCGCCCGAGGTCTGGGCGTCAAAGACGACCGCTTTCCGGTCGTCGCCGATTCCGGCGTCGAAATCGGCGACTGAGTCGCTGAACTCGGCGTTCCGCTCGTTCGCCCCGGAATAAATTCCCTGTCGGGCGTAATCGAGAACGCCGGGAAAAAGCGGCAGCTCATCGAACCAGATTTCGGCGGTCACCCGGCTCTGGATGGCCATCCGGGCCAGGTGGCCCATGAGTCCGAATCCGGTGACATCGGTGCAGGCCGTCGCGCCGTGTCGCACCATGATCTCGGCCGCCGTGCGGTTCAAGGCCGTCATGGAAGCCGTCATCGCTTCGACGGATTCCGGAGCGGCCCGGTCGATTTGCGCCGCCAGAGAGACGATGCCGGCGCCGAGCGGTTTGGTCAGGACGAGGACATCGCCCGGCCGGGCTCCGGCGTTGGTCGTCAGGTCGTCGTTACCGATCAGGCCGGTGACGGCGAAACCGAACTTGACCTCTTCGTCGTTGATGCTGTGCCCGCCCAGAAGAATCGTCCCGGCCTCGGCCAGGCCGTCCATTCCGCCGCGGAGAATCTCGGTCATGACCTCGTGAGGCAGGCGCTCGATCGGAAAGCCGATGATGGAGAGGGCCGTGACCGGACGCCCGCCCATCGCATAGACATCGCTCAAGGAGTTGGCCGCGGCGATACGGCCGAACATGTAAGGATCATCCAGCCCCGGGGTGAAGACGTCCACCGTCTGGACGACCGTCGTATCCGGACTCAGGCGAAAAACGCCGGCGTCGTCGGCCGTGGCCGTTCCGACCAGAAGGCGCGGATCGGAGATCGGCGGAAGATTCTTCAGGACCCGATCGAGATCCCCCTGGCTGACCTTGCTGGCGCAGCCGGCATGCCGGACGTATTCGGTCAGGCGGACGACGGCGTTCGGCTTATCGAGCGGCACCCTCTCCCCCGCACAGGTACAGACGTTCTTCTCTTTAAACAGGGGGCAGGGACAGGGCTTGCGGGGATCACAAACGCAATGGCCCAGCTTGATCGAACGGGCCATGACCCGTTTGCGCTTTTCTCGGGGGTCGATGGTCGGTCTCCTTCATACGGAATCGAAGGGAAAATATATCGTTTTTCCAAGGGAGACACAATACCTGATCCCCCATTTTCGTCTTAAATAGGGAATTAGGTATTGTGGCTCCTTCACTTTTTGTATAATGGCTCCTTATGTATATGGGCCGCGAGATCCTCATCATGTCCCCGCTCATTCTCTATACGGGCGTGCGCATCGCAATGTTCATCCGCGGCACCGGGAAGCGGATCCTCTGGGCCGCCGCCTTTCTCCTGATCTGCGCCGGTTATCCGGCCGCCGAAGCCCTGGAAGACCGGGTCGGCTCCGGCCTGGCCCTGGGCCTTTCCGTTGCCGGATATGCCGCCCTCCCCTTCCTCCTTTACCTGGTCATGACCGTCCTGGCCACCGACCTGCTCTTCGGGCTTTCCCGCCTGGCCGGCCTCCTTCACAAAGAAACGGTTAAAAAGCCCGGATATCGCCGAGTCCGGCTGGCCCTGGCCCTGCTCCTTCCGGCCGCAGTCGTCGCTTTCGGCGCCTGGAACTTCAACCGGATGGGCGTGCGCGAATATGCGATCGAAGTCCCGCGGAAATCATCCAAGGCCGACGAGCTGCGAATCGTTTTCGCTTCGGATTTCCACCTCCAGGCCCGAACTCCCGGCCGGATCATGGAAAAGTTCGCCGACAAGGTCAACGCGCTCGAGGCCGACCTCGTTCTGATCGGCGGCGACATCGTCGAAGGCGGCAACACTCCCGATGACAAGCTGGCCCACGAAGCCGCCCAGTTTCAAAGGATCAAATCGACGTATGGCGTCTTCGGAGTCCTCGGGAACCACGACTCGTTCGGCGGAGACCGGGCTTCGTTCTTCGAAAAGGCGGGGATCCGCATGCTTCGGGACGAGTTCCTCCGGATCGATGCGGCCGTATACCTGGCCGGACGGCTGGACGCCCGGTCCCGCCGGGGCGGGCCTCCGCGCAAGTCCATCGACGAGCTGCTCGCCCCTGTTCCTGAAGATCTGCCGATCATCCTTCTCGATCACCGGCCGACCGACTTGGAAAACCTCGGCCGCAGCCGGGCCGATGTCCAGATCTCGGGCCACACCCACAACGCCCAGATCTTCCCCTTGAATTTCATCGCCCGCAAGGAATACGAATTGGCCTGGGGCTACAAGAAGAAAGGCAACGCCCACCTGGTCGTCTCGACCGGCGTCCAAGGATGGGGCCCGCCGGTCCGAACGGCCGGCGCTTCGGAAATCGTCCTCGTCCGGGTTCTCTTCAAATGACCGGCCGTTCGACCTGGATCGGCATCCTGGCGATGGTCGCCACCGCGGTTCTTTGGAGCATCGCCGGTCTGTTCATCAAGGTCATCGATTGGCATCCCCTGACGATCGCCGGCTTTCGGAGCCTGATCGCCTCGGCCGTCGTTTTTCTCTATCTCAAGCGGCCCCACCTCCACTGGTCGTTCCCCCAGATCGCCGCCGCGGTCATGAACGCAACCACCATGCTGCTGTTTGTCGCCGCCAACAAGACCACGACTTCGGCCAACGCCATCATCCTGCAATATATCGCCCCGGTCTGCACGGCCTTCATCGGCGCCTGGCTGCTCAAAGAGAGAACCCGGGCGGAACATTGGATCGCCATCGTCCTGGTCACGGCCGGAATCGTCGTGATGTTCATGGACAAGCTCGGCGGCGGGCGCATGCTCGGCAACGTCCTGTCGCTTCTCTCCGGCGCGGCCTTCAGCTTCTATTTTGTCTTTATGCGGATGCAGAAGGACGGCTCGCCCCTCGAATCGATCCTCCTGGCCCATTGGCTGACGGCCGCGATCGGACTCACGGCGACGCTTTTTGTCCCGGCTCCCCGCTTCACCCTCCGCGCCGTCGGGGCGATCCTCGTCCTGGGGACCGTCCAGGTCGGCGTGGCGGCGCTGCTGTTTGCCGCGGCCATCAAGCGCATCTCGGCCGTCACGGCCAACCTGATCGCCGTGGTCGAACCGGTCCTCAACCCGGTCTGGGTCTTCCTGGCCCTGGGCGAAGTCCCGGGAGCCAAGGCGGTTATCGGCGGGCTGGTCATCCTCGCCGCCGTGACCGGAGCCTCGGTTGTGAGCGCCCGCCGCTCCGCCCGTCAAACGGCCTGACGGCGGACCTCCCTGTTATTTTCGGCATCCATCCTCATCGGACAACTCAAGGCCGCCTGCCGGACGCGGATTTCCCGCCAACCCCTTTATCCCTTCAATACTTTTGGCTCTCTTCCCTCTGGTGTGGGCAGAGATAAGAGATTATGACGGCCGGAGCGAACATCGTCCGGATTAGGCTTTTCTCGATGCCCGGCCTTGCCGTCCTCCATGAGCCTTGCGAATCAGGGTTGCTCGGGAAGCCGGCTCGGAAGAAGCCGGCCCGTCTCGGCCAGGCCGACCGAGGGCGAGCCAAAGAGCTCGCCGAGCGTAGATGTTTGAGCGTCCCGTGCCTTGAACCGTATAGAGGTCTTCCGGGAGATGAACGTTGACGTTATCTTTGTCCGGAAGAGAACCGCGATTTCAAACGTCCGGTGAATCAGAACAGCCCGAATACGCCCTGGGGCGTAATCCCCAGGAAGCGGAACCAGGTCTCTCCAAGGAAGATATTCAGAAACCAGGCGATCGTCATGACCGCCAGGCCGAATTTAACCACGTCGGGATAGCTGTACATTTCGGTCTCATACAGCAAGGCGGCCGGCTTGCTGTTGAAGGGCAGGACATAGACGTGCTCGATCATGAAGGCGACCGGCAGGGCCAGGCTGATGACCGGAAAGCCGAATCGGTTGGCCACGCCGATGGCGATGGGAACGAAGATCATCGCCCGCATCGTTTTCGACTCGAACAGTAACGCGCTGAACGTCATCACTCCCGTCAGGAGCAAATACAACACCCAGAAAGGCGTTTGCGTGCCGATGCCGAGATGGTCGAAAAAGGAATTCACGGCGATGGACGGAAGGTCGGTGATGGCCAGACCCGCGCCGAGGGCGTAGGCCCCGGCGGAAAAGAGCATGAGATGCCAGGGAATGTCCACCTCGTTCCATTTGACGATGCCGAGGCCGGGCAACAGAGCCAGGATCGCGCCGACGAAAGCCACGGCCGTGGCGCTGATGCCGTGGACCTTGTCGGTCGCCCAGAATCCCAGGATCAGGATAAAAAGGATGATGGCCTTGATTTCCTGAAGATCGACCTTCCCCATCCCCTTCAATTCCCGGCGCAGCCGTTCCATTCCCCCTTCGATTCGAGGAAGGCGCTCTTCCGGCGCCAGAGGGAAGAAAACCTTCATGGCCAGAACGTAGCCGAGAAGCATCAGGATGATCACCATGGGGAGCATGGCCTTCATCCAATCGGAGAAGTACACGGATCCGCCGATCGCTCCGCCGATCAAGGCCGCGGCCAGAAGGTTGGCTCCCGAGCCGGTGACAAACGCCCCGGCCCCGATATTGATATTGAGCAGGTTCTGCAGGACGATGCTCCGGCCGAAATGGGTCTTGCCCTCCCCGCTCCGGGCGCCGTAAATCACCGCGATAACCATGAAAATCGGCAGAAGAATGGCCGCCTTGGCCGTTGTCGCCGAGACGAAGGCCGACAGAGCCAGGTTGATGACGATGAAGCTGAGAAAGATGTGGGAGGCGTTCTTCCCGAACTTCAAAATAAACCAGAGGGCAAACCGCTTGGCCACCCCGGTTTTCACCAGCATGCTCGCCAGAACGAACGACAGGATATTGAGCCACATGACGGGGTGTCCGAGCTGGGCGTAGGCTTCCTTTTCCGGAAGAACCCCGGTGAGAACGAGACCGATCATGAGGATGAGCGAAGTCAGGTAGTTGGGCAGCGCCTCGGTCATCCAGAGGATGAGGGCGGCGGCGAAAATGCCCAGCATCAGATGGTTGCTCCGGGTGAAGGCTTCCGGACCGATCTCGGCCAACGACGTCTTGGCCGCGGCGTCCACCAGCCGGGTCGAATCGATCTGCTGCAGGAAAGGAAGCTCGGCCACAAAGCCCAGGAAGACAAAAGCCGCGATCGCCAGCGGGATGCCGGCCGCGGCCAGCTTTTTTTCGAACCGCGACCGAACGCGCTTGGGAAGCTTCTCGATCCGGAAATTGTTCATGTCCAAAGGATCGAAG
This sequence comes from uncultured Eubacteriales bacterium, assembly GCA_964411395.1. GTDB lineage: Bacteria > Acidobacteriota > Aminicenantia > Aminicenantales > UBA4085 > JAAZPG01. The sequence continues at coordinate 8,288 of CAYPKX010000079.1, read as the reverse complement.
GAGGGTCCGTTATCGTTCCTCATGAGAAGTTCCTTTGTCCGGCATCCATCGGCCGGTTTTCATTGTACGACGATTTTCCGCCGGAAGCGGGCGGTTTTTTTCCGGACGGGCTCGGAGCCTGAAGAATGGCCGGGAGCGCCGGCTCGCCCCAGGCGGCCGGCGGGTCCGAAAGAAGGACGTCCTGCCGGACCGCAGGAGCGGCCAACGGCCGTTGGACTTCCTGGGCAAAAACGTTCTGGAGAACGAACAATCCGAAGAACGTCACCGTCCCGGCCAGGATCGGAGCCGCCAGCCAGCCGAGGGCGATTTCCCCCAGAACGCGGTACCGGATCGTCCGGCCGCGGCGGATGATCCCGATCCCGACGATCCCCCCGATCACCGCTTGCGAGCTTGAAATCGGGACGAGGGGAATGGTCGGAAGGCCGCGGGCCAGGAGCCAGGATTCAAGGCCGCGGGAGGAAAAGAGAAACAACACGATCGACGCGGACAGAACCACGACCAGCCCGGCCAGGGGGGTGAGCTTCAGAAGGTCGTTTCCGACCGTCTGGATGACCCTCTGCGAATAGGTGAACACACCGACGGCGATGGCCAGGCCGCCCAGAAAGAAGAGCTGCGCCGCCGCCGTGACGGTGAACAGCCCGCCGACTTCGAAATCGCGGAACGGTGAGACCGGAACAAAGACACCCATGACATTGGCGATATTGTTCGCGCCCAGGCTGTAGGCTCCAAACGCCCCGACGATGATCAATCCGGCCCGGGTATAGGCGTCCAGGACCAGAAGATGGATGCGGATTCTGGAAAGGACCGCCCGGAGAATGAGGAACAGGCCGGCGGCCAAAGTCCCGGTCAAAAGAACGGCCGCTCCCCAGCTGAGAACGATCCGGGACAGAGCGGCCGGGTCGGTCTCTGCTCCGGCAAACAGGTTCCATCCCAGAATCGACCCGATGATGGCTTGCGAGGTCGAGACGGGGAGCTTGAGCCGGGTCATCAAGGAGACGGCCAGGGCTGCGGCCAACGTGACCATGAACGCCCCGGCCGGCGCGTTGACCGCCCCCAGGCGTCCGAGGGTCGCGGTCGTCCCCGATCCGCCGAAAACAGAGCCGAGAATGACGAAAAAGCTGCACAGCACGGCCGCCGTCCGGAAGCGAACCATCTTGGCCGCGACGGCCGTGCCGAAGACATTGGCCGTGTGGTTGGCGCCCAGCGACCAACCCAGAAAAAGACCGCTGATCAGAAAAAAGTAGACCATAGCGGCCCCAGGCTCAAAATCCCCTCTTGATGGTGCTGATCGCCAGCCGGTCGGCCACATTCTCGGCGTAATCGGAAATGGTCTCCACGTGAAGAGCGAAATAGCGGAGGTGGATCTTCCGGCTCAGATCGAGGTCGGAGCTGAAAATCCGGCGTTTCAGACGATCGCCGGCCCGGTCCGCTTCTTTTTCGTAGTAATACACTTTATGGAGATAATTTTTCACCATGTTGAAGTCGAGGAAAAAGGCCCGGACCGCCGTCACGATTTCCTCGGCGGCACCCAGGCTGACATCGGCCAGCGCCAGATAATCGGGAGCCAGCTCGGCCGGAATCGCAGGCCGCTCGACTTCGAACTGCAGGAGCGTCTTCTTTTCGCCATTGATGACGTTGTCCATGTTCTCCAGGAGGCCCAGGACGTCGCCCCGGTTCTCCGGAATCAGCGAGTGAAGGTACATCTGCTTTTCGACATCATGCCGGAGCTCGTCGGCCCGATTTTCCATCCGGGTCATTTCCCCGATGACGCCCTCGAACTCCTCCACCCGGCCGTCCAGGTAGGCCTTGATGCCCTTGCGGAAGATGAGAGAACCCTGGCTGATCGTATCCAGAAACTCGTCGATCCGGCCCTGGAGGATTTTCGATTGCTTCAGATGAATGATGCTCATGCCGGCCTCCCGACAGCCGTCCCCGGCCGGGACGGCGTCACCATTTCGTGTACGGGAGCTTGATCAGGTTGCTGTTGAAGTAGCGGGGATCACCGGAGACCTCGTCCCCGACCCAGTCGGGCAGTTCCGGCTTCCGCTTTTCGTCGTCGAGCTCGACCTCGGCCACAACCAATCCGGCGTTCTCGCCGAAGAATTCGTCCACTTCGAAGACCAGGCCGCCGAAGGGAATTTTATAGCGCTTCTTCTCGATCAGCGGCTTTTCGCAGATGTGGTCGAGCATGAGGTCGGCATCGGCCGCCGAGATCTCGTATTCGAATTCCGAACGGGAAATTCCCTTGGTGATGCCCTTGATGGTCAGAAATCCCTTGTCTTCGATGGTTCGAACCCGGACGACCCGCTCTTTAACCGAAGAGAGGTACCCCTGGCGGTAAACGACGCCCCTGGCTCCCGCTTTCCAGCCATCGCCTTGGACGAGGTATTTGCGTTCGATTTCTTTGCCCATGGTGTGTTCCTTGTGAAAATCACGGGGGACAGGACGGCCTGTCCCCCGCAGCCGGCGGCGGCCAAGGGCCGGGCCGGCTCAGAACATGAAGTAAAACCCGAACTGGAGAATGCTGAAGTCGTCGTTGCCGGTGAACGACTTGTTGGCGGTGGCGTACTCGTCGTTGTTGACCAGAATGTAGTTGACCATGAAACGGAGACGGGAATACGCGTACCAGTTGAGGGCGAAGGTCAGGTTGTCCTCCCGGCCGCCCTTGATCCCGGCGTCGAGGTCGTTGAGGTCCAGGCTGCTGTAGCGGACCGCGAGCTCGAAGGCGCCCAGGGAGGGTTTCTTCACATAGATGGGGCCGGCGGGCTCGCCTTCCTCGACGCTGTAGGGCCGCTTCTCGCCGGTGATCATCCAGCTGGCGAAGGCGTAGTATCCGGAGAACCGGGCCTTGGCCAGATTCTCATTGCGGTTGACGTCGACCGACATGTATTCGCCCTGAAGCAGGACCGGTCCGACCGAGGCGGCCAGTTCGAGACCGTATTCGTTGTAGTGGTTCACCTTCTTGATCTTGCCGGTGTCGACAAAGCGGGGGTCGGAAACATGCGATTCGGGCCGCGCCCTGAACCGGATCTCTCCTTCATCGCTGGCAAAGGGCTCGGCGTAACCGTAAGCGCCGCCGAGATGGATGAACATGTCGTCGTTGAGGATGGGAGCATAGCTCAGACGGAAGTTGTAGTTGAGGGCTTCATTTTCCCCGGTTTCATCGACGCTGCCGGCCTCTTCCCCGAAGATCCCGGCAAAAGCCCGCCAGTTCGAGCCCCATTTGGCAACGCTCAAGCCCAGGCGCCGGTCGGGGGCGAAGGCGTTGGGCAGGCCCCGTTCCATGAAGGTGATGTAACGGGACGACGTGACTTCTTCCACGCTGTACTGGCCCTTGTGGTTTCCGAGAGTGATCATCATGTTTTTGAAGCCGCCGTAGCCGATCCACATGTCCTTGACGTCGACTTCATTTCCGGCGAAGTCGATGTCGAACTGGGCCTGCCAGTCGCCCCATGTCGGCTTCAAGCCGAGCCGGGCCCGGCGGACTTCCATGCCGTTGCCGAGCGGATTATCGCTCCCCATATAAAGGGCCGCGCCCAGATTGATGCGGCCGTCCAGGGTGAACGAGAACTTCCCGTCATCCGACTGGAACAACAGCAGGCCTTCCGGGCTTTTCCCGGAAATGGGCGTCGTTTCCTGGGCCGCCAGGACGAAAACGCACGCCAGAACCAACCCGCATCCTAAAAATGCTTTTTTCATCAAATCCTCCTATGGATTATGCCGATTCCATACCCATGAAGCGCTTCAGCGCTTTCAGGTAGTTGATGTTTTCGAAGCCGGCGAGCCCCAGATCCCTCACGGTTTTCATGACGGCGGCCGGATCTTCCATCTCGACGGCGACGGTTCGAATCGGCCGGCCGTCGAACTTCAATTCGGCGATTTCGACGATACAACCGTTGATCATGAAGCCGTGGCGCGTCTTGTCCACCACGACCTTCCGGAGGTCGGGATGGGGAGCGACCAGCAGGCTGAGAAACTCCTCGAAGGAATAGGATTCGAGATTCAGCTTGGGGAGAGGCGCTTTCCACGCCCGGAAGACGTCCTCCAGGACCGGCCGGGCCAGAGGAAATCCGGCCTTCATCACCGGATACCATTGCTCCAGCTTGTCGGCGTTGACCTGCTGGAGGGTTTTAATGTCCATCAGCATGTCCCGGATCTTGGTGTTGTCCCGGCTCCAGCGCGAGAGGATGTAGACCTCGGAGCTCGAGCGGACCTTATCTTTGGGATGGGCGTTGATCCGGGCTTCGGCCTCGCCGAACGATTCTCCGAATGTCCGCCACTCCCAGCGGGCGATGATCTTTGACATCGAGTGCGTTCCTTGCGGTATCGTTCCATTCCTTAATATGCCGGCGAAGGGAAAAAGGGGCAATAAGGGAAAGACCTGTTTTTCGTGTCGGGGCGCTCCCCGACAGGGAAACCGGGGCGAATTCCGGCGAATTGCGCGACCGGAGCTATTCGGGCCGGGCCAGGTCGGGATTCCAGGCGATGGCCATCTGAAGGAGCTCCGAGGCATCCTTGATTCCGAGCTTCAATTTGATCCGGGACAGGTACGTCTCCACGGTTTTGACACTGACGTTGAGATCCTCGGCGATCCGCTGGGGCCGAAGGCCGCGGCCGATCATCTTAAAAATCTCCAGCTCCCGGTCGCTGAGGCCGGAGATCGGCGACTCCTCCCCCTCCCGGCCGCCGCCCGTCGCTTTCTCCAGAAGTTTCTCGGTCATGACCGGGCTCAAGTGGATCTTTCCGGACAGAACCCTTCGGATCGCCTCCAGGAGCGTTTCAGAGGACTCATGCTTCATCACGTAGCCTTTGGCCCCGGCCCGGACGGCCCGCTCGGCGTAAAGCGATTCGGCATGCATCGAAAGGACGAGCATCGGCAAACTCCCGTTTTTCTTCCTGACGGCCTTGATGAGCTCGATGCCGTCCATCCCCGGGAGCGAGATGTCGACCAGCATCAGGTCGGGAGCGGCCTGGTCGAGGGAAGCCAAGGCTTCCGGCCCTGACGCCGCTCCCCCGCACACGACCAGATCGGCCTGCTGATTGATCAGCTGGGAGACTCCGTCCCGCATGATCGGATGGTCGTCGACGACGAAAATCCGGCTCTTGCCCCTGCGTTTAATCGTTGTCATGCTCGTCCCGGACCGAAAAAGCGCCCTGCGCCGGAAAAAGGCACCGGACGACGGCCCCGCGGCCCTTTCGCGTCTCCAGATCGAAGGATGCCCCGATGGACGCCGCCCGATATTCCATGATGCTCAGGCCCAGCCCTTTGCGATTGGGTTTTTCGGGAAAACCGACTCCATTATCGGCGACCGTAAGGACAACACCGCCCCTTTTTCTCCGGCTCAAGCGGACAGCGACGCGGGTGGCTTTGCCGTGCCGGATGGCGTTGTTGACCGCTTCCTGGACGATCCGGTAGAGATGAACGGTGACGGATTCGTCGGGAGGGATCAAGCCCGGCTCGCAACGGACCGCAACCGACACACCGAACAGCTCCCCGACCGAGACGGCCAGCTCGGCGAGAGCCGAAGCGATCCCTCCCTCGGTCAGGGACGGGTACAATCCCCTGGCCAGGTCGCGGGTATGGGTCAGGGCGTTTTTCAGATGGGCGATCAGCGGGCCCATGTCGGCCGCTTCCGGCCGGCCGGACTTTTTCAGCCGGTTCAGCAGAACCTGGGCCATAAAGACGATGCCGCCGAGCTCCTGGGAAAGGCTGTCGTGCAGATCCTGTCCGATCCGGCGCTGCTCTTTTTCGCTGACTTCCATGAGCTGCCGCTGGAGATTGGTCTTGATCGCGATCTCCCGGCGAAGCATTTCGTTGGATTCGACGAGCTCCCGCGTCCGGGCTTTGACCCGTTCCTCCAGCTCGTTACGGGCCCGGGAAAGCGAATCGAAGGCCATGCGCCGCTCGGTCTTGTCGTGAATACTGCCCATGACTCGGGCCGGAGATCCGTCCGCACCCGAGTAAACCCGCCCCCGGATCCGCATCCAATGGACATCCCGGCCGCGGCCGCCCGTCCGAAACTCCTCATCGAAGGACGCTTTACGGCGGATGGCCTCGCGGAGAGCGGCGAGAATGCGCGGCTGGTCCTCGGGCTGGATGGTTCGGACGAAAGCCGCAAACGACAGGTCTCGCCCCCGCCCGAGCCGCAGGACGGCCGGCCGGCTCTCGGACATCATGACCCGGCCGGTGGACAGGTCCCAATCCCATAACCCGATTTTGGCGGCGGACAGGGCCATCCGCAGCTGGCGAACCTTGGCTTCCTTGCCGCCTTCCGGATCGCAGACGCGCCTTTGGCCGGTCTTTGCTTTCATGGCCTTTTGTCCATTGTAAGCCGGGCCCGGCCCGGGCGCAACCCGCCCCCCGGGAACCGAATCCGCGCACAAGCGGACGTTTTCGCGTTCCGGACAGCCCCGTTCACGCGTTTGACAACCGCCGGCGTTCAAAGCTAAACTCCGGGCGTGACCACTCCGCGGATGTCCCGACCGGCCGCGGGTCTCCTCCGCTTTCCTTCCGGCAATTCTTTTCCGCCGTTCCGAGCCGTATCCCCATGACTCTTCGGGATATCTTCCATTTCATCGCCGAGCGAATCGACGACTCCGATCTTAAGCGGGAGTTCGAAGCGGAATCCAAAGACCTCAGCCTGAGGATGCTCCGTCTCACCTGCGTCATCGGGATGATCCTCTTTCCCCTGTTCGGAACGTTGGACCTGATCGTCTTTCCCGGGCTGTTGACGGAGTTTTGGAGCCTGCGCCTTTTCGAAGTCGCCGTCTGCGCGGCGGTCTATTTTTCCACAAAAACGAAGATTGTCCGGGAACATCCGCTGACAACCGGAATGATCCTGATGGTCGTCAGCTGCCTGGATATCGTCGCCATGTGCTGGATGACTGGCGGGCCGACCAGCGTTTATTACGCCGGCATCAACTTGACGATCCTGGTCGTGATCTTCGTCATGATTTTGGACGCCCGGCGGGCGATTCTCGGCTGCCTCATCGTCTATGCCGCCTTCATGCTCCCGCTGTTGTGGTCCGGGCCGGCGGGGGCGGAAGCCCCGCTGATCGCTTCCAACAGCTATTTTCTGCTCATCACCATGGGCCTGGCCGTTCTCTGGACCATCATAAAAAACCGGACCCGGCTGGACGCCCTGCGGGCCCGGCGGCGCCTGGCCCGGGCCAACGAAGAGCTGAAGGAGATGGACAAGGTCAAGTCCCAGTTCTTTGCCAACGTGAGCCATGAGGTCCGCACTCCCCTGACCTCGATCATCAGCCCCATTGAGAGCTTCTATCAGGGAGACGCCGGACCGCTCTCGACCGACCAGCAGATTCTGATCGAGTCGATGTACCGCAATTCCCTGAAGCTTCTGGATCTGATCAATCAGATGCTCGACTTCTCCAAAATCGAAGCGGGCAAGATGCCCCTGCGTCTCGCCCAGGCCGACCTCTCCGAGACACTCAAGGACATCGTCTCGACCCTCCTTCCGGTCGCCCGGCGCAAGGGGCTCCGGCTGGAGCTTCATACGGCCGGGATCGTCCCGCCGATCCATATCGACGAGGAAAAATTCGAGCGGATCGTCACCAACCTCGTCCGCAACGCCTTGAAATTCACCGAAAAGGGATCGGTCGCCCTGACCTTGAAAGCCGAAAGTCCCTGGATCGTCCTGGAGGTGGAGGACACCGGGATCGGAATCGCCGGGGAAAACCTGTCGAAAATCTTTGAACGGTTCCACCAGGTGGACGGGTCCAGCACCCGCCGGTACGAAGGGACCGGCATCGGCCTGACCCTGGTCAAGGAATACGTCGATTTGATGATGGGCCGGATTTCGGCTGAAAGCGAGCCGGGACACGGCTCGCGCTTCCGCGTCGAGCTGCCGACGAACCTCAAGGACCTGGCCCCGGAAGCTTATCTGGAACGGCGATCGGCGGGCGCCGAACGCCTCCTCCTCCGGCCGGTCGCCGGCGAAAACCTCCGTCCGATCCTCCGGCGCCGGGACGACATCGCCCGGATCACCCTGGACGACTTGATGCGCATCGAACAACCGTCCCCGGCCTCCGAGGCCGGACCCGATTCGCCCGGCTCTCCGGGCAAAGCCGACGACCGCGTCCTCCTCGTCGAGGACAACACCGACTTACGGGCATTCATCCAGTCCATGCTTCTGGGATTCGGCCATGACGTCGCCCTCGCCTCCGACGGATTCGAAGCCTGGGAAGCGATCGAAAAAAATCCGCCGGACATCATCGTTTCCGACATCATGATGCCGAGGCTGGACGGCTACGAGCTCCTCCGCCGGATA
>CAYPKX010000078.1:0-14504 GCA_964411395.1 uncultured Eubacteriales bacterium | reverse complement strand
ACGGCCAGGCCGAGATTGATGGCGTTTCGGAAATAAATCCGGGCGAACGACTTGGCGACGACCGCCTTCACCCCGGCCGCCCGGAGGCAGGCGGCGGCTTGTTCCCGGGAGCTCCCGCAGCCGAAATTTTTCCCGGCGACGATGACGTCGCCGGGCTTGACCGACCTGGCGAACTCCGGGTCCAAATCCTCCATCGCATGCCCGGCCATCTCCGCCGGGGTCATCAGGGTGTAGGTGAACCGCCCGGGAAAGATGACGTCCGTATTCACGTTGTCGCCGTACTTCCAAACGCGTCCGGTGCTCATAGCCGTGTCCTCGGATCGGTGATTTTTCCTTCCACCGCGGTGGCCGCGGCCGTCGCCGGCGAGGCCAGGTAGATCTCGGAATCGCGGTTCCCCATCCGGCCGCGGAAATTGCGATTGGACGTCGAAACCACGGTTTCCCCGGCGGCCAATATACCCTGATGGGCGCCGAGGCAGGGCCCGCATCCGGGATTCAGGATCACGCATCCCGCTTCGCTGAGAATCTCGATCGTCCCCTTGCGGAGAGCGTCCAGATACACGCGGCGCGAAGCCGGAAGGACCAACGTCCGGGTGCCCGGATGGACCTTTCGCTTCTTCAAGATCCTGGCCGCCGTCTCGAGGTCATCCAGGCGTCCGTTCGTACAGGTTCCGATGAGGACCTGCTGGACGGGCTTGCCGGCGACAGCGGCGACCGGCTGGACGTTGTCGACGGTGTGGGGACAGGCGATCTGGGGTTCCAGGGTCGAAAGATCGTAAGAAAGAACGGCTTCGTAGGTCGCCTCGGGATCGGACTGAATGACTTCGAACTCTCGAAGGGTTCGAGCCTTGAGCCAGGCGACCGTCAGCGCATCAGGGATGAAATACCCGTTTTTCGCCCCCATTTCGGCGGCCATGTTGGCCAGGGTCATCCGCGAAGACAGACTGAATTCACCCGCGGCCGGGCCCGTAAATTCGATCGCTTCGTAGTTGGCCCGGTCGGCCCCGTGATCGCCGATGATCTTGAGAATCGCGTCTTTGGCCGATACGCCTTCGGCAAACCGGCAATGGAATTCGACTTTAAGCGTTTCCGGCACCCGGAGCCAGATCTCGCCGGTCGCCCAAATCGAGGCCGCTTCGGTCCGGCCGATGCCGGCGGCGAAAGCCCCGAACGCCCCGTACGTTGTCGTGTGCGAATCGCTTCCCATGATGACCTTGCCGGGAAGAGCGAACCCTTCCTCGGGCAGAACCTGATGGCACACGCCGTTCTCGATGTCGAAGAAATGAGGCAGGTTCTGTTCGGCGACGAACTCCCGGATGGTTTTGTGGTTCTGAGCGTACTTTTCGTCGGCCGCCGGAACGATGTGGTCGAGGATGATCACGACGGCGTCGGGATTCTTGACCCGGGGAAGGCCGAATTTCCTGAATTCCCCGATGATGGCCGCGGAATTATCGTGAGACAGGCAGTAATCCGGAGAGACGGTGACGACTTCCCCGGCCCGGACCGGGCGGCCGGCCTTCTTGCTCAGGACCTTTTCGCTGAACGTCTGGCCCATGGCGCGCTCCGTTTATTTAAAGACGTCGAAATTGACGAAGTCGGCGTGGTTGACAATGATCGCTTCAATCGTCCGCCGGCCGCCGTCGCCTTCCTTGGAATGGGCGGCGATGATGTGGACGATCTCCTCGGGCAGACCGTATTGATAGGCAAACGCCGCTCCGGATATCGGATGACGGAGAAGCTCCCCGCCTTTGCTTTTGACGAAGGCGCCGTTCTCCAGGGAATACTCGAAGAGCTTCCCGACGTCGTGGAGGATCGCCCCGGACAGGAGAACATCGCGGTCCACCCGGACCTTGGTCCCATAGTCGCGGCGAAGGACATCGCCGATGCCCACCGCCGTCCGGGTCACCGCCCGGGTGTGTTCGACCAGACTGACCGAGACCGTCTTGAGAAGCAGGGTGAAGGGCATCCGGACCAGCTGATCCTCCGTCCAGCCGCCTTTTTTCACCGCTTCATGCCAGATTTTCAGGGTCAGGGCCCGCAATCCGGAATCTTCGATCTGCCCGATCTCGGGCAACAGCTCAAGAATTTTTTCCTGGGAAACGCTCATGGGATTTTCCTTTCGGCCGGGCCGTCGTATTCATACCCCTCGGGATCGATCTTGCGCATCGGTTTCATCCGGGTTTTTTCCTCATGGACGTGGGCCACCAGCCCCGGCACCCGGGCGATCATGAAAAAGGCGTTGCCGATTTCCGGCGGAACGCCCAGATCGCAAAGAAGAGCGGCGATCGCCCCGTCGACATTGATCGGAAGGGGTTTGCCGGTCTGGGCGGCCAGAACCTCCTCGACCAGGCGGGCGATCCGGACATGGCGTCCGGCCAGCCCGAGGCCCTCGGCCAGGCCGAAGAGCTTGGCCGTCCGGGGATCCTTGGTGTGGAGCCGATGGCCGAAGCCCGAGGCCCTTTTGCCCCTGGCTTTCATTTCGTCCAGGACGGCCGCCGCCGCGGCTCTTTCGTCGCCGCCCCTGGATTCGGCCTTCCCGGCGACGGCCAGGAACATCCGCTGGCCTTCTTCGATCGCTCCGCCGTGGAAGCGGTTGATCGAGAGAATCCCGGCGGCCACGGCCGCGTTGAGGTCCGCTCCGGTCGAGGCAACCGTCCGGGCGGCCAGAGCCGACGGAGGAGACGCCCCGTGATCGATGGAGGAAACAAAGATCGCATCCAGGAGCTTGCCGACTTCGGGTGAGGGCAGATCCCCTTTCAATACGAGATAAACGGCCTGGGCGAATGAAATCTTTCCCATCATCTCGTCGATGAGATAGCCCCGGGCCATGATCCGGTTGGGCTTGACCTCGGTGATGGCTGTCGGCCATTTTTCCTTGTTTTCGGGCATGGACTTCCTCCTCGAACCGGCTATGGGCGCAAATCGGGAATTTCCGAGAGGCAACGGGGGATGTCGGCGGCCGCGTCGACGACCCGGACGCCGACATCGCGCAGGCGCTTGACCTTGCTCTCATAGGAGCCGCGGTTTCCGTCGACAATGGCACCGGCATGGGAGAAGCGGGTTCCCGACTTGGCCGCTTTTCCGCCGATGAAGGCCACCAACGGTTTGGTGAATTTTTTCCGCTCGATGAGGTCGGCGACCCGCTCTTCCTGGGTCGTCCCGATCTCGCCGAACATGGCCACGGCCCGCGTTTCGGGATCGTTTTCGAACAGCTCCATGACTTCGGGATGGGATGTGCCGACGATGGAATCGCCGCCGACATGAACGATCGTGCTCAAGCCAAGCCCGGCCCGGCTGAGGTAATAGGCGATGGACGAGGTCATCCCGCCGCTCCGGGAGCTGACGCCCACCGGCCCGGGCCGAAACCACTCCCGGGCCCGCTCGGCCCGGCCCCCGATCATTCCCAAAACGGCTTTCCCGGGACTGAGAAGGCCGAGGGTGTTGGGCCCGACAAACCGCGCCCCGGCCGATTCGGCCGCAGCCGCAATTTCGAGGACATCATAAATCGGAACCCGGTCGGGAACGATGACCAGAAGCTTCACTCCGGCGGCGATGGCCTCCAGGGCGGCGTTTTTGACCAGGGCCGCGGGAATGAAGATGACGCTGGCGTCGATTTCCCCGACCCGGTCCCGGGCCTGCTCGACCGAATCGAAAACCGGGATGCCGGCGACATCCTGCCCGCCCCGGCCGGGGGTGACGCCGGCCAGAACGTTGGTCCCGTAGTCTTTCATCAGCCGGGCCCGGACGAGTCCTTCGCGGCCGGTGATGCCCTGGATCAAAACCCTGGTTTTTTCGTCGACGAGTATGGCCATGGTCCGGTTTTCTCCCTCAGGCCTTCCCCGCAATCCCATCGCGGTATTCTTTCAACCCGGGGATCGGCAGCCGGATGAAAACCGCTTGTTTTTCATGGAAGCGGCAGTAGATCTCGCAGGCCAGGCATTCGGTGCATTTGCCCTTCTTCGCCTCGGCTTCCGGAATGGCCAGAACCGGCCGTCCCTCTTCGTCGATCCTGAGAATCTCCGGAGAACAGGCGCCGACGCAGCCCTTGGACCGGCAGTGGAGACACTGGGCATGATCGATGAAAACGCGGCCGGTAAGCGTCGGGAAGGTATAAGCGCTCGTCGGAATCAAAGGCTCATCGATCGGCCGGACTTCGTGGGCGATCCCGCCGTCCTCGGCGATCATCTCGGCCAGCCGGGCGGCGCAGGCTTCCGGCGCATCGTCGCGGCCATAGCCTTCGACCCGGCCGGGAAGGTCCTGGAGATATGTCCCGAGAATCTTGATCGCTTCTTCCTCAAAGTTGCCGCCCAGGCGGATGACGGCCGGAACGGTCAAGTTCTCTTCGACAAAAGCCTTGACCAGGCCGCGGGCCGAATTGTATTGCTCCTGCGAGGCGACGCCGGAACCCGAGGCGAAATATCCTTTGATCCCCGGTTGACTGAGAATGACCTTGGCCGCCCGATAGACCTTGCTTGCCGGCGGGTTGCCGCTGGTATCGCAGTAATTGGCGATTTTGAAACCGCGGGCGAGGACCGCGTCCATCGACATCATCGAACCGCCGCCGCCGGCGCCGTGAAAGCCGATCAGGGTCCGGCCTTCCTCGGCCCGGTCGGCCATCTGGAGAAAATAGAACGTCCCGCGGTGGTCCTTCTCCTCGACTTTGTAGGCGATCCGCTCCAACTCCGTCGGCGGCCGGTCGAACTCCCGGGCGATCTCGATGCCCAACTCCGGGTGGCGGTAAACGGCATAATCGTCGACGACCAGATGGCAATCGGCCGCCAGAATCCGGCCGTCGGCCGTCCGGACCATGGGATTGATCTCGACCGAGCGGGCGTCGAAGGCCCGGGCGACCGTCGCCAGCTTGGTCAGGAGTTCCGCAATCTGAGGAAGGGCCGGGCCGGTGATCCCGGTCTTCAGGACCATGTTTCGGGCCTCGTACTCGCGCAAACCGGTCCGGACATCGACGGTCAGGCGAACGACCTTATCGGGGTGTTTTTGGGCGATCTCCTCGATCCCGGTCCCCCCGATCGAGCTGAAGATGAGGAGAGGGCGCCTGGCCGCATCGTCCATGACGATTCCGGCGAAATATTCCGCTTCGATCGCAAGCTTCTCCTCGACCAGAATCTTGTCGACGACATAGTTTTTGACCTTCATTCCCAGGAGGGACGCAGCTTTCGCCTCCGCCTCGGCCGGGGTATCGGCAAACTGGATGCCGCCCAATCCGGCCCGCCCCGTGACCCAGACTTGGATTTTCAGGACGACCGGGCGGCCGAGCTTTTCGGCGATCGTCCGGGCTTCGGCCGGAGTGGAGGCGACGGCTCCCTCGGGAACGGGAACCCCGCCCTCGCGCAGGAGCTTTTTACTTTGAAATTCGTACAATCTGGCCAAGGGATTCTCTCCAGGAAAAGCGGACGGCTATTATAGCCGAAAACGCTCGAAATACGCTAATAAATGGACACCCGTCCGCCCTATTCCGATTCGTTAAAAGCGATACGAAGCGGCTCCGACGGTGAGACCGGAACCGCAGACCAGAAACAGGGCGTTGCGGCCGGGCCGGAGATGACGGGCGGACAGGGCCTTGTCCAGGGCCAGGACAAACGAAGTGGAGTGGGTATCGGGAAGCCGGTCCGAAAAATCGAGGATTTTTTCCCTGGGAAAGCCGACGGCCTCCGGAAGCCGGGCTAAAAATCCCGTCGAGATCTGGGCGGAAACGATAAAATCGATGTTGTCCCGGCGCAGGCCGTCCCGGGCCAGGACTTCATGGACGACTTCCTCCGCCAGAGAGAGATAGGCGTCCTCCAAACCGGCCCGGCGCTCCAGAAAAAGCCGGCCCCGCTTGACACCCAGGCTGACATGCGAAGTGAATAAATCGGCCTGCTCGTCCCGGGTCCGGAAGACGAACGATCCGAATCCTTGATCGCGCCGCGGAGAAAGGTCCAACAACAAGGCGGCGCCGCTGGCCGGATAGACAAAAGTTGGATCCGGGCGCCGGTCGGAATCGGCTTCGCCGGAAACCACGAGAGCGGCTCCAACATCCCCGCCCTGAAGCAGGACGGTCGCAACCTGAACCGCGTCGAGCAGACCGCAGCCGCCGTTCTGGAGGTCGAAGGACATCGTGCTTCGGCCCTGGAATTCGATATTGAGGCCGAGCCGGTGCTGAATGAAACAGGCCATGGCCGGCTCGCAAATATGTTGGTCGCGATAAACACCGGCGTTGATCAGAAGGCCAACGGCGGATTTCGGATGCCGGGATTTCTCCAGGCAACGGCGGCCCGCTTCGACGGAATGGCGGACCGATCCCCAACGCGGAAGGTGCCGCCCCGGCGGGCTGATCCCCAGGCTTTCCAGGCGGCAACGGCGCATTTCAGCACTCCCCCGCCGGCCGATTCCGATACCGCCCGGGCAGGTCATCGAAGGTATAGGCGGCATGGGCGATAACGATTCCCGAAGCCCCGCTCACAAGCATGATGTTATGGCCGTCCAGAATCAGGCCTCGTTCGATCGCGTCATGGATGGCCACGAAATGGCTGGTCGTCGTCGTGTTGCCGAAGCGCTCCGCGGTGCACAGGGTGATGTCCGGGACTTCAACGCCCAGGCGGCGGCGGAGGGCCTTGACCCCGTTTTCAATTGCCCGCACCGAAACCTGATGCGGGATGATGTGCTGGACGTCGTCTAACGTCCAGCCGGCCGCATCGAGAGCCCGTTTGAAATAAACGGGGAAATGAGCGTTGCCTTTGCGCTGCAAGCCGCGGGCTTTGGTCACGAGGATTCCGCCGGGACCCCGGCGCGAGGGGCGGGAATAGCAGAAATGATCGTGCTTGGCGCCGGTGACCAGTTCCATGAACCGGAAACCGGCCCGAGGATCGGGTGACCCGTCGCAAATCAGGGCGGCGCCCGCATCGCCCAAAGTCAGGGCGGCCAACTGGCCGTCGAAGCTGTGGCGCAGCTCCCGGGCGGCCGTCTCGGCCAGCGGCATATTGAGCTCGCCGCTGACGACCATTCCGCTCCGGGCCAGGCCGCCGCCGATCATTCCCCGAAGAATATATAGACCGGTCAGCATTCCGGCGCAGGCGTTGACCACATCGAAAACACGGGCCTTTCCCGCGCCAACGGCCGCGCGAACGCGGACAGCCGTGGCCGGCTCCAGGTGGAATTCTCTGTCGCGATGATATTTGGAAATCCCGGCGCTGATGATGACATCCAAATCTTCGGCTCGATAGCGGGACATGGCCAGGGCCCGCCGGGCGGCTCGGACGGCCAGGTCGACCGCGTATTCGCCCACGGCCACCCGCCGCTCGTGAATGCCGGTGATCCGTTCCAGATCCCAGCGCGGCCGGCGGCGGCAGGAGGCCAACATGTCCTCCATGGTCATCTTTTTTTCCGGGAGATAGACGCCGAGGCTTTCGAGGCGAAGACGCCCGCGGGAAAGGTCCGCGGCGGTTTCGGAGCGGGAGAAATGATTCATGCTTTCCCGGCTTGTCGAACCATGGCGGCCACACCCCTGCGGAACGTCATCTCCGGATTGTAGCCGAGCTCGTTTCGCGCCTTTTCGATGTCGAAGCGGCCGTCGCAGGCGACCAGGCGGACGCCGTAACGGGTCAACGCCGGCGGGTTCTGGGCCCTGCGCCAACGAGTCGCTCCTTCCATCATGGCGGCCAGGGAATAGACCACGGGAAACGGAAGAGAGAACCGGGGCGGCGGAACGCCGCAGGCCTTTGCCAACGCAGTCAAAGCGAACCGGGCGGTGAGGTCCTCGCCGTCGGTCAGATGGTAAATCCGCCCGGCGGCGGCGGCCGACTGGGCGGCCAGGATGAGTCCGCGGCTCAGGTTATCGACATGAGAAAGGGCGATATGATTGGTTCCGCGGCCGATTAAGACCAGGCGCCTCCGGCGGAGGAGCGCCTCCAACCGGGGCCAGATCGTCGCGTCGCCCGGTCCCCAGATCACGCCGGGGCGAATCACGACTGTTTCCAAACCGTCGCGTCCGTGGGCGTCGCGGACAAGCCGTTCTCCGGCCAGCTTGCTTTCCGTGTAATAATCCCGGGGAGACTCCGCCACAGGGCTGTTTTCATCCATCCTCTTTCCCGAACGGGGCAAGCCGAGCACCGTCAGGGAGCTCACGTGGACCAGCCGCCGAACGCCGGCCTCCCGGCAGGCGTCGATCACGCGGGCCGTGCCGTCGACATTGATCCGTTGAAAATCGCGGCGCGGCCCCCAGTCGGATACTTTCCCGGCGGTATGAAAGACCCACTGCCGGCCGGCCATCGCCCGGACAAGCGACGCCCGGTCGCCGACATCGCCGCGGACGATCTCGACTCCTGAACGGACCAAGTCATCGACGACACCGGCGGAACGGACCAGGGCCCGGACGGAATAACCTTTTTCCCGTAAAAGAACCGAAAGACGGCCGCCGAGAAATCCCGTGGCCCCGGAGACAAGGGCGCTGATGCCCGTGACCGGGGGGCCGGCCGGTTGGGCCGCGAGGGTCATGCCGAAACCAATCCCAGCTCCTCGCGCAGGGCCCGGCGGAGCGGCTTGCCCACGGCGGATTTGCGCAGGCTGGAGCGGATCTCGACGGACGAGGGGACTTTATACCTGGCCATATTTTGGCGGCAGAACTCCAGGATCTCGTCTTCGCCGACCTTGACTCCGGCCCGGGGAACGACAAAGGCCTTGACCCGCTCGCCTCGGACGGCGTCGGGGATGCCGATCACCAGAGCTTCCTGGATCTTGGGGTGCTCGTGAAGGACGGCCTCCACCTCGGCCGGGTAGATATTCATGCCGCTGCGGATGATCATGTCTTTCAAGCGGTCGACGATCCGGAAGTATCCGTCGCGGTGCATCTGCCCGATATCGCCGGTGTGGAGCCAGCCGTCGCGGATCTGGTCGGCCGTTTCCTCCGGACGATTCCAATATCCCTTCATGACTTGCGGGCCTTTGATGACGATCTCGCCGGGCAGAGTCCAGTCGTCCTTGAAGGGCATATCGGTCCGGCCCGTTTCGAAATCCACGATTCGGGCCTCGGTGCCGGGATATGGCAGGCCGATCGTCCCCTGTCGATCATCGCCAAAGGGAGGATTGCCGTGGGTGACCGGGGCGGCTTCCGTCAAGCCGTACCCCTCGACGGGACGCACTCCCGTCTTTTCAATGAACGTCCGCTGAACCGCCGGGGCCAGAGCGCTGCCGGCGCACGGGCAGACGCGAACCGAGCGGAGATTTCGCTTCTCAATTCCGGGGAAATGGCTGATGGCCACCAGCATGGCCGGGACAACCGGAAAGACGGTCGGCCGGTGCTGTTCGATCGCCATGACGAGTCCCTTGATATCCGTCGGGACAGGGACCAGGATCAGGGTGGCGCCGACGAGCATCCCCAGATTCAGGCCGCAGGTCAGCCCGAATCCATGAAAGAGCGGCATGGCCGCCAGAGTGATTTCGGCGCCGTCGCGTATGCCCGCCCAAGCCCGATTTTGTTCGGCGTTGACGAGCAGGTTGCGATGCGAAAGCTCGACTCCCTTGGATACGCCGGTCGTCCCCCCGGTGTAAAGAAGCACCGCCGTTTCATCCGGATTGACCGCCGGAGGATGCGGCCGGCCCTCCTTCAGGAGATCGGGGAACCATCGGTCGCCGGGGCCGAGAACGATCCGGGGGAGCCGGCGTTCATGGGTGACCGTGTAAAGCGCGCGGAGAAACGGCGGAAAATATTCCTTGATGCGGGAGACGATGACATGTTCGAGGTTCGTTTTGGATCGGACCTGTTCCACGACGGGGAAAAAGCGGTCGAGGACCACGATCACTTCAGCCCCGCAGTCTTTGAGCTGATACTCGGTTTCGCGGGTCGAATAGAGGGGATTGAACGGAACGACGATAGCGCCGATTTGAGCGGCGGCCAGAAAGGCGATGACGAATTGCGGACAATTCGGCAGAAAGAGGGCTACCCGGTCGCCCTGGCCGACGCCCAGGTCCTGCAAAGAAGCGGCGAAACGGGTCACGTCCCGATGGAGTTGGGCATAGGTCAGGGTGAAGTTGAACAGGCGTCCGGCCGCGGCGGCCGCCATGACGACGGCGGCCCGATCGGGATAGCGGCCGGCCGCCGCCGGGAGCAGGTCGGATAAGACCGTCGACGGGACGGCGACCTCGGGGGGAACTCCGGGCTCATAGAACTTCAGCCACGGTCTCTCAAAATCCATTCCGTGTCTCCATTCCCGTTTTATGACCGCCCCCCTCGACGCTTCGCCGATCCCGGGACGACGGGCCTATTTTACATGATTGCCGGCCTCCGTCCCATCGGATTTTTTGCCCGGATTCTCCTCCCCGCGTCAGGAGCGGATCCGGCAGGCGAACGTCGCCCGGCAAATCCTTCGCCGCAAGGTCAACACGGCCCGACCGGCAATAGATCGAATCAAATTTTCGGATGGAAAATAAACCGCCTGAATCTTCGGACGGGAAGAGGAAGGGCCGTGGGATTAGGAATGCGCCTTGTCAAAATCGGCGGAAGAGTAAGGATTTGGAGGCAAACCATAAATTTTTATTTTATACGACAACATCCGCTCGGTGATGCCCAAGAGACGGGCGGCCTTGCTCTTGACCCCTCCCGTGGATTGGAGGGCTTCACGGATTTCCCGGATTTCAAGGCGCCGGACTTTATCCTCCAAAGAATCCGCTCCCGAGGCCAGGTCCGTCTCCGGACGGACGGTCAGCGATTTGGGCAGATCCTCCGTTCGAATCACCTCCCCTTCGCAAAAGACGACAGCCCGCTCGATTGCGTTCTCCAACTCCCTGACGTTTCCGGGATAGGAGGGCCCGGCAAGGATCGCGAGCGCTTCGGCCGAGAGACTCCGAATTGTCTTTTTTTCCCGAGCCGCGTACTTCCGGAGAAAATAATCGATCAACGAAGGAATGTCCTCCTTGCGTTCCCGGAGGGGCGGGAGGGTGAGCCGGATGACATCCAAACGGTAGAACAGGTCGGCTCGGAAAGCACCCTCGGCCACGGCCCGCTCCAGGTCCCGGTTGGTCGCGGCTAATATCCGGACGTCTGATTTGAGGACAGCCGTCCCGCCCAGGCGGGAAAACTCACGATCCTGAAGAAACCGGAGAAGTTTGACCTGCAGATGAACCGGAAGATCGCCGATCTCGTCCATAAGAATCGTGCCGCCGCCGGATGCCTCGAATTTTCCCGTTTTCCGTTCATTGGCTCCGGTGAAGGCCCCTTTTTCCGCTCCGAACAGCTCGCTTTCCAAGAGCGATTCGGGAAGAGAGGGGATGTTCACGGCCAAAAAAGGCCCTTTGGCCCGGCGTGAAGCGAAATGGATCGATCGGGCGACAAGGTCCTTGCCCGTACCCGTTTCCCCGGTGATGAGGACATTGGCATCGCTTTGGGCCGCCTTGACCATCAGCCGGGAAACGGCCTCCATCCCCGGTGAGGCAAAAATGAAGTTTCGGGCGCTGAATTTGTCGGCCAGCGTTTCCCGCAGGTTCAGGACCTCGGCCTGCAAACGGCGGCGCTCCAGGGCCCGCTCGAGGATCAGGAGCAGCTTTTTAAAATCGATCGGCTTGACGATGTAATCATAGGCCCCGGCCTTGATCGCCTCGACGGCGGTCTCGACGCTGGCGAAGGCTGTGGCCATGACCGGGACCAGGGCCGGATTCTCCTTGAGAAGAAGCCGGATGACATCGATTCCCGTTTCTCCGCCGAGTTTGAAATCGACCACGGCCACGTCAGCCGGCAGGCGCCGCATTTGTTCGACGGCGGAAGCGCCGTCGGCGGCGTCATTGACGATGAATCCCTCGGTTTCCAGGTTTTCCCGGATTAGCCGGCGCTGGAGCGGGTCGTCCTCGACGATCAGGATGATGGCCTTGTTCATGTTTTTTCTCCCGGAAGTTCGACCCGAAAAACGGTTCCACCGGCTTCGCGGGCCGAGGCGGAGATCCGGCCGCCGTGGGCCTCGATAATCTTCCGGGCCAGAAAGAGACCGACGCCCAGACCGTCAGCCTTGGTCGAGAAAAACGGCTCGAAAATGCGTTCCCGGTTCTCTTCCGGGATGCCCGGCCCCGTGTCTTCGATCAAAATAACGGCCAAACTCTTTTTTTTATCGACCTGAACGGAGACCTCGCCGCTTTCGCTCGCCTCGAGCCCGTTGCGGAGGATGTTGAAAATGGCCTGGGCCAGAAGGCCGCGGTCGGCTCGAAGGGAAGGCTCGGAGCCCGGCCGCCGGCGAAGGGGAACGCCCCTGGCCTCGGCCGCCGGCCGCAGGGCTTCGATCGCATCGATGACGGCGGCGGAAGCCGCGATCGTCTCCAACCGGAGATCGACCGGCCGAAGGGCTGAGGAAAATTGGTCGAGAATACGGGCGATTTTCTGAACCTCGGCCCGGCCCAAGGCCGCTTCCCCCGCCAGGTTTTCCGGAGCTTTCTTTTCCATCATTTCGCAAAGGAGGACGAGGCTGTTGAGCGGATTTTTTATTTCGTGGGCGACTCCGGCCGTGAATCCGGAAAGCTCCCGGTAGCGCTCCTTCTCCTTGCGCTCAGCCTCCGCCTCCGCCGCCCGGGCCAGGGAGGATCGATGCATCCGGTAGATCCCGCTGAAGATGAGAAGCCCCACCGCGGCCAGGGCTGAAAAAAGGAACATGACATTCCGCCGCGAGTAGGCCAGCATCTCGTCCAGGCGGGCGAGGGAATAGCCGAGATAGAGGGAAGAGGAGCGGCCGTCACCGGCCGGAATGGAGCGGACAACGTTCAGAATGGTCCCCGCCGGCGAATCGATCAACCAGCTTTCGGGATTCGAGGCCGGACGCCCGGCGATAGGAAGATAACCCTCGAATTGAGACGACCAGGCCAGGACCGCGCCGCTTTCGTCAACCAGGGCCAGAAAATAGATATCCGTTTCTCCCGCATAGCGGTTGAGGACGGCTTGGGGGAGGGCGCCGGTTTCAAGGCGCTGCTGGAGCTCGATTCCAAGGATTCTGGCCGAGGCGGTCAGCTGTTCGCGGACAAGAGCTTCCGTTTGACTCCGGATAAAACTTCGGTTCAAGGTCGCTTGGACAAAGAAGAGGACAAGGATCCCGGCGGCGGGAAGGATGAAAAAGACCAGGAACTCCCGTCTTCGCAAATCAGCCGATCCGTTTTCTTTTCCCCATCTGCCGCGGACCTCCCCGCCAGTTTGGAAAGCCGCGGGCGTCCCGGACTTGAATGACCTCCCCCTGGAGGAGAACCTCCCGGGCGATGAGAACCGCATCCGATTCTCCCGCGGAAACGAGAGAGCCGAGGATGTTCACCCGTTCGCCCCGGTGGACGTCCTGGGTGAAGAACCAGCCCGGGCTGATTTCGACCAAAAACTTTCTTTTCGTTGCCCGTTCCTCAAGGTCCAGCAGGAGGAAAGCGGCCGTTCCCTCGTAGCGCGGCTCGAAACGGACATTTTCGACGACGCCTTCGACCCGGACTTCGGACTCGATGTTGTAAAACGGCGCCGTCACCCGGGGCTTTTCCGGCGGCCGGACGGATTGGGGATAAGCCAAGGCCGCGGTGACGGCCAGGACAAAAGCCGCGGCCGTCATTTTTTCCCCGAGTCGAAGTTCCATTGGACCCCTCCCGAAAGGAACCGGCCGCTCCAGTCGAACAGCGGATCGTTGGACCTGTTCCGGATGAAAGCATACGTTGCGACGAGAGACCATCGTCCGAAAGATTTTTCCACCTTGATGTCCCATTGATCCCGTCCGTCCTCCCGGACGAAGCCGAGGTCGTTTCCCTCGAGGTCCCGGCTCTTGATCCCCGGGAATGACTTGTCCGTTCTATTATAGCCCAGCCGAAGGTCGACGTTCCAGGGGAGAAGAAAAGACAACTGGGCGTTCCCGCCCGTTCCTTCCCAGGCAAAAGCGTCAAAAGTCGGATTCTCGATCATCATGTATTCATCGACGGTCGTGAAGGGATTTTCTCCGGACAGGTTCCATTGGATGATCCCGGACAAGCGGAAGCCGATCCGGTCGCCGAGGCCCTGTCCAAGACGGGCTTGGAGGGTTGCCGTCTGGATGCCTTTGCCTTCGACCGAAGCCGCGACCGGAGCGTAATTTCCCGACCCGGACCGGGCGCCCGAGCCGCCCTGCCCTTTCCCGCCGTTTCCCGTTACGCCGGCCTTCCCGGCTGAAGCAGGAGAAGACGATTCCATTGCAGGAACTTCGGAAAAATCGGAGACGATGGTCTGGGGATGGAAGAAATATTTATATCCCCAACCGAGTTCTGCCTGGAGCGTCGTCCGGGAGGCGAAATATTTATCGATGGAGAAAGACAGGGACTGGCTGACGGAATCGAACGGGTCGTAGCGATACGAACGATAATCGGAGGCGGCCGTTGCTTTCAGGATGGAAGAGGGCGAAAGGTAGGTTTTAAGGGCGGCCGTCAAGCGGATTCCCGTATGGTTGAAATCGGAATAATCGGACCGAAAAAATGCGGAATCCCCCAGAAGGGAAAAATAGAGGGCCGTTTTCTCGCCGAGGGTCTTGAGGTAATCCACC